>CAXTSF010000141.1:0-9049 GCA_964246865.1 uncultured Terriglobus sp.
GCCGTAAGGTAGACATACCCGGCCGAAGAACCCGGCGAGGAACACCCTCCGCGCATCTGTTTGGCGAGGTCTCCGCACTTCTGAAGCTGGGCTTGGCCTTCATGGTGAGCACTCTGGTCACTCTGGGTGCATCGTATGCGATCCGCATCATCGTTCTCCGCCGGTTCAACCTCGAAGCAGCAGGTTTGTACCAGTCCGCGTGGACGCTCGGCGGTCTCTATGTGGGATTCATACTGCAGGCAATGGGAGCTGACTTCTATCCGCGCCTGACTGCGAGTGCGCATGACGACACCGCGTCCAACCGTCTCGTGAACGAACAGGCTCTCGTTGGACTGCTGCTCGCCGGACCTGGGATCCTCGCGAGTGTCACATTTGCGCCGCTGGTAATCTCTCTTTTTTACAGTGCCAAGTTCGCGGCCGCCGTCACCATCCTTCGCTGGGTCTGTCTGGGTGCACTGCTGCAGGTTGTCAGTTTTCCTATGGGTTACGTGATCGTGGCCAAGGCGAAACGGCGGCTCTTTGTCCTATGCGAGTTGGCGTGGGGAGTCGTCAGCGTCGGTCTCGCCTGGATTTGCGTTCAGCGCTTCGGTCTGGGCGGGGCGGGCATCGCCTCTTTCGGCTCCTACCTATTCCACTGGGCCATGCTGTACACGATTCTTCGCCGCCTGAGCCAGTTCCGATGGGAAGAGAAGATCAAGAGTGTCGGATTCTGCACAGTGTGTCTCGTAGGGCTCGTCTTTCTTGGCGTACAGCTTTTACCCCTCGCTTACAGCGTCTGTCTCGGAACGATCGCGATGCTCGCGAGCGCGACCTTATCCGTCCGAACACTACTCTCTTTCTTTTCACCCGACCAGATTCCAAAACCTGTCCGTAAGCTGCTGACCACCTTCAGACTGCTGACCCGGCGCGATGCTGGGCTGCCGCTCGAGGCCTCCTAAGCAGCCTTTCAAGAAAGCTGCGCACTGCGTATTGCGTGCGCACGGCGCAGAGAAGGAGATGTATGGAAGCTGTAGAAGCGAAGCCAGCGCAGGCAGACCACACCCGCTACATCATCATTAGCCCGGTTCGCAATGAGGCAGAGTATCTGGACGAGACGATCCGCTGCGTTGTCCAACAGACGATTCGGCCATTGCAATACATCCTCGTCAACGACGGCTCATCGGATGCTACGTTGGAGATCATCACCCGATGGTCCAGACAGCATCCATGGATCACACCGGTCCACAAAACTGCACCTCTCGGCCCTTCTGCTGCAAACAACGAGGTGGAGGACAGGCAGAAGCGTGGCAGGAGGGCTCGCGAAGCCAAAGAAATCCTGGCTTTCTACTACGGCCTGGAACACCTGACTGAATCGCGGTGGGACTACCTCATCAAGTTGGATGGCGATCTCGGTTTCAGTCCGGACTACTTCGAACGGTGCTTTGAGGAGTTCCGGAGGGACGAGCGTTTGGGCGTCGGCGGAGGTGCGATCTGTCATATCAAGGTCGGCAAGACGATTGTGGAGCGCAACCCGGCCTTCCATGTTCGAGGGGCGACAAAGATCTATCGCAGAGCCTGCTGGCAAGCTCTTGGGGGCGTCACCCGAGGCGCTGCCTGGGATACTCTCGACGAGGTCAAAGCCAATATGCTGGGCTGGAAGAGCAGAACCTTCGCCGATCTGCATGTCATTCATTACCGGCACACCGGTGCCGCGAATGGAGCCTGGCAAAATGCCGTCAAGAAGGGTGAATGGAACTATATTGCCGGCTATCATCCGCTCTTTATGGCCATGAAATTCGTACGGAATCTGCCGAAGCGCCCCTTCGTCAGAGGTGCCGCGGGACTGCTCTACGGTTACCTGCTGGCGGCATGCCGGCGCGTGGCACGTGTCGATGATCCGCGACTCATCCGTTATGTCCGGGAGCAGCAGCTTCGGCGGCTCTGTTTTAGAAACACCATCTGGCGATAACACGCCCGAGACATTCTCCTGATAGAGCCAGCCTTGATTGACCTCTCGATCATTCTCGTTAATTGGAACAGCATCGCATTTGCGGAGCAATGCATTGCGTCCATTCAGTCGACGGTGCAGGGGCTGCAGTACGAGATCATCGTTGTGGACAATGCCTCCGCCGATGCGCCCTGCCAGCGTCTATCCGATCGATTCCCAACAGCGGAGCTGCTGCTCTCCGGCACGAACCTCGGATTTGGAGGGGCGAACAACCTGGGCGCCCGCCAGTCTTCAGGGCAGGTACTTCTCTTTCTCAATCCCGATACGCTATTGCGAGACGATGCAGTACACAGGATGTTCCAGCATCTGGTTGCCAGGCCCGAGGCAGGCGCCGCCGGATGCCGTCTCCTCAATGCCGACCTTACTCTGCAGACCAGTTGCGTGCAGAACTTTCCAACGGTCCTTAACCAGCTACTCGGCCTGGGAGCTCTCCAGCGTCTCTGTCCGACGCTTCCGCTGTGGGGCAAGCGCTGCCTGTACGTCCGGGAAAAGCCAGTTCAAGTTGTGGACGTCGTCTCTGGTGCGTGTCTGATGATCCGGCGCGAGATCTTCGAGGAGGCCGGCGGGTTCAGTCCGGCCTACTTCATGTTCGCAGAGGAGGTCGACTTGTGCTTCAGGATCCACGCCTCGGGAAAGCAGGTATTGCACTGCTCCGAAGCAGAGGTCATCCACTTTGGAGGACAGAGCACCGGCCAGCGGGAGGATGGGTTCGCGGACGTTGCTATGCGCGATTCCGTCTATCGCTTCCTGCTTCAAACACGCGGGAGGGGAGACGCACTTCTATTCCGCCTCGGTTTAGCTCTGAGCGCGATACTGCGCGTTGGACTGCTCGCGCCGGCACTTATGTTCGCCAGGGTACTTAACAAGCAACGCTGGGTCCGGCGCGCCAGCAAAGTGCGGCAGAAATGGATCCGCATCGGCCGCTGGTCTCTGCATCCCGGCAAACTACAAAGTCGCCCGCCAGCCCCAGAACGCTCGCCTTCATTGCTGGCCGGGCAAAGCCACCCATAAGTCAAGCAATTCCTTCTACCCGGCACGGAAGGATCTACCACTTGGAACCTCGGCCTGCTCTGCCCTGCGGCGATATACTTCCGTTATCCGAAGTAGTCACGGCTGAAGCGCATCCATTCGAAAAGCGCAGCAAACAGCCTTTGTCGTACTTGTTCACCTCTGACTCCTGTGTGGCCCCGGCCGGTCACGCGAGTCGCTTGAATCTCCTGGTTTATGTCTTTCGAAACAACACCAGGAGAACTATGCGGTCTTTCTTGATTAAGCTGTCTCTTTTTTCAGGGATTTTTTTAGCCCTGAGCGTTTCCTTGCACGCAACGACCTATTACGTTTCTCCTACAGGCAACGACGCCAGTCCATGTACATCCGCGGCAACTGCATGCAAGACCATCAGCCATGCGGTCGGTCTCGCCACCTCTCCCAACGACGTCGTGCAGGCCGGCCCTGGTGTGTACACGGAATCCATCAGTCTGAACGCAAGTGGATCGGGAGCCGGTGCAATCACACTGCGCGGGCAGAGTGGATCGGGGTGCCCGACGACATCCTTCAAAGACGTAAATAGTCCAACTGGAGCGCACCCCGCCTCCCAGGTCACGCTGAATGGATCGGTCACAGTCGCAGGCAATTTCCTCAACATTGATTGCCTTCATTTCAGGGGTGGCGGTATCTCGGTAAATGCCGGTTCCTCAAACGTACAAATTACCAACAACGAGATCGAGGGTAACGGAGCGACAGGTGGCGGGATCTACTTCTCCGGCGTTGGCAGCGTGCAATCCGCGCGATACGCAAAAAACTTCACGATCTCAAAGAACTACATTCACACCGTTTCGAACGGCATCTACTTCGCCTGCAATAACTGCACGATCTCCGATAACGAGATCACGGCTCTTGTGGGCGATGAACCTGGAAGCGACCACGACTACATGAACGCATGGGGGGTCGGAACCACGATCCGCCACAACTACATGCACGGCAACACATGCAACTCGTGCCAGGGTTATGACTGCCATATGGATTGCGTTCAGGCTTGGAATACGACCGGCGATGGAACCGAGGTCTCCAAGAACATCACCTTTGACCGGAACATCTGCTTCAACCATCATGAAGGCGTGATCGTTCAGGACAATGGCGGCAATGGCGATGTTTCGAACTGGATAGTGACGAACAATGTCTTCGCGTATCCGCCGTCCGATGACGGCTCCGGCCATCTATGTCAGGCCGGCCCGGTCCATCCCTGGTGCTGGGTCATGGAAGATGGCAACCTCGGCGCAACTACCTTTGCCAATAACACCTGTGTCGATGGCACGGAGGGTTTCCGCAACAACTCCGGTTCCGCGAAGTACGTTGACAATCTGTACCTGAGTCTGGGAGACCAGACATCCATGTACTCAAACGACGGCGCGTCGATTACGGGATCCAACAACCTCTACTTCGCAAAGAATGGGCAGTTCGGCAAAGGCTCCTTTCCCCAGGACATCGTCGATAGGGATCCCAAAATCATCAGCGCCGGAACATCGTCCTCCTTCTGTGCTGGCTGCAACTTTAACATCCAGCCCGGCAGTCCAGCGATTGGGGCCGGTGTACCCACAGGCGTCGGCGTCGACCTCCTCGGAACTCCCCGCACCTCGGGCGCAACCTCTGATATCGGCGCCTATCAGGCTGCTCCGGGAAACCAACCGGCACCGCCTATTCACGTTACCGGCGTGCTTCGGTAGCAAACCTGCACTCCGCTCCCTGACGTTCGAACCACCGCTTAGCTCTGCAGATCCCACACCGCCTGATCGCTTCCTGTGATCAGGCGGTGCCGCATCCGGCCAACGCTGAAGCCTCATCGTGCAGATGGTTGAACGTGCAGATGGCCGAATCTCGCCTTTGTAAAGAATCAAACTTTGACGCGGTCGGGACGCGATGCGATCCCCCGGCTGTGTCGCTCGTTTCTACTTTCTGCCTTCTCTCAGGAACCATTCCCATGCCTCCAGACCTGCTGGTCAGCGTCATTGTCCCCACGTATAACCGGGCTCAGTTACTCCCGAAAGCCATCGACAGCATTCTCGGGCAGACCTACTCCAAAATTGAGCTCATCATCGTTGATGATGGATCGACAGATGGGACAGAGCAGATTCTGCAGAACTATGGCGAGCGGATCCGCGTTCTGCGGCAGGAGAATGCAGGACCGGCCATCGCGCGGAATCGCGGCATACGTGCGGCGAAGGGCGACATCGTTGCCTTTTTAGACTCAGATGATCTCTGGCTACCGACAAAGCTGCAGCGCCAGATGGAATTGCTCGAATCGGCAGGGCCGGATGTTGTCTGCTGTCTGTGCAACTGCTCCGTCGTGTACGCGAACGGAAAAAGATCCAACACATTCACCATTGCAGATATGGCTCCTGATCTTCAGGAAGGCATCTGGAGTAATCCGGTGGAGGTTCTCCTGAATCGCTTCGTTCTGTTCAACCAATCGATCGCGATTCGGCGTGACGTATTGGAGCGCGTAGGTTACTTCGACGAGTCGCTCCGGTTTGGCGAAGACTATGACCTGCCGTTCCGGCTGGCTCTCGAAGGACCCTGGGCACTTCTTTCGGAGGAGTTGGTTGTGTACCACGATGCAAGCCCGGGCAGTTGGGCCAAAGCGGCCGTGCGTGAGGAGATCCGCCTTCGAGAGGATCTGGTCCGGATCCGCAGATCCATGGTCGCTTCCATCGATGCCCGCCCTCAGTTTGCCGGGTTGACATGGCTCGCCAACAGAGAGCTCGCAAGAGAAAAACGGGAACTCTCCATTGCCCGGCTCGCGCGGTACCCTGCCTGGGGCGCACGGCCGGTAGCCACGGCTCTCGCCTTCATCGAACGTTTCCGACGATCCCTTTTTCGTCGCAGCCCTTTCTATCCACGTATTTCGGTTCACAGCAGCACTCCTCCAGCACTGAGGAGCGAGCCAACCATCTCGAAAGGAGCTACACGCATATGCATGTAAATCAATGCAAGATCTGCGAGTCGGCGACGGGGACACCTCATCGCGTGCGTGAAATGATGCTCGGAACGCGCGACGAGTTCCTTTACTGGGAATGTACGAACTGCGGGTGCCTTTCGTTGGTAGACATTCCAGAAGATCTCGGCCGCTATTACCCGGGCAACTACTACAGCCTGGCTCCCCGGCCTCCACAACTCATGCGGAAGATACGCGATTCGCTTTATCTCTCCTGGCTCTCATTCCTGGTCAATTGGCGGCCTCGAACAGACCTCGATGTCATTCGGCGTCTCAAGCTGACGCGAGACATGACCCTGCTGGATGTCGGTTGCGGGGCTGGTTCCCTGCTGGGAGATCTGCGCGAGCTTGGTTACCACGCCTCTGGCGTTGACCCATTCATACGCGAGGACATCCGGGACCGGTTTGGCGTCCGTGTGCAACGAAAAACGCTGGAGGAGGTCGAGGGCAAGTACGACGCTATTCTCTTCCGTCACTCCTTGGAACATATGCCACAGGAGATGCTGCGGAAGGCGGGAGAGCACCTGAAGCGCTCGGGTGTATGCGTAGTCAGTCTTCCACTGCTTGCCTGGGCCTGGGTGAATTACAAGACAGACTGGGTACAGCTCGATGCTCCCCGGCACTGGTTTCTTCATACACGCCAGAGCTTCAGCGTGTTAGCACGCAACAGCGGTTTCAAGATCGACCGCGTCGTCTACGACTCAAACGAGTTCCAGTTTTGGGGGAGCGAATCGTACCAGCGCGATATCCCGCTTCGCGACATGTTGAAACCGGACAGGCAGCAATGCCAAAAGATGCGCCGGCTCGCAAAGGATCTCAACTCACAGGAGCAGGGAGATACGGCCCAGTTCTACCTGACATTGGATGACGGAGTGTTGGCTGGGTGAAACAGCAGGGACTAAGGCGAATAATGACGAACCTATTCAGTTCGAGGTTCTCTCGGAGCAGCGTGCTTGCTCTATGCTTCCTTATCCTGACTTCGGTAGGTCATACTCAGGTCGTTTTACTCATACACGACAGTAAAGCTCCATCGAGAGAAGATAATCAGCTGCGTAATCTGGTCGACTCTATGGGTCTGAAGCTGGAACTGCTGGAGATCACTGCAAGCCATCCTCTCGTGTTGGCAAGCGATCTTCGAAGGAGCCCAACGAAGCTCGCCATCCTTATCCCCGCACCACTACTTGCCTCCCTTGATCTCGTTCTTCACGAGCAAAGGACGCGTCCGGGCAAGCCTGCAATACCTATCCTGGTCTATGACATCGGCGCTGACACGGATCCAGCACTTCTCGGCCGGTGGTCGGACGGAGCGCTGAGTCGCTGCTCGATCTCTAACCACGGACAGCGCTCAAAAACAATCACGATTGTCCCAACACCTCTTTCGCCGGCGTTCTCTCCGGGGTACACCTTCCGAATACCCGTTCACCTGTATGCCGCCTGGTAGAACAGCGATCTGCGCAGGGCCGACCCATCTTGGTCACAGACGCTGATGGTCTATCGGCTCCGTTACTCTATGAGACTCTCCTGAACAAGCAGGAGCTGTTCTTCGCTCCGCAGCTCTCCGTACTGAGCGCGAATGTGGCCGGTAAGCCTTCAGGTCTCGCCGAAGCCTTCTCGTCCGTTGCACCCTTTCTGCTCTTCCTGCGCTATATCGCGCGTGACAATAGCTGGCATCTCGATGGAGCTTACGCCAACTTCACCGTCGACGATCCCTGGCTCACCCAGCCATACGGAAACCTGAACTACGAAGATCTGCTGCTGGCGATGAAGAGCCACCGATTCCACACGACGATTGCCTTTATCCCGTGGAATTATGACCGCAGCAGGCCCGAAGTGGTTCGTCTCTTTAAGGACAACCAGAGCTTCTACTCCCTTTGCCTGCACGGGAATAACCATGCCCATCGCGAGTTCGGAGACTATCAGCAGAACTCGCTGTCACGTCAGATCTTCGATCTGGACCAGGGCACGGCGCGCATGGACAGAATGCATGCCGTCACGGGTCTTGCGTATGACAGGTTCATGGTCTTCCCACATGCGGTCGCACCTCAAGCAACGTTCGATGCTCTTCAGGCACATGGCTTCCTAGGAACCGCAAACTCTGTTGACGTTCCTTTGGATCGGGCATTCCCCAACGATCCGTTATTTCTGCTGAAGCCCTACACCATCGCGTACGGATACATCCCGAGCCTCTCCCGCTTTTCCACGGAAGCACCGGTGTCTCGTGTGGACCTTGCCATCCACGCCTATCTCGGCAATCCGCTTCTGTTTTATGCACATCAGGCCTTCTTCGCGCAGGGTGCCGGCGCCTTCAACGCGACGGCTGATCTTGTACATCAGCTAAGTCCCGAAACCAAGTGGCTCAGTCTCGGCGATCTTATGCGGCACCTGTATGAAATACGACGCAGGGAGGACGGGAACGTCGATGTTCGTATGCTCTCCAGGGAGATCGCTCTGCGCACTTCGCCGCGAGAGAACGTCGTGTACTTCGTCGGCTCCGCTGCGTTCCCCGCAAACAGGGTCATCGATGTCAAGGTAGATGGTCAGTCAGTCCGGTATCGACACACAGATGCCGGGGTCGAGTTTCAGCTAGCCTCTCCGCGGAAGAGTGAGGCTCTGATTCGTCTTACCTATGAGCATGACGCAGCACCGGTAGAGGTCGATCTTCAGAAAGGGACCTTCCGGGCCACTGCTCTGCGCTGGATCTCAGACGGCAGAGACCGATACCTCTCCCGCTACTCTATTGGGCGATCTCTGATCGACGGATACTACCGGCTCCATGGAGAAACCTGGGAAGCCGTGATCGAAAGACACTGGCTGCTCCTGCTTACCTTTATGATGTCCGGATCCGGGCTGGCGTGGTTCAACCACCGCCAGCGGCATCTCCGCTCATCCCAGCTCGCCTTCTCAACTAGCCGGATAGCGTCATGACCTTGGTCCTCATCATCGACGCTCTGGCCCTTCTTTCCCTGACCTACATCAGTATCGGCAAGGGCTTTGAAAAGGCATTGCCACTGGCCACCTTTCTCCTCATGCTGCTCCCCGAGGAAGCGAAGATCCCCCTTGGACCTTTCGAC
>CAXTSF010000142.1:0-8984 GCA_964246865.1 uncultured Terriglobus sp.
GCTACATGCTGGCGGACCTGCTGATACGGAAGGGCGCACTCCCTGGCGACGTCTCCTTCAGGCGCGCGGAGCACCTCCTGGAAGCAGCGATTGCGCATCAGCCAGACCTCGCGCAGGCGCATGCAGCGCTGGGCAAGCTCGATCTGAAAGCAGGCCGTAACGAGGCCGCCATCCAGCACCTGGAGTCGGCGGCAAGACTCGATCCACATGACCGCACCGCTCTGAACCAGCTGATAGCCGCTTACCGGCGAACCAATCGCGCGCAGGATGCCGATCGCGTTGCGTTGCAGCTGGCAAACGCCGTCGCTGAAGAGCGAGCGCAAGAGACTGAGAAAAATCGCATTCACCTGATCCTGGATCCGTCGACAACCGCCGCCAGCACGGGTCGAGCAGCAGTTCAGAAGCCGTGACGATGAAGACGACCCGGCGCACATTTCTGGAGCTTAGCCTGGAGGTCGGCCTGTACGCGGGAGCCGCCAGCGCCTTTGGCCAGGGCGTAGCCTCGCGCGGCGTGAAGGCGCAGGCGCGAGGCAAACCCTCGGGCCTGCCCTTCCCTGCCCACTTCACGGACGTTGCTGCCGGGGCCGGCCTGCGGCACGCAACCGTCTATGGGGAAGTTGACCGGAAGGATTACATCCTCGAGACGATCGGCTGCGGCTGCGCTTTTTTCGACTATGACAACGACGGCTGGCTTGACATCTTTCTGCTGAGCGGAACCAGGGTCAACGGAGCGCCGGAGGATACCTCCAACCGGCTGTACCGAAACAATCGCGATGGCACCTTCACCGATGTGACCCGGCAGGCGGGTCTGTGGTCGGTGGGCTGGGCATCCGGCGTGTGTATTGGTGACTACAACAATGACGGCCATGAGGATCTCTTCCTGACCCAATGGGGGAAGAACAAGCTCTATCGCAATAACGGCGACGGAACATTCACGGACGTGACCGAAGCTGCCGGCCTTCTTCGCAAAGGCCCGCCGCTCTGGAGCTCGGGTTGCACCTTCACTGACTACAACCGCGACGGTCACCTGGACCTGTTTATCAGCAGCTACGCCGGCTTCGACTTTCAGCACGCGCCGAAACCCAGCGCTGATACAAACTGCAACTTCAAGGGAGTGCCGGTCAACTGCGGCCCGCGCGGCCTGCCATACGGCCAGCACCTGCTCTATCGCAACAACGGGAACGGCACCTTTACCGACGTGAGTGTGGAGAGTGGCGTTGCTGCCGTGAAACAGACCTATGGCCTGAACGTGCTCGCCGCAGACTTCGACGACGACGGGTGGCCCGATATCTACGTGGCCTGCGACTCAACCCCGAGCGTGCTTTTCATGAACAATCATGACGGTACGTTTCGTGAGGAGGCTGTGCAGCGCGGCGTTGCCTTTAGCGAAGACGGTCAGGAGCAGGCGGGCATGGGTGTCGGTGCCGGCGATTGTTTTCTCGAGGGCCGGCTCGACCTGTTCAAGACGCACTTCGCCGATGACACCAACGTTCTCTATCGCAACCTCGGCAAGGGCAACTTCGACGACATCACCTCATCCTCGGGCATTGCCGTGGAGACGCGCTTCATCGGCTGGGGTGCCGGCATCGCCGACCTGACGAATAACGGCCTGCCCGATATCTTTTTCGTGACCGGCAATGTGTATCCCGAGATCGCGGCGAAACTGCCGGCGTACCCCCTCAAGACGCCGCGCGTGATCTTCCGGAATCTGGATGGCGGAAAGTTTGAGGAACTCATCGATGAGGCAGGTCCCGGTGTATCCGCGAACCACTGCAGCCGCGGGCTTGCCTTTGGTGATTTCGACAACGATGGTGATCTCGATGCGCTGATCGTCAACCTGAACGAGCCGCCGTCTCTTCTTCGGAACGATCTCGTGCACGGTGGGAACTGGCTGAAGGTAAAACTTGTCGGGCGCAAATCCAACCGGAGCGCCATCGGCGCACAGGTCCTCTTGACCTATGGCGGCCGCCGTCAGCTGCAGGAGGTCCTAAGCCAGTCGGGCTTTCTCTCAAACAGTGATAGCCGTTTGCACTTTGGCCTTGGCACAGCAAAGACTGCTGACATCCGCGTGCGGTGGCCCAGCGGCCAGAGAAACACCTTCTCTTCTATGGCTGCTGGGCAGCTTCTGCTCATCGATGAAGTAGCGGGTCTCACGGCAACTTCCCTGCCGCGTGCAGGTGACGCCGTTCGTCCCAGGAAGGCCTAAGTTCCCGTCGCGCGTAAGCTTCAAGCACGGATGAATGAGAAGTCACGGGTGTTCTCGATGGCTCTCAACCAGATACACTGGCGATCCTGCAAACTACCCTGCTCGGAGGAGCGCGCATGAGTGGCACGATTCGCATCCTGATCGCGGACGACCATCTCGTCTTTCGCATGGGACTCAAGTCTTTGATCGGAATCGAACCTGGCTTTGCCCTGGCCGGCGAGGCCCGCAGCGGCGGCGAGTGCGTCGAGATGCATCGTGCTCTTCGCCCGGATGTTGTGCTGCTGGATCTTCGCATGCCGGATGGCGGTGGCCTCGCCGCGCTGTCAAAGATGCGCGCCGAGGACCCGCAGGCCAAGGTGCTCATGCTGACCAGCTACTGCACCGAAGAGGAGGTCTACCAGGCGGTGAAGGCCGGCGCGCGAGGGTATGTGCTGAAAGACATCGGTCAGGAGGAGCTTGCCGACGCTGTCCGCGCCGTACACGATGGGCGCAAATGCATTCCGCCTGAAATCGCCTCTCGCCTTGCAGAACGGCTCCCACGAGAGGCACTGAACCCCAAAGAACTGGAGACGCTCAAGCTCGTCACCAAGGGACTCTTCAACCGAGAGATTTGCCGATGTTCTCGGCGTCAGCGTGAGCACCGTAAAGAGTCAAATCAAAGTCATCTTCAACAAGCTCGAAGTCACTGACCGGACTGAAGCTGCCACCGCTGCACTGAAGCGCGGCATCGTCCGCCTTGAGTAGAGCATTTCCGCTCCGCAGACGGGATCACGGAACGGCACTACTGTGGAGAACCCTGCGCCACGCCCTCTCAACGATGGCCAGCGGCCTGCCTTGGAGCACGGAGCATAAGCCCTCTCCGGCTACGCAAACGTGGCGCGAGCGGCACCTCAATCCGCAGCACCGTACCGCTTTCACTGGATTGGATTGCCAGACGTGAATGGATTCCCTCGGCCCTCTCGTACATACCGGTGATCCCAAAATGCCCCGTGTCGAGCGATCGAGCGTTCGCCAGATCAAAGCCGTGACCATCATCGCGAATCTCCATAGTCAATGCGGCACTGCAGTACTGGATTGTCACGGTCACATGTCTCGCATGTGCGTGCTCTACCGTGTTGGCAATCGCCTCCTGCGCAATCCGGATAAGCTGACTGGCCACCTCGTCCGGCAGCGGCCGCGGCATGCCAACCTCCAACACCGTGAGTGCGATCCCGGCCGGCTCCGTCAACTGCCGGAGCAGGCGTTCGCTCACGGCCGTCAGGTTCTCACAGCTGTGCAGTGTGCGCAGAGTGGCGATGGAGCGGTGCGCCTCTGCCCGGCTGCGGCGCACCATCAGAAGCGCCATCGCAAGATGCGCCTCTGACGCAGCGGACTGCTCACCCATGGTGCGCGTCAGCGCTTGCAGTTGCAGCGCAATCCCTGCAAAGCCCTGGGCTAACGTGTCGTGGATCTCGCGGGCGATGCGTGTCCTCTCCTCCAGCACGAGCGCCAGACGCGCCTGCATGTTCCGCAGATGGATGCGGTACGCCGCCCACAGCAGCAGGACAAACAGCGCGAACAGCATTTGCAGATGTCGCGGAGTCCACCACGGTGCCGCCTGCAGCTGCCTCAGATCCATCCCGCTGCGCAGCAGGATCTGGAACGTACCGGCCCCCAGCGAACTGGGCCTCTGCTCAACAAAAAGCACACCCATGCAACGCAGAGTCGCGCCGGTCTCGTAGCGGATCGTCGCGATTGGCGGCCTCCGCTCAAGCACACAGGTAAACAGTTGCGTCCCACCGTCCAGCGTCAGCCGCACTGTTCCTGTTCCACCCGTATCTGCCTTGATCAGTTTGCCTTCGCTTTCCACCAGCATGCCGTTGTAAGCGCCTTCTGCGGCCTCATCGGGTGAAATGGCCAGCGGCAGCGGCATCGAACCCGACCAGAGCCGGCGCACATCTGCCTCTCGCACGATCGGTATGCCGCTGCGCATCTCGAGCCGGCCTTTCACCTCTACCTCATCGCCGGAAGAAATCGATGTGAGTGCGCTCCGCTCCACGGCCAGGGCACCGCTCCCGTCCTGCACGATGGTTTCACCACCGTTATAGGTGACGGTGCCTCGTAACAGCACAAGCGGAACAGAGGTGCGACCCTGCAGAAGATTGTGGATGGACGACAGGCGAAGATCCCCTTGCGCCGTCAGCGCTGGCCCGAGCGCCATGGCCAGCATGCCGCACAGGACCGCTCGCTGCCGGGGGCCCATTCGTCTCATTGCCGCATGCGGAGATCTGTTCATCGCGAGGACGCCACCTCAGTACCTCTGCAACCGCTGCCGTGGCAGACCAGCCGCCGACCTGAGCACCAAGAGACTACAATCCGGCAATGGCACAAGCAAGCTGCTTCGAACACGCATGACTCGTCTTTCCCTTCTTGCCGCGGGAGCCTGCGTTCTCTTCGCCGGTGTTGCTGCCTATGTGCGCTGGAACGCGCGCGCGCATACCTTCCCCCTCTTTGAGGAACGCAGTGCCGCCAACTGGCAGGCGTACGGTGGCGATTGGGCTCTCGAGAACGGCATCTACACCGACCGGGTCAATGGCCGCGGGGACAAGCTGGTGGGTGGTCCTCAAAACTATGGCAACTACTCTGTGGCGACCGATCTCCGCTTTGACACCGAACCCGGCGATCCGCGCTTCGGCGACGCCGGCCTTCTGCTGCGCGTGCAGAATCCTCGCATCGGCGTAGACGCACACCAGGGCTACTACGCTGCTCTGCGGCTCGACGATCATGCTCTCATCATTGGCGCCATGAACTTCAGCTTTCGCGAGCTTGCCACCACGCCCTTTCCGCATGCAATCCACGCCATGCACTGGTACCGGCTTACCTTCACCGCGCGCGAGTGCACCTTTCATGTGCAGGCCGAAGATCTCCAAACCAGAGAGGGTGCAACCCTGTCCTACGTGGAGCACGACTGCTCGCCCATCCGCGGCCAGGTGGGTGTGCGCAGCTATTACTCCAGGGCGTCGTGGCGCGATCTCCAGGTGCACCTGCTCTCCTGAACCCGGCTACTTCAACATGCGCTGTGTGGCAGCCGAGTCCACGTTCTCCCGCGTAACGGCAAGCGCCTCTGTTTGAATCAGCTTCTCCACCGGCTGGTGCGCAAGAGCGCTATGCATGGCGTCAATGGCAAGTTCACCGATGGTTGAGGCGTCACACGCGATCATCGTGCTCATCGTTCCTTCACGCACCGCCTGCACAAATTCAGCTTCGTTTCCCATGCCTACGACGGTGAGCGCGGATCTTGATTTCATCGATCCCAGAGCGCTTAGGACGCCGTGTGTCGAAAACTCATCCATGGAAAAGATCGCGTTGATCTCCGGGCTGGCTGCAAGGGCATCCTGCGTGATCTGGCGCGCCCGCGCCCAGTCAGACAGGCTGTAGCGCGAGTCAACCACCTGCTTCGTTGGTGCAAATCGCTGCAGTGCGCGCCGCAACGCCCCCTCCCTTTGCGTGGTCGACTGCAGCGTCGGGCTTGCCCCGACAACGAGGATACGCATACCGGCCACGCTGTCGTTTAGGAACTGCTGCGCTGCCATAAAGCCGACAGCGTCATCGCTGCAGCCGATCTGGGTTACGTACTCCGCGGGCGTTACGGCGATCGGGGCATCCACGATGACCACCGGAATGCCCGCTGCCCGCGCACGTCTTACGCCTTCAGCCAGTACCAGTTGATGGGAGGGCGCGAGGATGATGCCGTCCACATGGCGCTGTATCGCCTCGCCCAGCAGCTTTGCCTGTGCCTGGTAGTCGGCTGGACTCTGGGGATCGGCAAACTGCAGGGAAAGCCCGTAGTGCCTGGCACGCCCAGTCGTCCCACGTCCGAATGACTCGGAAAAGCCGGTCCCGCCGGTGCTCTCAATCACCTCGATGATCTGAGTATGCGAGCCTCGATTGCACGAAAGGCAAGCACCGCACAGGAATGCCAGCAACACCAACCAGCGGGCCGCAGAGATCACCATGCGCGACTTTGTATGCTGTCCGCCCATGAGCAGCCATCATAGCGGTTGCTGCCGGAGAGCATCGGTGCTCCAATGAGGGTGTGCGCCGGCTTCTCGCTTTTGTGCTGCTCGCCGTGTTCGGCCTGCCTGTCGTCTCGCCTTTGCTCGCCATCGGCCAGACTTCGGAGTCGCGGCTCCCGGCCTGTTGCCGGCGCTCCGGCAAGCACCACTGCAGCATGACCGCAGCGCAGGCGGTTGACTCTGCTGGGCTGCAACCCCGCTTCCAGGCGACTCCGGGGAAATGCCCGTGCTGCCCGGCAGCCACGCTCACCGGAACAGGCACGCTTGCCACTGCGCGTCCTCCACAGGGCTTCTACGCCCTCATGCAGAGTCATCCCTCAGCAGCAGCACAGACGGAGTGCAGGTGGCGCATCTCCCGCGACCGCTCCCGCCAGAAGCGTGGCCCGCCGTACCCACGGAACTCACTCGAGTCCCTGCGCGGCCAGGCCTGAACCTCCCCTAGCCAGGCCGATCCGTTACTGCACTCTTGCGACCCCTCACGAGGTCAAGATCGGAATCCCTGTGCAAACACGTGTGTTGCTTTTTCTTGCCGCCTTCCTGCTCTGCGCGTCTCAGGCCGGCGCGACCATCTTTGGCCAGCTCCGCGGTGTTGTGCATGATGCGCAGCACCGGCCCATCCCAGGCGTCCACGTCGACATACAAGCCGTCAGTTCCAGCCTCCACTACACCTGCATCACCGGTGTCGAGGGCACCTTTACACTCCCGCTGCTGCCGCTCGGGGAATACACCGTAACCACCCGCGCGAGCGGGTTTGCTCCGGAGAGGCAGACCTTCACACTCGCCTCAGCCACAGTACCGGTTCTGCACTTCGAATTGCGTCCGGGCACGATCGACCAGGCGATCGATGTGCGGGCGACACCCAGCCTTGCCAACAGCAACACCGCTACGCCTACTACGCTGATCGCTCGCGACAACATCATGTCAACGCCCGGCGCGGATCGCACCAACAGCCTTGCCGCCATCACAGACCGGGTTCCCGGCGCGTACATCACCCATGACCAGCTCCATATCCGTGGCGGCCATCAGGTCAGCTGGCTGATCGACGGAGTGCAGATTCCAAACACAAACATCGCGAGCAATCTCGGTGTGCAGATCGATCCCAAGGACATCGACTATATCGAGGTGCACCGCGGCAGCTACACCGCCGACCTCGGTGACCGGACCTATGCCATCTTCGATGTCGTCCCGCGGACCGGCTTTGAGCGTAATCGCGAGGCCGAACTTGTGCTCTCGGCGGGCAGTTTTCTGCAAACGAACGATCAACTCAATCTTGGCGACCATACGGACAAGCTTGCCTACTACGTCAGCCTGAACGGCAATCGCAGCGACTACGGCCTCTCCACTCCGATCGACCGTACTCTGCACGACGCCGCAAACGGCTACGGCGGCTTTGCCTCCGTCATTGCCAATCGAACACCCGTGGATCAATTCCGTTTTGTCGGCCAGCTCCGCCGCGACTTCTTTCAAATCCCCTACGATCCCGACCCCAACAGCTTCGGCAACCAGCAGTTCGATTCCAGTGGCCTGCGTGACGGGCAGCACGAGGTGGACAGCCTGGCAGAGGCCTCCTGGTTGCACACCTTCGGCGCGTCCACCGTTCTGCAAATCTCTCCCTTTTTCCATGAGAACCGCGCCGGCTACGAAGCCAATCCAGCGGACGCTCCCGTCGCCACGAACGTGCATCGCACATCGACCTACGGAGGCGTACAGGCCTCCGCTACCGGCCAGATCTCCCGCAACCTGCTGCAGGGCGGCCTCTACTCCTACGGCCAGCACGACACCTCCACCTTCGGTGCAAGCTTCAACGACGGTACGCTTACCCCGGCGTTTCAAACTGCTGCATCGATCGCCGGCGGTGTCGTGGAGGCCTATGTCTCCGACAGCGTGCGCGCTACCTCCTGGCTGACGCTGATCGCGGGCTTACGGCAGACTCACTTCCAAGGCAGTTTCACCGAGGACGAGAGCAGCCCTCGCTTCGGCGCAGCCGTGCGCGTGCCGAAGCTGGGCTGGGTTCTGCGCGCCTTCTACGGTCGCTTCTATCAGCCACCGCCATTGCTTACCGCGGCGGGGCCGGTGGTGCAGTTCGCCAGCAGCAACAACACGGCATTCGCACCACTGCACGGCGAACGGGATGAGGAGCACCAGTTCGGAGTACAGGTGCCCTACCGCGGCTGGCTGCTCGATGTCGACAACTTCCAGACACGGGTCAACAACTTCCTCGACCACTCAGTCGTGGGCAACTCCAGCATCTACTTTCCTGTCACGCTCGATGGCGCGCTCGTCCGCGCCTGGGAGCTCTCCCTTCGCTCGCCTCGCCTCATGCGTGCCGGGCAGTTCTATCTCAACTACTCCAACCAGATTGCGCAGCAGCGAGGCGCCATCACAGGCGGCCTCATCTGCGCCCCGGTCGCTTCGGCGCAGTGCGATGTGTCACCCGGTTATCACCCGGTAGACCACGACCAGCGGAATACGTTCAACGCCGGCTTCAACACGCGTTTCCCCTGGAGACTCTCCGCGTCCACCAACATCAGCTACGGATCCGGCTTTACCAACGGCAAACCTGACCCTGCAACGCCCTACCCGAATGACTACCTGCCCGCACACAGCAGCATCGACCTTGGGTTAACGCGCACCTTTGGCGAACGCACCTCTGTCTCCGTGACAGCCCTGAACCTTGCCAACCGGCGTACCCTGCTCGACAACAGTCTCACCTTTGGCGGTTT
>CAXTSF010000143.1:0-2291 GCA_964246865.1 uncultured Terriglobus sp.
CACGATCAACTTCGGCCCGCAGCACCCGGCCGCGCATGGCGTGCTGCGGCTGGTTGCTCCGTCGTGCTCGCCTGCGCGGGCCTGTTCCTCTTCGCGAACCTCGCCGGCCAACCCCCGCGAACAGCGCCTGAAGCGCGCCTGCCCATGCAGCTCGACCTGCTTGCCAAGGCACCGTACGCCTACGGCTACTACCGGTACCTGCAGCTGGAGCAGCACCGCTTCGACGCGCCCGTTTTTCCAACGGCGCTGTTCACCAACCAGGGCCGGCACACGCTCCGCAGAAGGTAGAACGGCCGGCAAACGCTGCCGGCCGTCGAACGATTTTCAATGAGCTGACTACACCCGCTCGATCGTCACCGATTCCAGAACGACGGGCTTCTTTGGCCTGTCCATGCCGTCGCGCGCCACCTTGGAGACCTTCTCAACGATGTCGTATCCTTCCACCACATCCCCAAAGATCGTGTGCTTGCCCGTCAGCCAGGTCGTGGCCCCTACCGTAATGAAAAACTGCGAGCCGTTGGTATTCGGTCCGGCGTTGGCCATCGCCAGCTTGCCCTTCTCCTGAAATCCGTGGGGCGAGCCCTTCGTTTCGTCGGCAAACTTGTAGCCCGGTCCGCCCATGCCCGTTCCCTCGGGATCGCCACCCTGGATCATGAAGTCGGGAATCACACGATGAAAGATGGTGCCGTCGTAGAGCCGGTCGCCCTTCTTCGATCGGCTCTCCCACTTTTTCGTGCCTTCTGCCAGACCGATAAAGTTCGCAACGGTCTCGGGTGCATCCTTCTCGTGCAGTTTCGCCACGATCGTGCCTTCGCTCGTCTGAAATACGGCATAGGTGCCGGGGGTACGCTCAGCCATGGGATCTCCTTGGGGGATGTAGTTCGTTTACGTGATGTGAGCGCGCTGCTTCCTGGTGAGCAGGTACCGCGTACATTATTTCGGGCTTGCGGAACCTTGTGGCGGGGCCGGGCTCTGCGCCGCCGTTCCTTGCGATGCTGGAGCTCCCGCCGGGGTCGCCTTCGGTTCCGGTGGCAGCGTCTGGCCCTCCGGCACGATCGTCACCCTCTGGATGACCACCGGCGCCAGAGGCTTATCTGTGGATGACTTCTCCACGCGCGCAATCTGCTGCACCACCGTTACCGCGTGCGGATCGCACTGGCCGAAGATGGTGTGCTTGCCCGTCAGCTCCGGCGTGGGTGCCTCTGTAATAAAGAACTGCGAACCACCCGTGCCTGGACCGGCGTTGGCCATGGCCAGCCGGCCCTCGCGGTCGAAGCGAAGTCCTGGCGCAAACTCGTCGGGAATGTAGTATCCGGGATCGCCCATGCCATTCCCGATACGATCGCCGCCCTGAATCATAAAGTTGGCAATCACCCGGTGAAAGGTTGTGCCATCGAAAAATCGCACGCCGTGCGTCACCTGATGTGTCTGGGGATCCGCAAAGTCTTTGGTGCCGTTTGCCAGACCGATGAAGTTCGCCACGGTCACCGGAGCCTCTTTCGCAAAGAACTGGCACACGATGCGTCCCATGCTGGTGTCGAACACCACGCTCGGTCCGTTGGGCGCGGGTGGCACTACGAGGCCGCCCGTCGTGCTCGGCGTATCTGGAAGGTCGTCGGCCGGCCTCGCAGGTGTTCCTGTCTGTGGCGGTGCCCCGGTCTGCGGAACAGCCTCGGTCTGTGCAGGCATCCCCGGCGCAGGTGCGGCGGGCGGAGCTTCCGCGGCTGGCGGTCTTGGCGGTGCGGTCTGGCCAAACAAATGGCCTCCTGGCGCCGTGGCTGCGAACACGAGGAGAAGAAGTGCCTTCCGGTTCATCACTCTTCTAGGATACCGCGCGGCATACTCTCTTCTCAGGTCAACACTCCTTCCCCCGGCGTTCCCGCGCTCGTGGAACACAGCCCTCCCTGCTGCGATCCGCATCACAGCCTGCAGGAGACAATCACCCATGGCTTCAGACACAAAGTTCGCTCTGCTCGCAACCATGCAGGCAAAGCCCGGCAAGGAATCGGAGGTCGCCAGCTTCCTGCAATCCGCCGTTCCGCTGGTAGAGGCAGAGCCGGGCACCGGCACCTGGTATGCCCTCCAGTTCACGGCAGATACCTTCGGCATCTTTGATACTTTTCCCGATGAGAAGGGCCGCGAGGCGCACCTGAATGGTGAGGTAGCCAAGGCTCTCATGCAGAAAGCGCCCGATCTCTTCGCCGCTGGCCCGGAGATCCAGAAGCTCGAGATACTGGCCACCAAGTAGCCCATCCCAGAGCCGGGTGGAGTCTTCTGCCGCTCTCCCGGCT
>CAXTSF010000143.1:2301-8952 GCA_964246865.1 uncultured Terriglobus sp.
GGCTCCTGCATCGCTCGGGCAGAGCCCCGGCTGAACATCGCACCTATCTGACGATAAACGGACGATCCCCCATCGGTTTCATTGACGATCGTTTTCGGCGGGCGGGATACTTTAACTGCGTCTGAGACGTGTCACAGGACACCTCATCGGACGGGAGGAGTGGACTTCCGCATGGGCGCTATTGCACCAACCGCACCACCGGACACCGCAGGCCGCCGCCGAGGCGTTCAGCCTTTACGCGCCGGCCAGGGTCACTCCTTCCTGCTACGCAAGCTGCACTCGCTCTCGGGCATCATCCCGATCGGTGCCTTTCTGATCGAGCACATCGTCTCGAACTTCGAGGTGGTGCACGGTCCGCTCGCCTATGCGCAACAGGTCAAGTTCCTCAACGGCCTGCCGCTGGTCCGCGTGCTGGAGTGGGCCTTCATCTTCATCCCGCTCGCTTTTCATGCGGGCTACGGCGTTTACATCAGCTTCCGCGGCCGCTCCACGGTCAATGTGTATCCCTGGGCAGGGAACTGGATGTACCTGATGCAGCGTGTCACCGGCATCATCGCTCTGCTTTATATCGTGCAGCACGTCTGGCGGCAGCGCTTCGCCGGTGTCAGCCTGCCGGAGCACCCCGGCCTTGCCTATGCCAAGGTGCAGTATGAGCTTCTCAATCCCTGGATGCTGGCCATCTACTCCATCGCCATGATCGCCACCTGCTGGCATTTTGCCTATGGACTCTGGCTCTTCGCCGCCAAGTGGGGCATCACCCCCGGCGACAACGCCCGCAGGAAGTTCGGCTACGTCACAGGCGCGCTCGGTACCGCGCTCTGCGCCATGGGTCTTGTTTCCATCTTCTGGGTCGCCTATGCACGACCCTACTCGCCGGTGGACGTGATGCCCGCGCAGCCCGAGGGTGTTGTCATGCCGACGGTACCCACCGTGCCCGGAGCGGCGCAGTATCCATCGCAAAACAGCAGCGGCGTTCCCGGCAACAACGGAGCGGTGCAGTATGACTCTGCCGGCCAGCCCGTGCAGCCCAGTCCAGCACCACAACAGTAGCGAATGCGGCTGAATTGCAATGATTGAAACTGGCCAAATTCAAACGCTTGATTCTGAGGATTCGGGCTTCCGGAGGTTGAAACGTAAGCTTTACGAAAATCGCTGGTGGGTCGTCTTTCTCTTTCTGACCTATCTTGTCTTTGTCGCACCAGAATGGGGCGGTGGAACCAACTTCGGCTATGCAGCATGGGCGTGCTCAGGGGGAGCAGCAGTTGCAATACAGTCCTTTTGGACGGCTAAAACTAAGTTGTGGTTTTGGCTCACCACTCTTTTAGTTGTCGCGGCGCATGTCGTCGTTTTCTCTTCTATTCACTGGACTAAGCACAGTTATCTGGGCGCGGTCTATCGTTGGCTGTGCATGTTGGACGGCATCAGCACTTTCGGGGTCATGTGGCTGGCACAGAAGGTTGCAACGCTTGCGAGTAGCTCAGGGGCTGAAGCCCAAAATCAACGTCCTAGGCCGCAAGCCTAGGTAGGCAGTTCTTGGGAGTCAGGGCTGGAACCCCGACACACGTTCCGGCTGATGCGAACTAACGTCACAGATAAGGTTAAGAAAATGGCAGCAGTACCCAAGATCATCGTCGTCGGAGGGGGCCTCGCGGGCCTTTCCTCCGTCATCAAGATCGCCGAGGCCGGTGGCAAGGTCGACCTCTTTTCCATTGTGCCGGTCAAGCGCTCGCACTCCGTCTGCGCCCAGGGCGGCATCAACGCCGCCAAGAACCTGAAAGGCGAGGGAGACAACGTCGACAAGCACTTTGACGACACTGTCTTCGGCGGCGACTTTCTCGCGAATCAGACCCCCGTCAAGCAGATGACCGCGCAGGGCCCCGCCATCATCGACCTGCTCGACCGCATGGGCGTTCCATTCAATCGCACGCCCGAGGGTCTGCTCGACTTCCGCCGCTTTGGCGGGACCCTGTATCACCGCACCGCCTTTGCCGGCGCGACGACCGGCCAGCAGCTGCTCTACGCGCTCGACGAGCAGGTCCGCCGCCACGAGTCCGAGGGCAAGGTCACCAAGTACGAGGGTTGGGAGTTCCTCTCCGCCGTCCTTGACTCGACCGGCGTCTGCCGCGGCATCTGCGCCATGGATCTCCGGTCCATGGAGGTGCGCACCTTCGCCGCGGACGCCATCATTATCTGCACCGGCGGCAATGGTGCCATCTTCGGCAAGAGCACGAACTCGGTCGTCTGCACCGGCTCCGCGCAATCCGCGCTGTACCAGCAGGGTGCCTATTACGGCAACGGCGAGTTCATCCAGGTGCACCCCACTGCCATCCCTGGCGAAGACAAGCTCCGCCTGATGAGCGAGTCTGCCCGCGGCGAGGGTGGCCGCGTCTGGGTGCCTCGGCAAAAGGGCGATCCCCGGCCTGCCAAGACTATCCCCGAGGCCGACCGCTGGTACTTCCTCGAGGAGTGGTACCCCAAGTACGGCAATCTCGTTCCCCGCGACATCGCTACCCGTGCCATCCATCGTGTCGTCTACGAGTTCGACCTCGGCATTGACGGCCAGGCGATGGTCTACCTCGACGTCTCGCATATCGACAAGGAAACCCTGAACCGCAAGATCGAGGGCATTCTGGAGATCTACGAGAAGTTCGTCGGCGACGATCCGCGCGAGGTCCCGATGAAGATCTTCCCGGGCGTCCACTACACCATGGGCGGCCTCTGGGTCGACATCAACCAGATGACCAACATCCCGGGCGTCTTCGCGGCGGGCGAGGCGGACTTCTCCATTCACGGAGCCAACCGCCTTGGCGCGAACTCACTCCTGAGCTGCATCCATGGCGGCTTCACCGCGGGCCCGCAGGCGATGCTCTACGCGAAGAACCTGCCTGCCCAGACCGGTGACGGCGGCCACGCGGCGGAGAAGGTCCGGCAGATGGAGTCCAACAACATCCTCATTAACAACGAGGGTACGGAGAACCCCTTCAAACTCTGGCGCGAGCTTGGCGAAACCATGACTCGGCACGCGACTATCATCCGCTACAACGCCGGCCTGCGTGAGGCCGACAACAAGATTGTCGACCTGCTGGACCGCTACCGTAAGGTGAACCTGAGCGACAAGTCGCAGTGGGCCAACACAAGCTTCGCCTTCACGCGCCAGCTCTACAACATGCTGCAGCTCGCCCGCGTCATTGTGCAGGGTGCCGAAGCCCGCGACGAGAGCCGCGGTGCCCACTACAAGCCGGACTTCCCGGAGCGCAACGACGAGCGCTTCCTGAAGAGCACCAAAGCCTGCTACGACCTCGCTACCGACGCCCCAAGAATCGGCTGGGAAGAGGTGGACACCCAGTGGATCCCCCCACGTGCGCGCCGCTACGACGCCACTGCATAAACATATGACCGGCGGCTTCAAACTCGTGCTGGGTGCTCTCGTCCTGCTGTTCCTGCTCAAGACGATCCTGGGCTGGCGTGTCCTGCGGGCGAACCGCCGCCGTGGCACGGCCGTCAACGGCAACCGCAACAGCACTCGTTGGAGTGCACCTATCACACTGCTCGCTTTGGCACTCCCATGCGCACTGATGGCTGCCGATCGGGGCACAACGGCAGACGATAAGCCGCATCGTGATAAAGCCATTCACTGGCCGAAGGAGTTCGACCCGGCCACAGCCCCGCTCTTTTCACATAACGAGCTGCTCATCCAGGCCGACTGCCATCGCGTCTTCGCGCGCTTCAGCGATGCCACCGACTGGCCAAACTGGTTCGTCCTGGTCAAGAACGTCC
This sequence comes from uncultured Terriglobus sp., assembly GCA_964246865.1. Taxonomy (GTDB): domain Bacteria; phylum Acidobacteriota; class Terriglobia; order Terriglobales; family Acidobacteriaceae; genus Terriglobus. The sequence goes on from CAXTSF010000143.1 coordinate 6,079, forward strand.
ATTTCGCACAGCCCGTTGACAATGCGAAAGAGACAGTCAAGGAAGGAACACTGCTTCGCCTCTCTATCTTCAACACGCCCATTGAGACGCGGATCACGGAGTTTGTTCCCGACTCCCGCCTAAGCTGGTCGCCGCGCTCCCTTACCGAAGAGAAGGCTCTTCACTATCACACCTGGCACTTTCTCCCGGAGTCTGGCGCATGCCGCGTCGTCACGGAAGAGACCGGCATCGGCCCTAACGACATCAAGCTCGGCCCGGCAGGGGACAACTTTATGCATCGCGCGCACGATCTCTGGCTTGCGTCGCTCAAATGGACCGCAGAACAGTAACCCCGGAGTAGTAGCCCGGAGTAGCATCCCGGAAGATCTGGAAAGCAAGGAGTCACTATGGCAACCGCAACCCTCGACATGCCGACCACTACCTCCGCCGCCGCACACTCGCGGAAGACCATCAAGGTCGCGATCAAGCGCCAGGCGAATCCAGACGCCCCGGCGCGCACCGAGCACTTCGAAATCCCTTACCGCAAGGGCATGAACATCACATCGCTGCTGGGCGAGATTGCCGCCGAGCCGGTCACCGCCGAGGGCAATACCACCGCGCCCATCGCCTACGATGCCAACTGCCTCGAGGAGATCTGCGGCTCCTGTGCCATGCTGATCAACGGCAAGGCGCGCATGGCCTGCTCCGCCCTTGTGGACAAGCTGATGGCCGAGTCGAAGGACGGCAGCATTACGCTCGCGCCGCTCTCCAAGTTTCCTGTCGTCCGTGACCTCGCCGTGGACCGCTCTGTACTCTTCGAGAACCTCAAGGCCGTCAAGGCATGGGTGCCTGTGGACGGCTCCTACGACCTTGGCCCCGGACCGAAGCAGTTTCCGCAAATTCAGGAGGAGCGTTACCCACTCTCCAACTGCATCTCCTGCACGATTTGCATGGAGGTCTGTCCGCAGTTCAACGACGCCACCGGCTTCGTCGGCGCCGCGACCATCGCGCAGGTCAAGCTTTTCAACATGGATCCGAGCGGTGCCGTGCTGAAGGAGGAGCGTCTTCGCGCGCTCGCCGGTGATGGTGGTGTCCAGGAGTGCGGCTACGCCCAGAACTGCGTCCAGGCCTGCCCCAAGCAGCTTCCCCTTACCGAGGCCATCAGTGACGTGAGCCGAGATGTTATCGTGCAACAGGTCAAGGACTTCTTCGGGCGATAGGGAGAATCAAGACTCATTGACCACACGTAGAACAGGTGCTCGCCGTTGCATGAGGCTTCCTCGCAACGTGTACAGCCGCATCTTCGCCGACCATCTTTTCCTTCGAGATTTGTGATGCACTACAACAGGAGACATACATGCCTATCAAGTTAGAAGACGCCCGGCGCATCATCGCTGCGGCAGAGAAAAAGGCAACCGAGATCGGGCAGCCGATGAACGTGGCCGTTGTCGATGAAGGTGGCAACCTGCTCGCCTTTGAGCGTATGGAGAACGCATGGCGCGGCTCCATCGACATCGCCCAGAACAAAGCTTTCACATCACGCGCCTTCGACATAGAAACGAAGACGCTCGGTGAGAACTCGCAACCCGGTCAGCAGTTCTTCGGCATTCACGCCTCCAACCACGGCAGAATCATGATCTTCGCCGGTGGCTTGCCTCTCAAGCAGGGGGGCGTTGTCGTCGGTGCTATCGGTGTCAGCGGTGGCTCAGGCGAGCAGGACCAATCGGTCGCGCAGGCCGGAGCCGCCGCGCTATAGTCTCGCGCTGACATGGAAAAAGCCCCGGCGGATTTGCCGGGGCTTTTGCATGTGCCAAGAACGCTACTTGGTAAAAATGTCGCCTTCGTTGTGCGAGATGCGATTGCCGGCGCGCTTCGCCGAATCCTCCGCAATCCGGTCCACATGGGACTGGTGGCCCGGCTCGTCATTCTCGAGTGAGTTCCGGCCCGGGCGCGCCGGGGTATCTGCCGTGTTCACCTTGTCCTTAGCGATGCCTTCACCCTCACCGCCGCTTCCGTTCCCGGTCAGACTGCTGCTCATATCCAAGCCACCTCGCCTAAGATAGACGCCATCACCACGAGGGAGGTTTACCGCAGCGATTCGATCAGAGCGCGCAGGGCCCGGGCCCGGTGACTCACGCGCATGCGCTGCTCCGGGCTTGCCTCAGCCATGGTGCAACCCAACTCGGGAACATAGAAGAGTGGATCGTAGCCAAAGCCGCCCGCGCCTCTCTCCTCACTCAGCACCTCACCCTCGACCGATCCGGCAGATGTCCGGAACACCTTGCCATCCTGTGCAAGCGCCAGAACGCACCGGTATCGTGCCACCCGGTCCGTTTGCTCCAGCATGGCCAACAACAGAACCTCGTTATTGCTGGCATCCACGCCTGTTCTCGCGTCCAGCGCACCCAGGTCCTCAGCAAAACGTGCCGACCGGACACCCGGCCTGCCCTCAAGCGAATCCACTTCCAGTCCGCTATCGTCGGCCAACACCCACTCTCCCGGGGCAAAGCCCGAGTAATACTCAGCCTTTGCGCGCGCGTTGCCTTCAAAGGTCACAGCGTCCTCTGCAGGTGCAGGAATCGCATCGAGCCCCGCCATTGCCCTGATCTCCACGCCGAAGACACCAGCAGCAGCAGCGAAATCTCGAAGTTTCCCCGCATTGGAGGTCGCAACCAGCATGGGAGAGCCCAGTTCAAAGATCGCCATGTTTGCTCACACCCTCCGGCCCGGCTTGCACAAAACGGTGATACACCTCGAGCGCTGCCGCGATCGCAAGCAGCGCGCTCATCTCGTTGAAGACGCGGACCTCGACGATGATGCCCACGGCAAACATCACCGTGAGCCACAGGGCAAGAACGACGCCCAGGGCAAGCGCAAAGCTGCGGTTCTGAATCC
>CAXTSF010000144.1:0-8730 GCA_964246865.1 uncultured Terriglobus sp.
GGGCAGGAGTCCGGCGCGGATCAGAAACGATTGACGCTGCCCACTTCGGTGTATACGGGGATCTGGTGGTATGCAAAGTTTCCGGAGCACTACTCCGGAGACGGCAGCATGGCGACCAGGGAACTCGGCGCCTTTGATCAAAGGTCGTGGGCCATGCAGATAGCGGAGGCGGTAAAGGCGATCAAGGCGGATACACAGAGCCTGAAGCTGCAGAACGAGTTCTATGAGAAGGCACAGCATCCGCTGGCGACGAAACAGTAAGAAAGTGTGTGTGGATTGGCACCGCGGCGCCCGTGGATGCGCCTCAACCGCCGGCAACGGCACCCACGATGAGAAAGGTCTCTATGCCGGCGGCTACGGAGAGAGGCAGTGGGTCGTCGGGCGCGAGATGGGAGAGGTCTTCCGCGCAGGCAAAGAACCGAAGAAAGGGCCGGCGCAGGCGCGTGGTGTGATCGCGGATGGTGCCCTCAAGTGCGGGGTAGCGGGCCTCAAGCGCGTCGAGGACCGTTCGCTGCGTTACCGTGCCGGTGACCGCAAGGCTCAGGTGCGGCGGCGCGTTGCAGAGCCTGCAGAGGTGTGCGGGAAGCTCCACCTGCACGATCGCCTGGGTTGGCGTCTTTCGATCGACGCCGGGGTAAGGGCCGGGGCCTTCTGCCGCGTTGGACGCCGACGGCAAAGCATCCGTGAGGGTCTTCTGCATCCCTTGTGCGCTCATACGAGGGTTTGTACTTCGACGGATAGGACGGCGGGCAGATCGTGGACGATGGCCCGCCATGTGTTGCCGGAATCGGCGGAGCTGTAGACCTGGCCGCCGGTAGTGCCGAAGTAGACGCCGCAGCTCTCCAGGCGATCGACGGCCATGGCATCGCGAAGAACGTTGACGTAGCAATTCTGCTGGGGGAGGCCGGTGGTGAGCGGCTCCCACTCATTGCCGCCGGTGCGGCTGCGATAGACGCGGAGCGCGCCGTCGAGGGGATAGTGTTCGGAGTCGCTCTTGATGGGAACGACGTAGACGGTTTCGGGTTCGTGCGCGTGGACGTCGATGACAAAGCCGAAATCGGTGGGCAGGTTGCCGCTGATGCGCTGCCAGGAGTCACCGGCATCGTCGGAGCGCATGACATCCCAGTGCTTCTGCATGAAAAGTTTGCCGGGGCGGGCGGGGTGCATGGCCATGTGGTGGACGCAGTGGCCGGCCTCCGCGTTCGGATCGGCGATGTACTGGGAGCGGAGCCCGCGATTGATGGGCTTCCAGGAAAGGCCGCCGTCGTCGGTGCGAAAGGCACCCGCGGCGGAGATGGCGATGAAGATGCGCTGCGGGTTTGCGGGATCGAGGATGACGGTGTGAAGGCACATGCCACCGGCGCCTGGCTGCCACGCGGGGCCGGTGCCATGTTTGCGCAGGCCGGCGAGCTCCGCCCAGGAGGTGCCGCCGTCGCTTGATTGAAAGAGGGCGGCATCTTCGGCACCGGCGTAGAGGGTGTCCGGGCAGGTGAGAGATGGCTCCAAATGCCAGACACGCTTGAACTCCCACGGGTGGGGCGTGCCGTCATACCACTGGTGCGTGCCGGCGTCGCCGTCGTAGAGGAACTTGTTGCCCACCGGGTTCCAGGTGAGGCCGCCATCGTCGGATCGTTGCACGACCTGGCCGAACCAGCCGGAGGTTTGTGACGCGTAGATGTGGTCGGGGTCGATGGGCGATGCTTTGAGGTGGTAGATCTCCCAGCCGGGGAAGTGGGGGCCGGCGACGGACCAGTTTTTGCGGGAGCCGTCTGCCGTGAGGACGAAGGCGCCCTTGCGCGTGCCAACAAGAAGACGAACCCTGCTCATATATCTGCTCCGTTCTCGCGCCCCGTCCTCTGTGGCAAGCCGTACCGCGCGGGGTGTTTTGCGCGCCAGAGAAACTGCCCGGTCTTTTCCGATGCGAGGGTAGCAGGGTCGCCGGAAGAGTTCTAGAGTTTTGTCCACGGCCTGCTTTTTGAGCTTTGGCGAACTGCCTGTGAACATTCCGAGCAAATCGGAACCATGCAGGCGTAGTCTCGCGCATCATGGAGCTCCGGGCGCGGGAACGGCCGCGGCTACCGGCACTGACCTCTGTGCGGTTTCTGGCGGCGCTGTGGGTGACGCTCTTTCACATGGGTGCGATGGGCGCTTACGGCTGTGCGATTTTTGGCGGCGCTGTGGGTGACGCTCTTTCACATGGGTGCGATAGGAGCTTACGACTGTGCGATTTGCGCGTGGCACTGTAATCTCTTCTCTAATCGAAAAACACTCTTCTGTGAGGCATACGTGATGCGTTTTGCAAGTGCGGCGGCGCGCCGTTCGATCGGTTTGGCCGCGATGCTGTCGGTGGCGGCGAGTTCCCTTCCTATGGCCGCGGCAGCGGCAGAGAAGTCGAAGAAGGCGGCGGAGATGCCAAGCTACAGCGGACCGCAGCCGGCGGCGGAGACGCTGGACCTGAACATGTATGCGGCGATCCGGGCGGAGGGGCTGGGGCACTCGCACGTGATGGAATACATGAGCGGGCTAAGCGATGGGATTGGGCCGCGGCTGACCGGCTCGCCCAATATGAAGAAGGCGAACGAGTGGACGATGGCACAGCTGACAGCAGCGGGCCTGGAGAATGCGCACCTGGAGGACTGGGGCGAGTTCGGTATGGGCTGGGCGCAGGTGAACAGTTGGGCACGGATGGTGACGCCGGACACGGAGCCGGTGTGGATACAGGCAGCGCCATGGTCGCCAGCGACGAAGGGTGCCGTGACCGGCGATGCCGTGCTGGTGGAGGTCGCGAACGAGGCGGACCTTGCGAAGTACAAGGGCAAGCTCGGCGGCAAGGTGGTGCTGTTCGGAACGATGCGCGCCGTGCCGGATGTGAAAGAGCCGCTGTTCCGCCGGTACACGGATGCGGAGCTGCGGGAGCTGGAGACGTATGAGGTCGAGACGCAGCCGCGGCCGGGGCAGCCCGCCATGACGTTGCAACAGCGGCTGGCGGAGCGGGCGCGAGTCTATGCGCTACGGACGGCGGCGCTGAAGATGATGAGCGATGAGGGCGTGGTGGCGATCCTGACGCCAAGCCGCGACAGTGACAAGGGCGGCGGAACGGGCATCGTCTTCGACGACAATGGCGCGAACCTGCTGCGGAATGCGCAGAAGGCGGAGAGTGCCGTGCCGATTCCGAATGCGGTGACCACCATTGAGCTCTATGGCCGCATGTACCGCCTGCTGAAGGCAAATGTGCCAGTAAAGCTGGAAGTCAGCATCGAGACAGTGAAGACGGGCGACCACGAGCACGGCTTCAACACTGTGGCGGAGATCCCCGGCACCGATCCCAAGCTGAAGGAGCAGGTGGTGATGGTGGGCGGCCACCTGGACAGCTGGATCGCCGGCACAGGTGCGACGGACAACGGTGCGGGATCGGTGACGGCGATGGAAGCGGTGCGGATTCTGAAGGCGATCGGGTACAAGCCAAAGCGGACGATCCGCATCGCGTTGTGGAGCGGCGAGGAGCAGGGCCTGTACGGCAGCCGTAGTTATGTGAAGCAGCACTTTGGCGCCTTCGATGAGCCGCCGGCAAAGCCCGGAGAAGACCCGGCGCTGGCCTTTCTGCGCGGACCGCAAGGGCCGCTGAAGACGACCAAGGAATGGGAGACGCTGGACGCCTACTACAACCTGGATAACGGCACGGGCAAGGTGCGCGGCGTATACACGCAGGAGAACTACGGGATCGGGCCGATCTTTGCGCAGTGGATTGCACCGCTGCGCGACCTGGGTGTGTCCACCATCAGCGACCGGAACACCGGCGGGACGGACCATCTGTCGTACGACGCGGTCGGTCTGCCGGGCTTTCAGTTCATCCAGGATGAGATGGATTACGACACGCGCACACACCACAGCAACATGGACACGGTGGAACGGATCCACGAGGCGGACCTGAAGCAAGCTGCGGTGGTGGAGGCGGTGTTTCTGTACAACACGAGCGAGCGTGAGGCGATGATGCCACGTAAGGCGTTCCCACATCCTGAGCGGAACAAGGAAAAGGATGCGCCGCTGAAGAACCTGTTTCCGACGGCAGTGGCCGTGCCGGATGCGGGGAAGGGCGATGGCGGGAAGTAAGTTTCGCAGCCACGAGCGCCACGCAGAATCCAGGACGTTCTGCAGTAGGCCGAAGTAAGGAGAAAGGGGTGAGCCGATCTGGCTCACCCCTTTTCTTGTGTCAACTGTGGCGCAGCTGGATCAGGCGACTTCGCGAACGTTGCCGGAAACATCTGCTGAATTGAGAGTTGTTGCGACAGCAAGGTCATGATCGGCGGCGATGCTGCGGAAGGTGCTCAGCGCCTGGGCGACGACCTGGTCCATGTTGAAGTACTTGTAGTTAGCAAGGCGGCCGCAGAAATGGACGTTGCCGGTGCGCTCCGCGAGGGACTTGTACCTGGCGAAAATAGCCGCATTTTCGGGGCGTGGAATCGGGTAATACGGGTCGCCAGTGGATTGTGGGTACTCGTAGACAATGCTGGTCCGCGCATGCTTCTGGCCGGTGAGGTACTTGAATTCGGTAACGCGCGTGTAGGCGTGGTCGTTGGGATAGTTGATGACGGGTGCGGCCTGGAACTGCTCGACGTCATGCGTTTCATGCTTGAACTCGAGTGAGCGGTAGGGCAGCGGGCCGAAGCGGAATCCAAAGTACTCGTCGATGGGGCCGGTGAAGATGATCTTCGCGTCGCGATAGGTATTGCTGATCTCCTTGTAATCGACGCCGGTGCGGACGGTGATCATCGGGTGATCGAGCATATTGCCGAACATGTGCGTGTAGCCATGGAGCGGCATGGCCTGGAAGGTGTCGGCGAAGTAGCGGTCGTCACGGTCGTAGCGGACGGGAATGCGTCCAGCGACGGAGCTGTCGAGCTCGGAAGGGTCAAGCCCCCACTGCTTACGCGTGTAGTTGCGGAAGAACTTTTCGTAGAGCTCGCGTCCGACGCGGCTGATTACGATGTCTTCCGAGGTACGAATGGCGACGGGCGTCACGGTCTTCGAAGCAAGAAAGGCCTTCATGCCCGCGGCGTCCAGCGAGAGACCGTAAAGGCGATTGATGGTGTCGAGGTTGATGGGAATGGGCAGGAGCTGTCCATCGATACTGGCGAGCACGCGATGCTCGTACGGACGCCAAGCCGTGAACTTCGAAAGATAGTTCACTACCTCGTCGGAGTTGGTGTGAAAGATGTGCGGCCCGTACTGGTGGATGAGGATGCCGCTGCTGTTGAAGAAGTCGTAAGCGTTGCCGGCGATATGGTCGCGCCGGTCGATGAGCAGGATGCGCTTGTCGAGTTGCGACGCAAGCCGTTCCGCAAGAACACTGCCGGCGAAACCCGCGCCTACGACCACGTAGTCAAAGTGCTCGGTACGATGGGCGCGCGAGGTTGTTGGCTCAGGCGTTGCCATGGAGCGAAGGCGGAAGTTGGCAAGGGCAGATGGAGCGGAGAGACTGGCATGCGGGGCGGCCGCATGTGCAGCGGTCGCGGGTGCCTTGCGCGTGCCGGCTTCCACGCCCGTGTGCGATGCATAGGTGTGGCGTGAGGCCAGGGCGCGCTCCATCTCACGCTGCATGCCGGCCCAGGTGGAGTCCCACGAGCTCTGGGCGAGCTTGTCCGCGACGGCCTGCTGCCAGCTGGTCGAGGGCAGACCGAGAGCGCGATCGAGCGCCGCCGCAAAGTCATGAGCGTTTGCGGCGATCTGAACCAGACCGGCATCCCCGTAGCCGCGAACCACGTCACGGATGGGCGTGGACACAACGGGACGGCCGGCGGCAAGGTACTCCGGCGTCTTGGTGGGAGAGATGAAGCGTGTCGAATCGTTGAGCGCAAATGGAAGCATCGCCACATCCCATCCACTGAGATAGGCAGGCAGGACCCCGTACTTCTTCCCGCCGAGATAATGGATATTTTCGGACCTGGGAAGGGTCGCCTCGTCGATCTTCACGACGGGACCGAGAATGACAAAGTGCATCGATGGCCGAAGCGCTGCTACATCGCGCAGCAGGCCAACATCGAAACGTTCGTCGACCACGCCGTAGAAGCCCACGCGCGGATGCGGAATGGCTGCCTGATCCGAGGGTTCGGCGAGCGAACCGGATGAGGCCTGCTGGAAATGCGCGACCTCGATGGAGCTTGGGAAGGCGTGCACGTTTGCATGCTGACGTTGTTTTGCCTCGTAGAGGCTGATGCCGCCGGTGAAGACGACGTCTGCCACGGAGAAGAGTTGCTGCTCACGGTTGCCGAGTTCCGGAGGTGCACCCTGAAAACCGCTGAGCTCATCCATGCAGTCGTAGACGGTCAGCTCCGCGGCAACGCCGTCGGAAAAGCTGAGCGCCATGGGCGTGTAGAACCAGCGGACAAGACGTTTGCTGTGCGCAAAGGCAAGGAACTTCTGCAGCAGTGAACGCTGCGCCTCTACGCTGTCTGTCCCATGGACGAGATGCGGGCGCAAGACCCAGAGCGAGGGCAGCTCCTGAGTGATCTCGAGCGTCGCCGTGCCGGCTGTGATCGTGTGATTGTTAAAGCTCGAACCTGCGTGAAACGCAGGACCGTCTTCAGCATGACGAAAGACCGGTTCCTCGAAGAAAAAGACACGGCGATCTTCCGCGGCACGACTCAGCAGATGCTGAGGGCGTTGGGTAACAAAATGCCAGCGTAGATGACTCAGACAGAGCAGGTCAGGGTGCGAAAAACCTGACGGTGTTGAAAGCAGCGATGACGATGCAAGCGGCTCGCGCGATGCGGGCGGAAGAGTATTCAAGGACGACCTCGTATTTCATGAGGTTAGAGATGCGGAGATGGCGAAAGGCCGGCGATGTTCCTGGCTCTTTGCAATGCAATATCAGATAAGACGTTGAATTCCTCGTTGCAGTTGGTTGCGCGTGTTTTCGCGCTCACATCCGAGCGCACGCGTTGCGCAAACGGCGTGCACTACCATGGACAAACAGAGAAATGCTGCGATTGAAAACGCATCGGGAGAATGATGGCGATCGAACTGAATACAAAGCTTGCACACAATCTGCAGGAGCTTGCACTGCAGGCCGGCGTTGCTGTCGTGGAGGGTGTGGCGTCGTCCGGCTTTGGCGGTGCGCCGACGGAACGATATACGTTGATGACCGTTGCCGACGCAGAGAAGCGCGACGCCGCATTCGAGAAGGCGAGCGATGTGCCGGGAGGTCGCGCAACGCTGGAGCTGAGCAGAGAGTTTGAGATTGGCAGGGCCGAGTTCGCATCACCGGTACACGCCTACCTGCTCGAGCTGGCGCAGCGGCTGCGCAATCCGCGTCCAGATGCAACGGTGACGCTGGGTGGACTGCCGGTGAGCTTCGGAGTGTTTTCCTGGCCCTTTCATCGCTCCACTTCGGGTGCCGACACGTATATCGTTCACGGCGAGGCAAGGCTGGAAGACGGCAGAACGGCAGGGGAGCAGCAGTTGCGCGCCAAGATCGCGGGATCGATGACGGTCACGTTTGCCGAGATTGTGCCGGCTCCGGAGCAGGTGTTTGCCGAGAGCTTTATCTACAACGCGGTGCGCAAGACGATGGACCAGGGGCAGCTGGAGTTGACGAAGAGCGGCAACCGCCAGGTGGTGATGGTGACGACACGCTTTCACTCGGCAAAGCAGGGCCGCTTCATCTTCAACGACGCGGATGAGCAGCAACGGCAGGATTTTCTGGCGGCTAAGGTGTACTGGTGCAGCGGTGTGCTGGGCGGAGATGCGCCCGTGTGGATTGCAGATCCACGCGACGCGCAATACCTGAATACAACGGCGGAAGAGCTGAAGCGAACGGCAGAGGCGCTGGCACGCGAGGGTGTGATCCAGCTGCAGCCGGACCTGATCTTTGCCTCGGCAACGGAGGCGCTGCTGTCGCACCGGGAGCTCTACGAGTCGCGTATGGCGGAGGCGCTGCAGTTTACGAAGCCGAGCTTCAACGAGGAGATGCGGTCAGGCAAGGCCAATATGTAAGAGCAAGAGCAGAACTCGATCCGCATGGTTGCGCAGCGGCCGCAGAGTTGATCTGCGGCCCGCGTGCGTTTGCGGCTATGATCGTGGTCTGCCTGAAACTTCCCTGTGCTACGGAGAGTGCATGAGCGTGCGTTCTATGCTGCTGGTTGGATTTGGTCTGGTGCTCGTTGCCGGTTCGGCTTATGCGCAGGTGTCCGCGAAACCGCTTGAGGCACTGCCGCAGACGCCCGTTCTGGATACGGCAAGCGTGGACAAGAGCGTTGATCCGTGTGTGGACTTCTACCAGTACAGCTGTGGCAACTGGCGGAAGGCGAACGCGATTCCCGCGGATCAAAGCGCGTGGAGCGTGTACAGCAAGCTGACCGATGACAACCAGCAATTTTTGTGGGGCATTCTGCGGGATGCCGCTGAGCAGAAAGAGCGCACACCGGCGGAGGCGCGCACGCCGGCGCAGATCAAAATTGGCGACTATTTCGCGGCGTGCATGGACGAAGCGGCCGTGAACCGGCTCCGGGCCGATCCCCTGAAGCCGGCGCTGGCTCGCATTGCGGCATACCGGACGCGCGAGGAGCTGTTGCGCGATCTGCCTGCGCTGGACCGTGATGTGCGTGGCGATTTCTACTTTCGCGGTGGTGCCACGCAGGACCCGAACGACTCGAATCAGGTGATCGGCGAGGTGGGCGCGGGCGGGCTGGGACTGCCGGATCGCGACTACTACGTGAACACGGACGCGAAGAG
>CAXTSF010000145.1:0-8686 GCA_964246865.1 uncultured Terriglobus sp.
CCCGCGGCATAGGCTGCCGCGAGCTTCTCCACCGCGGCCCGTGTCAACCCGGGAGCCCCACCCCCACCTCCCACCGCCATGTAATAAGCAGCCACGGCCTCATCCCGCGCATCCGCCTTCGGCGAAAATACCGCAGTCAGCATGGCCGCCCCGTGTACCTCCTGCAACCCCGTTCCTTCTGCCGGCTTGCGCAGAATGCGGTGATCCGTCCACGCCACGTGAGGGATGTTCTGGGCGGTACTTCGCGGCATGTGGCAGCTCGTGCAGTCCGGCTGCTCGGGATGGTGCGCCAGCGCAAACTGCGGCGCGCCGTGGCAGGTCAGGCACTTTGCCCGGTAGAACTTCACGCGTTCCCCGGCTGCCGGCGATCCATGCGGATCGTGGCAGCTTGTGCAGCTCATTCCCTCGCCGCTCTCCCGCTTGCACCGGCTCGCCGCAAACTGCTCCACCTCACTCACACCCCGGGCCAGAGGATCCTGACGCCCTGCGACAAAGTACGACACGTAGGCGGAGATGTCCTCGCCCGGCCGGTAGTCCAGCAACGACCGCCCTGGCTTCTCCACCAGCTGATCACCCTCCAGATGACAGCTCACGCAGACCGAGTCCCGGCGGCCCGCCGGCAGCCTGGCCGGGTTCACCACCGCGCTTCGCCCGCCGCTCCGCACATGGCTCGATGCATCGCCATGGCAGCTCTCACACGTAATGCCAGTCTGCTGAAAGGCCAGCCCCACATACCGGTTGCTGGTGCCCGCCTCTGCATGCGCTACGCCACTCATATGGCAGCGCAGACATCCGGGCTGCATCGGCAGCGCTGCGGGCATCTCGGAGCTTCGCTCAAAGCCAGGCTTCATGTCATAGCCTGCCGTCGCCGCGTACCATGCCACAGGCGACTCCAGCAGATAGCCGTCCTGCATGTACAGATAGGTCGTGCCCAGATGGCCGGAGCCCAGGAAGTACTGGAGCCGGTGCTCACCCCGCGTCTCCGCGTGGCGGCCGTCTTCATACCGGAGCACGGCGGCGTCGCCGGCGCGGTCACCGGCCTTTGCGGTCCGCCGCTCCACCTCGTAGCGAACACCGGAAGGCCTGTGCTCGAACTTCGCTGCCACCAGCTTCTCCAGTGCCGGCCCACTGGCATTGGCCATCGGTGTTGTTAGATAGCGCTGGTAGATCTCCCGGTGGCAGCCCGCGCAACTCGCATCCGCCGTCCGCACGCTCTGCTGGCCCTGCATGCCGGTCCCGAAACACAGGATGAACAGCAGCAACCAATGCCCGGGCAAACGCGACAGCTGCCAGACGACCCGTCGTTGTGCGCAACTCTGGCAGTGGCTCCACATGGCTGTCATACGAAGCACTTCCACTGTCACAGGCGACGGCTCATCCCGAAGTTCATACGCGCAGCTCATTGGTTTCTGCGGCATCTCTGCTCTGCCCGCCCGCCTTCACCGGAATGCGATAGTCTAGTCTGGTTGTGCAATTGGGCTTTGTGCACGGCGGATATCGATGCGCACCCGCGGAATTGCCCACGCAATTGGCTGCGGTATGCCTGACTCGACGGCGAACCTGCACCTTTTCGAACGTCCCATCATAGCCGCACACAGGCCCTCAGACGCAACACAGCATCCGAAGACGAAGGACACCCAAACCGTGAGCACCGTAATTGCGTCCCAGACCACCATCCGCAACATCGCCATCATCGCCCACGTCGACCACGGCAAGACCACCCTCGTCGATGCCATGCTGCGGCAGAGCGGCACCTTCCGGGCCAATGAGGCCGTGGCCGAGCGCGTCATGGACTCGAATGAACTCGAGCGCGAGCGCGGCATCACCATCCTCGCCAAAAACACTGCCGTCTACTACGGCGACGGCAAGATCAACATCGTCGACACCCCTGGCCACGCCGACTTCGGCGGCGAGGTCGAACGCGCCCTCAAAATGGTCGACGGTGTCGTCCTCCTCGTCGACGCCTCCGAGGGCCCGCTGCCACAGACCCGTTACGTCCTCTCGAAAGCCCTCGAAGCCGGCCTGACACCGATCCTCGTCATCAACAAGATCGATCGCCCGGACGCCCGTCCGCAGGAGGTCCTCAACGAGGTCTATGACCTCTTCATCGACCTCGACGCGCACGAGGATCAGCTCGACTTTCCTGTCGTCTATACGAACGGCAAAGCCGGCACCGCCACCATGGATCTCAGGGAGCCAGGCGACAGTCTGCAGCCGCTGTTTGAAACCATCGTCAGCACCATTGCGCCCGCCAAGGGCGACGCCGACGGCACCCTCCAGATCCTCGTCACCAACCTCGACTACTCCGACTACCTCGGCCGGCTCGGCATTGCGCGCGTCTTCAACGGCACCCTTCGCTCGGGCGAGACGATCAACGTCGCCAAGCTCGATCACTCTCTGCAGCCGGTCAAGATCACCAAGCTCTTCTCCTTCAACGGCCTCAAGCGGACCGACATCGAGGAGACAATCGTCGGTGACATCATCGCCGTCGCCGGCGTCTCCGGCCTCACCATCGGCGAGTCGCTCGTTTCGCTTGAGAATCCACAGCCACTGCCGCATATCGCGATCGACGAACCCACCATCGCCATCCAGTTCTCCGTCAATAACTCGCCCTTCGCCGGCCGTGAGGGCCAGTACGTCACCTCGCGCAACCTGCGCGAACGGCTTGATCGCGAACTGCTCACCAACGTTTCGATCCGCGTCGAAGAGACCGGCAGCCCGGACAGCTTTAAGGTCCTTGGCCGCGGTGAACTCCAGCTCGCCGTCCTCATTGAAATGATGCGGCGTGAGAGCTACGAGCTCATGGTCGGCCGTCCCGAAATCGTCACCCGCCGTATCGATGGCGCGCTCATGGAACCCGTCGAATACGTCACCATCGACGTTCCGGAAGAGTTCGCCGGAACCGTTATCCAGAAGCTTGGGCCGCGCAAGGGCGAGATGGTCAAGATGCATGGCCAGGGCCGCATCCGCATGGAATTCAAGGTGCCCTCCCGCGGCCTCATCGGCCTCCGTTCGGAGATGCTTACCGAGACCCGCGGCACCATCGTCATGAACACCCTCTTTGACGGGTACATGCCCTACCAGGGCGAGATCCCGCAGCGCCCTAACGGCACCCTTATCAGCGACCGCTCCGGCGTCACCACCACCTACGCACTCAACGGCCTGCAGGAGCGTGGCACCCTCTTCATGGGCGAGGGCGTGGAGGTGTATGAGGGCATGATTGTCGGCGAAAACAGCCGCGACAACGACCTGGACGTGAACTGCGTTCGCGAAAAGAAGCTCACCAACATGCGTGCCAGCTCCGCCGACGAAGCCCTCCGCCTCGTCCCCTACAAGCAGCTCACGCTTGAGCAGTGCATTGAATTTATCGCCGACGACGAACTCGTGGAAGTTACCCCGAAGAGCCTGCGCATGCGCAAAAAGGTCCTGCAGGCCAACCGCCGCTCCCGTGGCAAACAGGCCGTCGAAGTCTAACGGCATCCACGGGTCTTTCACGTATCGCACAGAACACGGGCAAACCGGCAGAGCGCATCGATTCCAATCCATGCGCTCTGCTACCGTTAAGGGCGATGGCCGTGCAATCCAAGCTTCCTCTGACCGATCCCGCAACGCCGATGCCCGCCAAGCCGGACGCCGGCTCCGCGGCCCCCGTCTGGCTGCAGCGGCTCTCGCTCGCGGTTCTGGTCATCTTCTGCCTGTATCTCGGCGGCCTTGTCACTGTGCTGCCCTGGTGGAAGGACATGTGGGACCGCAACGGCCTCCTCCTTGAGTTCCCTACCCTGCGCGGCTATCTCCTGCTCGGCCCGGTGCGCGGCCTGGTCAGCGGCCTCGGCCTGCTCGACATGTGGATCGGCATCTCCGAACTCATCCACTACCGCGACCTCCGCGGCTAACCCCCGCGGCTTCCACAGCGCAAGCATAGAGAGAGGGCGCACCACACATGCACCCCGCACACTTCCAATGCGCCGGCTGCTTTGAGTGGGTCGAAACCACCGTAGACGAGTCCGGCGGCTCCCGCCAGCAGTATGTCGAGGACTGCCAGGTCTGCTGCCGCCCCAACATCCTCACCATTGAGTGGGACCGCTCTGCCGCCGAGTACCTCATCTCCGCCGAACTCGAGTCCTGATCGCCCGGCCCGGCTCAGCCACATGATGCTTTCTACGAATCTCACCGCCGGGCATTGGCCCCGCCGCTCCCGCGTGCATCTGAGTCTGCGGTATGACACCCAGACCCGATGCCCTCCCGCTCGATCGCGCCTCCCTCGCCTACGAGAATCCGGACTTCCTCAACTCGCCTGACGGCCGCATCTTCCGCATTATGGCCGAGTACTCCGAGCCGCTGCAGCGCTTCCGCCGCGAGCGCATCCAGGACACGGTTGTCTTCTTCGGCTCTGCCCGCTTCGCGCCGGTCGAACGAACCGCCGGCGTCGCTGCCGCCACGGACCCATCGGGATCCAACCGTCCCACTTCGATGCGCCTGCTCTCCAACACCGGCTCCGCCGAGTCCGCACCCCAGGACGAGCAACCCGCGGACGTGGACGACCCCTCCATCTCCGGCCTGCGCCAGACCCGCGCCCGCACCGCCACGGACATGGCCCGCTACTACGAGGACGCCCGCACCCTGGCGCGTATGCTCACCGCCTGGTCGAAGGACCTCCCCGGCCGCCGGCACCGCTTCGTGGTCACCAGTGGCGGCGGCCCTGGCATCATGGAGGCCGCCAACCGTGGCGCACATGAGGCGGGCGGCAAGACCATCGGCCTCAACATCAAGCTTCCCTTCGAGCAGATGCCGAACCCCTACATCACGCCTTCGCTCAACTTCGAGTTCCACTATTTCTTCATGCGCAAGTTCTGGTTCGCCTATATGGCGAAGGCGCTCGTGGTCTTTCCCGGCGGCTTCGGCACGCTCGACGAAATGTTTGAGCTGCTCACCCTCGCGCAGACCCACAAGCTCGCCAAACAGATGACTATCGTGATCTACGGCCGCGACTACTGGAGCAACGTCATCAACCTCGATCTGCTCGCGGAAACAGGTGCCATCAGCCTCCGCGACAAGGACCTTTTCCGCTTCGCCGACACACCGGAACAGGCCTTCAACCTTCTCCGGGACGGCCTGCAGCAGTACCTGCCCTCCGGCAACAACGGCACACCCGCATCCCAGGAGGACACCGCGGACCTCGGACCGGAGATCACGCCCACCACCCGCTAGCCCAGGCCAAGGCGACCGTGAAAAAGCATCTGCGTCAACACAGCGCACACTGCCCGAGCGGCGCAGGAATACGCAGCAGACCCTGCGGATGCAGCATTCTCTCGCGGAGCGCATCGCGTCCATCCACACTGAGCCCCGGTTCCATACAGCCTGCAGGCTCTCACGGCACCGGCGCGGTCGCTCTGCTATCGTGGCGCGTATGCGCGTCGCGTACTTCCCCGATTCCTTCCACGAGGTGAACGGTGTCGCGCACACCAGCCGTAACTTTGAGAGCTACGCTCGCCGCCACAGCCTGCCCTTTCTTTCTGTCCGCGCCGGCACGCGCCAGATTGCCCTGCAGCAGGAGGGCTCCGTCACCACGCTCGAACTTGAGCGCAGCCGCGCGGCCTTCGCCCTCGAAAAGGATCTTCGCTACGACCCGCTCTTTGCACGCCATAACGCCGCCATCGAGTCCGCGCTGCGTGGCTTCCGCCCAGACTTGATCCACGTCACCGGCCCCAGCGAACTCGGCATGCTCGGCGCATACTTCGCGTGGAAGCACCGCATCCCGCTCGCCGCAAGCTGGCACACCAACGTGCACGAGTACCTCGCGCGCCGCATGCAGCCCCTTACCCGCCTTCTGCCGCCCCTGGAAAGCCAGCTGAACCACGGCATCGAATCCGTCACACTCGGCGCAGCCGCGCGCTTCTACGCACGCGCGCAGATCCTCTTCGCACCCAACCGCGAACTCTGCACCCTCCTCCAGCAGCGCACCGGCAGACCCTGCGCCCTCATGCAGCGTGGCGTTGACACCAACCTTTTCACGCCCGCAAAGCGCTCCCGCATGCCCGGCAACACTGCGGTTGTCCTCGGCTATGTCGGGCGGCTCTCTGTTGAGAAAAACGTCGGCCTGCTTGGCGGCATTCAGCGCGAACTGCACGCCCGCGGCCATACGAAGATTCGCTTTCGCATCGTCGGCCACGGCAGCGAAGAGGCCGTCCTACGCGCTTCTCTGCACGACGCGGAGTTCCTCGGCGTCCTCCACGGCGAGGCTCTCGCGGAGGCCTACGCCGGCATGGACCTCTTCATCTTTCCCTCAGACACGGACACCTTCGGCAACGTCGTTCTCGAGGCGCTCAGTAGCGGCGTGCCCGCTGTCGTTACGACGGGCGGCGGCCCCAAGTTCATCGTGGAGGATGGCAGCACAGGCCTCATCCGTGCCACCCACGAGTTCGCACCCGCCATTGCCTCCCTCATCGAGGACCGCCCCCGCCTCGGCCGCATGCGCCTCGCCGCCCGCATCCATGCGCTCGGCTACAGCTGGGACACCGTCTTCGACCACGTCTACGCCGCGTACGCCAACATCGCGACCACGAAGAGCGTCACTATGTAGTCCGCCTCGTCAGTACCGCAACTCACCCACCACTACAGCCCCCGGTGGCAGGCTGATCCGGTCCAGGTTCAGCGGGCCCATCCCACCCTCGTTCCGCAGCACCGGCCGCACAAACACGCCGCGCACATGCATCGCGCTCACCGCGGCCTGCAGCTTCAAGGCCGCCGCACTCCCCGAGCTATTGCGCAACACCAGCAGCGGCACCTCTGCACGCGACGTTGCCGCCGGCCGCACCAGCCACGCCGACACCTCCGGCTGCCCCGTTGCAATCTCTGCAACCGCACCGCGCCGCAGCACCGGATTCGACCGCCGCATCCCAAGAATCTTCTGCAGCCACGCCTGCCCCTCGGAGCCGTCGGCAATCGCCGCATCCGGCACCACCGCCGGTCCTTTCGCAAACAGCAGCGGTATCAGCGCCGCCTCCCGTTGAATGCCCTCTGCCGGCGCGGCGGCCTCCACCGCCACAACTGCACCGGCTGCCTTCTCCGCTATCGAACCCGCGCTCTCCACCCGCAGCGTCACTGGATCGTTCCTGCCCGCAGGCTCTCCGGCGGCCATCAGAATGCGTTGCCCCATCACGTGATCGGCCTCCGCACGCAGCGCCCGCAGCCGCTCCGTGGGCGCACCCTCCACCTTTCCGAGGTCGACGCCTGCCACCCCATGCGTCAGCCAGAACCGCACCACACCCACGCCGCCATCGCTCATCGCCGCCAGCCGGGGAAACGGCAGGCTCACCACCACGTGCATGCGCCGCGCCGAAGCCTCACGCAGCAACGTGTCTACATCGTCAAAGCTGCCCATCTCCGCGCGCACCGCCGTCAGGTCCGCGCCCTCATCGCTCAGCATCGGCAGGATCACCGCATCTGCGCCGCTATGCACCAGCGCATCCAGCCGAGCCTCTACAGCCTTGGGCGGCGTATCCGGACCCAGCCGCACGAAGATTGCCTCCCGCCACCAGGCCGCGTTGCTGATGCCGTTCCCGCGCCATCCCGGATGCGCCAGCGTCTGCCCTGGCATCCCCACGCCTCCCAGAACACACCATGCCAGAAGAAACCTCAGAACCGGCGGGGACGCAAAACCGAAAGCACGAACATGCATCCTTCCAACCTACGCGCAATCCACCTCCCGCTCCAGGCCCAGCTATTCACCCGCCGGCTGACCCCTTGCCCTGCCGGCTTGCTGACTCGCTGACTCCCCGCCCCTTCTGCGAAAATAGTGGCATGCTTCATCTCTCCGAGGGTAGGAAACACTTCGGCCACAAACAGCTCTTCGAGAATGCCAACTGGCTTATTACGCCCGAGGAGCGCACCGGTCTCGTCGGCGGCAATGGCACGGGCAAGTCCACGCTGCTGAAGGTGCTCGCCGGCATCGAGCAGCTGGACGCGGGCCAGCTCAACCGCTCCAAGGGCCTCACCATCGGCTATCTACCGCAGGACGGCCTTGCCCTCCGCGGCCGCACCGTCTTCGACGAGTGCCTCTCCGTCTTCGCGCACGCCCAGAGCATGGAAGCCGAGATGGAGACGCTCTCCGAGCAGCTCAGCACCCTCGACCCCGTCTCGCCCGAGTACCTCGCCGTCGCCGACCGCTTCTCGGATGTCTCCTCCGAGCTCCACGCGCACGACCTCTACAACCTCGACGCACAGGTCGGGGCCGTGCTCGGCGGCCTCGGCTTCAGCAGGGACGACTGGCGCCGCCACACGGAGGAGTTCTCCGGCGGCTGGCAGATGCGCATCGCCCTCGCCAAGCTCCTGCTCGAAAAGCCCTCACTCCTCCTGCTCGACGAGCCCACCAACCACCTCGACCTCGAAACCCGCAACTGGCTCGAGGACTATCTCCGCTCCTATCCGCGCGCCTTTATCCTCATCTCCCACGACCGCTACTTCCTCGACGTCACCGTCACCAAAATCACCGAGGTCTGGAACAAGCGCGTCTGGTTCTACACCGGCGGCTATGAGAAGTATGTGAAGCAGAAGACGGAGCGCCGCGACCAGCTCGCCAAGGACTTTGCCAACCAGCGTGACCGCATCGAGCAGCTGGAGGCCTTTATCAATCGCTTCCGCTACCAGGCCACCAAGGCCAAGCAGGTGCAGTCGCGCATCAAGGAGC
>CAXTSF010000146.1:0-8509 GCA_964246865.1 uncultured Terriglobus sp.
CTTCTGTGCTGTACAGGACAGGAGCCTGCGGGTCTTAGGAGAGTAGCAGGGCCGCCGGTGTTTTAGCCAGTCTGACGGGAGCGGCGAGGCAGGTAGATTTTTTCTGTAGTCGATAGCCGCTTTCGGCATCTCTCCCGCAATCCAACACTTGCATTCCAGCGCTACTCATAACAGCATCGATCACACATGAGCTCGGCGTGTTTTCACAGGCTGGGCGGCAACAATCTTCTCTTTCTTCCAGGTATAGGTGTCACGATGTTGAACATGTTGCCGCAGCCGATGCGGCGTAGCTGCCTTAGTCGATCTTTTCCTCCGAGTCTGCTGATCCTTGTAGGCCTGTTTGCGCCGGGTGCACGGGCCGGCTCGAAGCCAGGCACCAGCCCGGTCCAAAAATACACGGTCACGTCGCTGGGCGTTCTGGACAACGCGGGCTCGAGCGCCGTGGTACGGCAGGTGAACGCGAATAATGAGATCGTCGGCGGCTTCCGGGATGGGAAGAAGCAGAAGGCGAGTTCGGCGTTCCTGTTATCAGCAACCGGCTTTGACGAGATTGCCGATGGCGAACCGGCGGACTTCAGCGCGAGTTACGGGATCAACGACACGGGTCAGATTGCCGGTGCGGTGAATGAGGGCGATGCGCTGCTGCCGTTCGTGTCGACCAAGCATACGAATTTCATGCTGCTGCCGCTGTTGCCGGGGGACACCTCCGGTGCGGCGTATGCGATCAACGCGAAGGGTGAATCGGTGGGCTTCACCAGCGGTCCGGGTGGCGTACACGCGACGCGATGGACGAAGAAGGGCGATGTTCAAGCATTGCCAGGCTTGCCCGGAGTGGTGAGCGCGAAGGCGCTGTCGATCAACGCACAGGGCGACAGCGTGGGATATGCAGGCGAGGGCACAACGCTGCCGGTACTGTGGTCTGCGAAGGGCGGCGGCGCGCTGCAGCTGCAGGTGCTGAGCACGTATGTGAGCAGTCAGGTGGACTGCATCAGTGACAGCGGCGACGCAGTGGGATCGGCGACGGCGTATGACATGACGCAGGTCCGCATGCGCGCGGTGTTGTGGCCGGCAGGGAGCACGACGCCCATGGACCTGGGCGCGCTGCCGGGCGGGTCGACAAGCCGGGCGCGCGCGGTGAGCGCGGATCAGACCGTGGTGGGAACCTCCGACAGCAGTATTGGCAATCACGCGTTTGTGTGGACGAGCGGGACGGGCATGCAGGATCTGAACGGGCTGAGCACCGATCCGTCGTACGTGCTGATCGACGCCATGAGCGTCACCAAGCAGGGGGTAATTCTTGCGATCGGGATCAGCAAGAGCGACTTTCCGCCTGGCGATACGAAGGATGTGGAAGAGCATGAACTGCCTCGCCACATTCTTCTGCTCACACCGGCCAAGTAAACACCCTTTCCACGTTGATCTAGCTTCAGACCTACAGGGCACACCCATGAAGATGTTTCTCCGCACACTTGCACTGTTTGCAGTTTCTGCCCCGGCTCTCATCGATACACAGGCGCAGCAGGCGCCAACAACACCGCAGACCACGATGGGCCAGTGGCAGAACGGCGCGATGCTGCCGTTCTTTCCGGTGCACATGCACATGCTGAGCACCGGAAAGCTGATGATGTGGCCCGGCGATGGCGGTGTGAGCGGAAATGATCCACGGCTGTTCGACCCCGCGACAGGATCGGTGACGACGCTCGCGAAGCCGGGCTATGACGTGTTCTGCAGTGGCCACAGCTTTCTGCCGGACGGACGGCTGTTTGTGGCAGGCGGGCATATCAGCAACAATGTGGGTTTGGCGGCGTCGTCGATCTATGACCCGGTAAGCGACACGTGGACACAGCAGGGCCGGATGAACCTGGGCCGGTGGTATCCAACCGATCAGGTGCTGCCGAACGGCGACGTTCTGGTGGTGTCAGGGGATGTGGATCTGTCGACGGGTGAGAATGCGTTGCCGCAGGTGTGGCAGGCCTCCACCGGTACGTGGCGCAGCCTGACAGGCGCGCAGATGTCGATGGGCCTGTATCCCACGCTGTCGCTGGCGCCCAATGGGAAAGTGTTCAATTCGGGGCCACCGGTGACGACACGGTACCTCGATACCTCAGGCACGGGCGTGTGGACGACGGTCGGAAACCATGTCAACAACATCTATCGCGACTACGACAGTGTGGTGATGTATGCGCCAGGAAAGGTGCTGGTGGCCGGTGGAGGCGATCCTGCGACGAACACGGCGGAGGTGATCGACCTGAATGCACCGGTGCCGGCGTGGCGTGCGACCGGCTCGATGGCGCTGGCGCGCCGGCAGATGAATGCAACGATGCTGCCGGATGGCAAGGTGCTGGTGACGGGCGGAACCCATGGGCCGGGCTTCAACGACCAGACTCCGGCTTCGGCAGACTATGCGGCAGAGATGTGGGATCCGGCGACGGAACAGTGGACGATGATGGCGAGCGCCGCACTGCCGCGCCTGTATCACTCAATTGCGATGCTGCTGCCGGATGGGCGCGTGTTGACAACGGGCGGCAATGGATTCAACCAGACGGAGTTGTTCTCGCCGCCGTACCTGTTCGCGGGGCCGCGTCCTACGATTACGTCGGCACCGACCAATGTGCAAAACGGACAGAGCTTCTCGATCGGCACGCCGGATGCTGCGAATGTGAGCTCGGTATCCTGGGTGCGTCTGGCGTCGGTGACGCACACGTTGAGCATGAGCCAGGCGTTCTTCAGCTCGACCGCGATCACGCGGCAGGCGGGCAGCATTCAGGTGAGCGCGCCGAATGATCCAACCATGCCGCCGGGCTACTACATGCTGTTTGTGTTGAACCACGGCGTGCCCTCCGTGGCATCGATTGTGCATCTTGGCACACCGGTGGCGGGCAGTCCGCAGCCGGTATTGAGCAGCCTTGCACCGGCGAGCATTCCCGCGGGCGATCCGCCGACGACGGTGACGCTGAGCGGCAGCAGCTTTACGACGAGCTCTGTGGTGCAGATGAACGGGTCCTCGTTGCCCACGACCTTTGTGAGCGCGACACAGCTGAGTGCAGTGGTGCCGGCAGGTGCGCTGCAAAAGGCGGGTGTGTTGCCTCTAACGGTCTTGACGCCTGCACCAGGCGGCGGTACCTCGACTCCTGCGCCGCTGACCGTGACAGCGACGGCGGTGCCGAACCTGACACAGACCGGCACGATCATCGCGCGCGTCATGGCACCCATCGGCGGCGGCAATAAGAATCTGGAGGTCATCCGTGACGGCGACATGCCGCCCGTAGGGAGCAAGGATTCGAGCCGGCAGTACGACAGCTACAGCGGCGGGGGTGCCGCGACGGAGGACTGGATCGGCTACCAGTACGCAACACCGCAGAGCTTCGGCACGGTGGTCTTCCAGGAGGGGATCAACTTCGTCGACGGCGGTTGGTTCAACAACCTGAACGTGCAGGTCCGGCAGAATGGGGCCTGGGTGAACGTGACGAATCTCGTGGCTTCGCCGGTGTATCCGGCCAATGACGGGGTAAGCTTTGAAACCTACAAGCTGAGCTTTACACCGGTGACCGGGGACGCCATTCGGATTGATGGGCAGCCGGGAGGATCGGCAGCGTTCATCTCTGTAGGAGAGCTGCAGGTGTATGGGCCGGCGACGTTGCCGCCGGACCTGACGCATAGCGGTACACCCATCACGAGCGTACCGGCGCCGATGGGTCTTGGAAATAAGAGCCTGGAGGTGATCCGGGATGCTGATTTGCCGATGCCGGGAACGCGAGATCCAAGCCGGCAGTTCGACACCTATAACGGCGGTGGACCGTCGGCGGAGGTCTGGGTCGGCTACCAGTACAGCGCGCCACAGACGTTCACGCGCCTCCTGTTTCAGGAGGGGCAGCAGTTTGTCGACGGTGGATGGTTCGCGCAGCCGCCGGCGGTGCAGGTGCGGCAGAACGGTGCCTGGGTGAATGTCCCCGGCGCAACGGTGACGCCGGTGTACGGAGGCCAGGACTGGCTGGGATTTGTGACGTACCAGTTCAGCTTTGCGCCTGTTACAGGCGATGCAATCCGGATCGACGGGCAGCCGGGTGGATCGGCCTCGTTTATCTCCGTGGGAGAGCTGCAGGTCTTTGGCTCGGCGAGCCCGGATCTAACACGCACGGGAACGCCCATGATCAGCGTGCCTGCGCCAATCGGAATGGGCAATAGAAATCTCGAGGTCATTCGCGACGGTGATATGCCCATGCCGGGAACGAAGGACCCGAACCGGCAGTTCGACACCTACAACGGCGGCGGAGCTACGGCAGAGGCCTGGGTCGGCTACCAATACAGCATGGTGCAAACCTTTGGGCGGGTGGTGCTGCAGGAGGGGCAGCAGTTTGGCGATGGCGGCTGGTTTGTGAAGCCCGTCGTGCAGGTGCGGCAGAACGGCGTGTGGACGGCTGTGCCAGGCACCACGGTGGCTCCGGTCTATGGTGGCGCGGATGGTCTCGGCTTTGTGACCTACGTCTTCAGCTTCCCGCCGGTGAGTGGAGATGCGATCCGGATCGACGGGCAACCAGGCGGATCGGCATCCTTTATCTCGGTGGGGGAACTGCAGGTCTTCGGGCCGTAGGCGGCTGGCAATTCAGACACGCTTGAGATGCGCTCGAGCGTGACGGATCATGCGCTCGGAGGCCTGTGGTGCGTCTTTCAGTGTGGTATCGACAATGGCGAGGGTCGGCCAGTCGAAGAGGGTGATGAGCTGGTCGAAGTTGTAGGCGCAGATGCCGAGCTCATGGACGCCGGTGGAACCGCGGGAGGGTTCGCCCATGGCGAGATGGGCGAAGCGCCGGCCGTAGCGGGCGGACCAGTTTTTGTAGCCGGCCGGAGTCTGGCCCGCGTGGAGGAAGCTGAAGGTGAGATCGGACCAGCTTTCGGTGGCGATCATGAGGTCCGGTGATTCGCCGCGGAGATCGGTGACGATTTTGTGCAGGCCGTCGACGGCCGAGTAACGGCGGTCGTTCTCGAAGTTGGGCTGGGTGTCAAAGAAGGCGCCGTCGATACCGTAGTCGCGAACCGTGGCGCGTACCTGATCGGTGAGGTGCCGCTGCCATCCGGGAGCACCGGGATTGAGCCACACCGCGCCATCGCTGTCGCTGCCGCGAACCCCTGTCCAGTCGGTGGTATAGCCACGCAAGGGTGTCCAGCCGAGGGAGCCGACGGCCTCGAAGTGAGAGCCGGGGGCATATTGCTCGAAACCGGGTGTGCCGGGCATGGCGGCATTTCCGGCGTACATGGCCATCACGTGTGCGCCCCTGCTGTGAGCGAATGCGATGAGCCTCTGGAAGGCCGCAGGACCGCCCATGCGCTCGTCCGGAACGCTGTTGCCGTAGGAGCGGTAGTAGCGGCCCTCCCAGCCGGCGAGGAAGAAGAGGACGTGGCGGCCGGGGATGCGGGCGGTGACCCAGTCCATGGACGCCTGCATCTGCGCGTAATCCTGGTGGATGTAGCCGGTCCAGTGCATGCCGTGGAGGCAGACAACAAGGCCGATGTCGTGAACCCAGGCGGGAACGTCGGTGCGCTGTGCCCAGGGGCGCAAGCCGGCGGAGCGCTCCAGGAGATCGCAGCGGCGCTCGATGGCGGCGTCCAGGGTGTCGTGATGGCAAATCTCCCATTCCGGCATGGCGAAGCTGTTCCCGGGATCCGCGGCCCACTTGCGGCGATCCTCTTCGAAGATGAGTTCGATGCGCGTGCGGCCGTCACGCTGCCGCGAAGCGACGAAGCGCCGTTGGCGCGGAGTGGTGTCAAGAGACGTAAACGATGTTCCTCTGGCGTTGTCACCGGCGCCCGCAGTGGCGAGGAACCAGACAGGCGCGCCGGCCTGGTAGGAGGGATAGCTGAGGGCAAGGGCCTCGGGCGGGACCGGAGCCATGTTGGGAACAGCCTCAAAGCTGGTGAAGCCGACGCGGCCCGGAGGGAGGTCGTGGAGGATGATCTTGATGGCGCGCACGGGCTGCTGTTCAACAGCGGCGGTGATCGCGAAGGTAATGCGGCCCTGGCCGGCAGCATCTGTTACACGTGTGACGCGGACGCTGCAGGAGCCGGGAATGTGGACCTGTTGACCCGCTGTGGTGAGTTGCGGGAAGTGCCGGCTGTGGATGGCTTCCGAAGAGATGGCAGGAACGGGTGAGCCGCCTGCCGCGTCGGGAACAGCGCTGGCGGCGTGCAGGGAGAAGGTGTTTTCCTCGGGGCCGGCGGTAATGATCTGGACGGAGAAGCGTAAGCCGTGCGCCTCCAGAACAGGATCCTGGTTGTCGAAGCTCCAGAACTGGACGCGCGGCAGGCACCAGAGGTCGAGCGGAAAGCCGGGGCCGGGTTCGGCGAAGTTGCGGAGTACGTTGGTATTCGATGCCGGGTTTTTTGACTGCTCTCCTTCAAGAGTGGCCGAAAGGGGCAGAACGGAGGCGGTAATGGCCGCGGTCTGGAGGAAGGAGCGACGTGTCGGCCGGCCGCCCTGAGAGTGCGGCGAGAGAGCTGTTCCAGGGTTTGACGCGAGAGCTGTTCCAGGCTTTTCTGATTACACGCTCATCAAAAGGCTCCCAGGTGAGTGGCCGGACCGGTCAGCCGTTGCGGCGGTAGCGGATGCTGAACTCGTACCCGGCATTGGCGGGAAAGATCCGATTCACGAGGCGAAGCCGGTCGGCAAGGGCGGCGGGAGCGAGCAAGGGGTAATCGCGCTCGCGAAGGTCGGCATAGTCGAAGTCGAGATGCAGCGAGAGCAGATAGATGGCAAGGGTGTCTGAGAAAGCCGTCTCAAGGTAGGCAGTGCGTGCCTTTTCGTCGAGAACACGACCGGCCTGGGATGCCAGTGCCGCTCCAGAGGAAGATTTGGCATGACGGCCGGTGCTGGCGGCATGGGGCTGTCCGAGCGCCTCACCGCGCTGCTCGAAGGCGTCGATGGAGGTTTCGCCACGCACGTTGGCCAGGGCCTGGGACCAGACAAGGCCGGCGAAGTCGAGGAAGCGGGTGTCCACGTTGTGAGCCGCAGTGGTGCCGCTGCCGTTGCGAGGCGGTTCGGTGCCGTTGCCCAGCTGAGAGAAGTCGAGGGTGTCCGTAAAGTTGTGTGCGATGTTGATGAAGAACTCGAAGGCAAGGGCAAAGCGGTCGGAGTGGAGCCTCGCGGAGAGAAAGACATGTTCGCTGCCGCCGATGGAGCTGTTGCGGTGACAGGTGGCCTTCTCGATGAGAGCGGCTGTGGCGCGCGGGGCAATCAGGGTGCGGTCGTCGGGGGAAAAGCCTGCGTCGTCCCCGGCGAGGCGGGCTGCTGAAAGCGCGAGCGGTACAAAGGCGTAGATGTGACCGGACAGGGCAGGGACGAGCGAAGCCGGCACGGCATTGACCAGACGCTCGAGCTCGGCGGCGGTGGTGTGCGTGGCATCCAGTGTGCCAAAGGTGGAGTAGCGCAGACCGTTTGCGGCCATGTGCGCCGCAGCCGCACGGGCGGCGTCCTCGACGGAAAGGAGGCCGGTGTGCGGGGTGGCTTCGAGAATGCGATCGTGCGGAAAGGTATCTGGCATGCCCAACAGGTATTCTACCGGTATGGGTGAGCCGCAAAGATCGATGTATGACCCCGGATATACGGGGCCTCGGCTGTTCGGAGCGCCGGTGGGCGATTTTTCGGCGTTTCAGACGGTGTTTTTATCGCTCGCCATGGGTGCGGCGAGCTTTTTCCTGGGCACCTTTCTCGGTATCGTGGGCCTGATGGCAATCAGCATTGCCAAGCATCACGCGGTGGACTACACGGTGAGCTACAAGTGGATCGGCCTGCCACTGGGCATCCTGATGCTGGTGGTGTCGGCGCTATATCTTGGAGCATTGCTGATTCGCCGGGTAACGCGCGGCTAGCTCCCGGGAGGCGCGGGCCGTTTCTGCCAACCGCGGGCAGGCTTCTCCGTCATGCGCGGGAAGCGCAGCCACATGCGGCGATTGTGAACGTGTCGTCGGGGCTGGCGTTTGTGCCGTTTCCAATCTCACCGGTGTACTCCGCGACGAGGGCTGGGGTGCATGCATTCACGCAAGCGCTTCGAGTGCAGATAAGGAACACCGCGATTCAAGGTGTTTTAAGCTTGCACCGCCGTCGACGGCCACGGCGCTGCAGGACGCGTTTACGGCTGAGGACGTGAAAGATGCGCCGGTGATGCCGCTTGAGAGGCTGGGAGCGCTGGCGATGGAAGGCTTTCGACGGGACCGCTTGGAATCCGGCCGGGCGCAAGCAATCTGCGGAAGCTGTTGAGTCGGGTTGCGCCGGGTGTGGCGCTGCGTATGACGAGTGGCTCCGTGGACGCGATGCTTGCGCAGACGCGGGCCTAGGATGTCTGCACTGGCCGGTAAAGTGATAGCAGGGAGAGATCATGGTGCGTTGGCCGGTGAGGGTGTTGGTGGCTGTGGTGGCGATGGCTGGATGGCTGTGCGGATCCGCGCAGAAGCTGTCAGCGCATTGGGAGGAGCTGACCGCTCCGGACTTCGTAACAGCAATCGGACAGGCGCAGGG
>CAXTSF010000147.1:0-8393 GCA_964246865.1 uncultured Terriglobus sp.
GTTGACGTTTCGAGAGTTCGTGAAGGCGTAACGCAACATCGCGGGCTGGCGGGGCGTAAGGGCCCGATCGAGCCGGCCGGAGATCTCGATCTCCTGGTCGGTAACGGGGAAGAAGCCACCGCGCAAGGAGAGGTCGTGCAGGGGGCCGAAGCGCTGGAGAGCGCTGTTGATTTGAGTGAGGGTTGCCGGCCTGAGATCGTTGGTGTCCTCCCCGTGAGCCGATTCCTGTTCCGCGGCGAGATAGTAGAAGGTGTTTTCGTGAGCAACGGTGCCGCCCAGCGAGGTGCCGACGCGGACACGACTCTCGTCCGGCTTTGCCGGTGTGGATTCGAGAGGCGGGGTCCCGTTGAGCGCGCCATTCTGGATGAAGATGAAGGCATCTCCGTGGGGCTTTCCGGCCCCGGAACGTGTCTGGACGTCGATCGTGCCGCCGGCCGCGCCGCCTGACTCGGCGGCAAAGCCGTGGTTGACGATTTGGAAGTCGCTGATCGCCTCGGGGGAGAGCTGCGTGCGGCTGCTGCCGAGGTACTCATCGTCGCCGCTGACGCCGTCGATGCGGATGGCATTACTGGAAGGGCGCAGTCCACCGAAGCCGAAGGCCACGCTTGCCTGGTTGCCCGTTTGTTGTGCGATGGCCGGGTTGGCAGGCGTGGCCTGCGGCGATAGCGCGACAAAGGATAGGTAGTTCCGATTGGGGATAGGCAGCTCTTCCACCCTTTCCCGATCGATGTTGACGACGGAAGAGGTTTGGCCACTGTCAAAGGTGGATGGGCTGGCTGTGATGCTGACGTTCTCCGTACTGCCCGCGAGATGCAGAGAGAGGTTCAGTTGCGTATTGCGCCCCAAAGCGACGGGCACCCCGGACAGGCTGAGGATGGAGAAGCCGGGTGCGGCTACCTGGACGGTGTAGGTGCCGCTAGGCAGGTCAGAAAGGGAGAAGGTGCCGTCGATGGCGGAGGCCGACCTGCGTGTAAGCCCATTGCCGGTGAGGGTTACGGCAGCATGGGCGACGGGAGCGTTGTCTGGCCCCGTCCCCAGGCCTGAGATGCTGCCGTTCTGGCCGGTTTGGGCCGTAAGAGCAAGAGGCGATAAGGCAAGGGCACACAGGGCGAAGCCCCGGCGGGGTATTGCGCTTGAGAAAAGCAAGGTGTTCCTCTCGGGGCATGCGGCGACAGGGCCGCCGCGTCAGAAACGCGAACGAGTTGCGCAGGGACGAATCGCAGTCACCTGGCAGGAGTGCATGGCCGGAGATGGATCAGATGCGGAGAGGTGCCAAGATCGGCGGCAAGATGAGCTTGTACGCGAAGGCATGCCGACACTGAGGCCTGGGTGTTCGCTGAGGCATGATGAGCGCGATCAGCATGCCTCGGAGGTCGTCCGCCACCTCAATGAGAGCGGCGCAGACCGCGAGCAACAGGCCGAAAAAGATCGCGAGACCGCAGACGGCCATCTCACTATCGTTTTCGAGCCCAGCCGTGTCCCAACGATCCAGGAGCTCAATCAGGGGTGCAAGGACAAGAGATGAAAGAAGCAGCAGTGTGCCGAATTGGAGCAACCGCCGCATAGCTCGATGGTACACGACTTGCGGAGGAGGGGCAGGCGTTGCTCCGGTGTGAGGACCTGCCTTTGGCCCGCATGGCAATTACTCGACGTGGTAGTTGGGGGCTTCTCGGGTGATGATGACGTCGTGGACGTGGGATTCGCGGAGGCCGGCGCCGGAGATGCGGACGAAGCGGGCGTTCTTCTGCAGGTCCGGGATCGATTCGCAGCCGAGATAGCCCATGCCGGAGCGGAGGCCGCCGACGAGCTGGTAGACCATGGCCTCGAGCGGGCCGCGGTGGGGGACGCGGCCTTCAATGCCCTCGGGCACAAACTTGGCCAGGCGGTTGCCGGAGCTGGGCTCAGGGGCTGTGATGGAGGTGGTTCCGGCGTTGGGAGTGAGGTCGTCCTTGCCCTGGAAATAGCGCTCGCCCGAGCCCTGGGCCATGGCGGAGAGGGAGCCCATGCCGCGATACGTCTTGAAGGAGCGGCCCTGGTAGAGGATGGTTTCGCCGGGGGACTCGTCGACACCGGCGAAGAGGGAGCCGATCATGATGACGCTGGCACCGGCGGCGATGGCCTTGGTGACGTCGCCGGAGTACTTGATGCCCCCGTCGGCGATGATGGGAATGTCGCGCTCGTGGCCAGCGCGGAAGGCCTCGGAGATGGCGGTCATCTGAGGCATGCCGGCACCGGTGACCATGCGGGTGGTGCAGATGGAGCCGGGGCCTATGCCGACCTTGACGGCGTCTGCGCCGGCGTCGATAAGGGCGAGGCAGCCCTCGTAGGTGGCGATGTTGCCGGCAAGGAGATCGACGTCTGGGAAGCGGCGCTTGCAGGCGCGGACAGCTTCAAGGACGCGGGAACTATGGCCGTGGGCGGAGTCGATGGCGAGGGCGTCGACGCGGGCCTCGACAAGTTCGGCGGCGCGCTCAAGGAAGTCGCCTGTGGCACCGATGGCACCGGCGACGCGAAGCCGGCCCGCGGCGTCCTTGGAGGCATTGGGGTACTTCAGTTTTTTCTGGATGTCCTTGACGGTGATGAGGCCCTTGAGCTCGTAGGAGTCATTAACGACCAGGAGCTTTTCGACGCGATGCTGATGGAGGATCTGCTCGGCGTCTTCAAGGGTAGTGCCGACAGGGACGGTGATGAGGTTGTCCCTCGTCATAGTTTCAGAGATAGGCGTGTCGGTGCGCTGGACGAAGCGAAGGTCGCGGTTGGTGAGGATGCCGACAAGGCGCTTGTTATGGGTGACGGGGACGCCGGAGATCTTATAGCGGCGCATGACCTCGAGGGCGTCGGAGATGGGCTGGTCGGGCTCGATGGTGACGGGGTCGACGATCATGCCGGACTCGGAGCGCTTCACCTTGTCGACCTCGCCGGCCTGCTGCTCGATGGAGAGATTGCGATGGATGACGCCCATGCCGCCGGCCTGGGCCATGGCGATGGCCAGGCGTGACTCAGTGACAGTATCCATGGCGGCGGAGAGCAGGGGTGTGTTGAGGGTGATGCGGCGGGTAAGGCGGGTAAGGGTGCTGACCTCCGTGGGGACGACTCTGGAGTAGGCAGGGACGAGCAGGACATCGTCAAAGGTCAGGGCTTCCGGGACGGGGGTGACTAGCATGGCGTTCGCAAGATTGTATGGCGGTACCGGCGGAGGCGCAATCGCCGGCAGGGGAGGCGGCCAGGATCGCGGCTGATTGACGGCGTACGAAGGGTATTCCCCGAAAGTGGGATTCGAGTACCGGCGGGCACACCTAACAATGCAGGTACCCGAATGAGCGACTCGAGCAAACCTATATGTACCGCCTGCAGGGACGGCTCAGAGGAGCCGTTTGCGTTCTCCATGGCATTTCAGCCGATTGTGGATGTACCCAGGCAGCTGGTGTATGCCTATGAGGCGCTGGCGCGGGGGCCAAAGGAGGAGCCTGCGGCGTTTGTGCTGGCGCAGGTGAACGGGGCGAACCGGTATGCATTCGACCAGAGCTGCCGGGTGAAGGCGATCTCGCTGGCGGCGCGGCTGGGCATGGTGGAGAGCGGGGCCAAGCTGTCGGTCAACTTTATGCCGGGTGCGGTGTATAGCCCGGCGGCATGCATCCGGCAGACGCTGCAGGTGTCCCGCCAAACGGGCTTTCCGCTGGACCGGCTGATCTTTGAGATCACGGAAGATGAGCGGATCGACAACAGCGCGCACCTGCTCGACATTGTGACGGAGTACCGGCGGCATGGCTTTGCCATTGCGCTGGACGACTTTGGCGCGGGATACAGCGGATTGAATCTGCTGGCAGAGCTGGGCGGCGATGTCCTGAAGCTCGATGGGCGCTTGATCCGTGAGATCGACCGGCGGCCGCGTGCGGAGGAGATTGTGCGGTCGATGGTTGCACTGAGCCGGCGGCTGGGCATGGAGATGATTGCGGAGTCGGTGGAGACGGATGCGGAGTGCGCCACACTGCAGGGCTGCGGTGTGACGCTGATGCAGGGCTACCTGTTTGCGCGGCCGGCGTTTGAGGCGTTACCCGAGGTGAGTTGGACGGGGACGCGCGAGCGGAAGAAGACCGTGGCTTTGGAGAAGGCTCTGGTGGGTTCCGCTGCCTAGAGGCGGTTCCGCCAACGCGCAACTTGATGCAGCTCCGCTCCGCGACAAAGATCAGCCTGCAACAGGTGAAGCTCGAATCGAGGGAGTGAGGCGGCTCTTGAGGCTGAGAAAACTGTTTTCGAAGAATCTGCGTGAGAGGTAGGAGAGGCCGACCGCGGCTCCGCCGGCCAGCAGAAAACGCAGGAGCCAAAGTGAGCCGGAGAGCTCCGGGCCACGGTACAGGCCAAAACGAACCGCGAGTACGTCTATCTCACGGAAGACGATGAGATGGTAGAGATAGAGGCCGTAACTGATGTAGCCAAGGAAGCGCAACGGCCTGGTACACCACAGAACGGCGGGACGATCTCCGAACTGCAACGCTAACAGCAGCAATGCGCAGAAGAGCAGGTCAAACGGCTCTGCCTGCAGAGCCATGCCGAGTGCTGTCGTGCGATAGAGAAAGCCCAGAGGAGCGGCTAGCAGCAGAAGCGCCAGACCTGCCAGGCCCACGCCCAGCGTAAGCCGGCGCACACGGTGAATCTGCGTACCGCCGGGTGAGCGCAGATACAGTGCAAGCAAACCACCGATGGCGAGCTTGTCTGAGATAAGCCATGTCGCGTCAGCATTGTGCCCCAGGGAGAGAATGCCGGAGATGGCGAGGTAACGAAGCAAGGGCGACAGCAGAACAGATGCCCAGGCAAACATAGCGATGCTGCGACGGCTGACAAAGCGAATAGCGAATGGCCAGACCAGATAAAACTGTTCTTCCACGGCAAGCGACCAGAGAACGCCGTAGATGAAATGGGACTGGATGCCAAGCTCCTGCGTGAGATTGGCCATGTAAAAGAGGCACGCTCCAAGGTACGCATAGGGTGCGTGGTAGAGCAGACGAAGCAGGATAAGGGTCAGGAGCAGAGCAGGGAGCAGCCGGAGCGCGCGTCGTATATAGAAATTGCGCCAATAATCGGGCGAACTGCGCGCGTCCAACAGGATGCCCGTAATAAGAAAGCCGGACAGCACAAAGAAGAGTTGGACACCGAGGAACCCCATTCCCAGAAGTTTGGCAATGTGTGCGGCAGCCGAACCGCTGTGAAGCGGCCAAGGCAGCTGCCAGGAGAGCTCGTGATAAGCGACGACAGCAAGGATGGCGATTCCGCGGATAGCATCGAGCCCGGGCATCACGCGTTTCAGAAGCGGTGAATGGTGCGGAATGTTTATTATCTGCGCATAAGTCGTACTCACTGTCGCTGAATTCTACTTCGTTGTCTCGACCCATGAGGATTGAAAATTGCGAAGGTAATGCTGCCGACGACGCATCTCCCATGGTGATACATCTTGACTGCAGAAGTAGCGTGGGTGTATCAGCTATCTCTTTCCGGTGTTCCGGGTTTTAGAATGTTGTGAACGGGCGCGCAATCTAAGCCTGGCTTCGTCCTGTTGAAAGCGGAGCTTTATGGGAGTAGACTTCGGTCTGTAGGCAAAGTTCTTTCGCCGGGGTTCCGGACTGGCGAAGCGACTGGGTGGGCGAGAGCCCGCCTTTTCTTTGCGCCATTTTTCGTTAGGTCACTTTCATCGGGGCAGGATATGGCAGTGGAGCTGGACCAGATTCGTGCGGCGGCGGAGCGGGTGGCCGCGGGCTATGGCCTGGAGATCGTGGACGTGGAGTTTGTAGGGGCAGGCAAGGCGCGTTCCCTGCGGGTGTATGTCGAGAAGAACGTGGAGGGCCGGGCTGCTCTGAAGCTCAGGGCCGCGGAGGACAGCTCCAGCGTTCCCTCCGGTGTGCCCGTGGAGGCACTGTCGGGTGTGACGCACGAAGATTGTGCTGTGTTCGCCCAGGAGTTCGGAGTGGTGGTGGACGTGGAGGACCTGGTACCCGGTACGGCCGAGTACACACTGGAGGTTTCCTCTCCGGGGATCGAGCGCCGGCTCTATCGCGCGGCGGACTACGAGCGGTTTGCGGGATTTCTGGTGGAGGCGAAGCTATTTACCGCGGTTGCCGGCCGGAAGATTGTGGTTGGAAGGATGAGCTTCGCCGGTGAGAAGGTAATGCTGGATCTGTCCGCGGTGAAGTTGAAGGGCAAAGGTAAGAAGGGGGCGGTGGCACCACCGGAGGTGGTGACGGTCTCGCTCGGCGAAATTGAACGGGCGCATCTGGTTGCCGAGATCTGAGGCTCGTCAAAAGTTTTGTTGTTCGTTGCTCAGGGAATGCCGCTGGAAGCTTGTGGCTGTGCGTTATCAGCTGGAAGCGGAATTTGTTGCAGATTTGGAAAGAGGTAGAGCGGAATGGCGAGTGCACTGTACCAGGCGATTGAGACGATGAGCCGCGAGAAGGGCATCGACCCGGAGATTGTGGTGGGGGCGGTAGAGGACGCGATCGCGCTGGCGACGCGCAAGTACTACAAGACGCAGGAAAACATGCGCGGCGAGTTCGACAAGGAATCGGGCGAGATTCGCGCGTACATCTTCAAGACGGTCGTTGAGGGCGAAGAGCAGGTGGAGGATCCGGAAAACCAGCTGACGCTGGAGGCGGCTCGCGAGATGGCACCTGAGGTGGAGTCCGGGGCGGAGCTGCGCTTTTACAAGGACACCTCGCCGCTGGGGCGGATCGCGGCGCAGATGGCCAAGCAGGTGATTTTCCAAAAGGTGCGCGAGGCGGAGCGCGATACCGTCTTCAACGAGTACAACCACCGTGTCGGCGAGATCCTGACAGCGACGGTGAAGCGCGTCGAGCCGATGGACGTGATCTTCGATCTGGGCAAGGCCGAGGCGCGTATGCCCAAGCGGGAGCAGAGCCGGCTGGAGCAGTTCAGTGTGGGTGAGCGTGTACGCGTGGCGCTGCTGCGGGTAGATCGCGCTGCAAAGGGCCCGCAGGTGATCGTGAGCCGGGCCGCGCCGTCGCTGGTGCAGACGCTGTTTCAAAGCGAGGTGCCGGAGATCTACGACGGCACAGTGCAGATCCGTGCGATTGCGCGTGAGGCCGGGGAGCGGACCAAGATCGCCGTTGTGTCGCGCGACAAGGATGTGGATCCGGTGGGTGCGTGCGTCGGCATGAAGGGCATGCGGGTGCAGTCGATCATCCGGGAGCTGCGTGGCGCGAAGATCGCCATCATCGAATTTTCGGAGGAGCTCACCCCCTTTGCGGAAAAAGCGCTGCAGCCGGCCAAGGTGGCCCGCGTGTCCATCGCGGACCTGGGCGAGAAGCAGCTGGAAGTGATTGTGGATGACACGCAGCTGTCGCTGGCGATCGGTAAAAAGGGCCAGAATGTGCGGCTGGCGGCGAAGCTGCTGGGATGGAAGATCGATATCAAGAGCGAGGAGGAGAAGCGGCAGGAGGTGGAGCAGCAGATGCAGGCGCTGCAGGGCACGCCGCAGACCCCGATCGAGCAGGTAACAGAGCTGGGCGAGCAGACGCTGGAGAAGCTGATCGCGGCCGGAATTACAACAGTGGAGCATCTGGCGGACATGACAGCAGAGGAACTGGGCGAGGTTCCGGGGATCGGCGAGCGCTCCGTGGAGAAGATCGCGGTAGCGGTGCGGCACTACTTCGGCCAGTACGAGGAGGGGGAGACGCGGCCGGCGGAGCCGGTGAGCGAGGTTGCGGCGTCCCTGGAGTCGTCCACTGCATCTGAATCTTCTGTATCGCATGATGTGCCTACCGAGGCGGATGGCAAGCCGTATGACGCGGCCAAGGACACGGACAGCGCCGAGACAGGCGAGGTTCTCAGACTGAGCGAGAATGCGGGAGCGTCCGAGGACGGCCCAGAGACGGAAGGAAAATCCATGGCAAAGACGCCCGAGCAGATTTTGGCGGACAGGTACAGCGGGAGCGATGCGGAGGCAACGGAGGCGGAGGTATTCGCCGACGATCTGCTGGATCGCGAGGATGCGATGAGCGAGGTGGACGGGTTTGGCAGCGATGCGGACATCCGTGAGTCGCGGATTGAGATGGATAACCAGACTATGGAAGACCTGGCCAACCAGGCGGGCGAGACCGCGAACGAGACGATCGATCCGGACGAGAACATCCGTGGTTAGGACGAGAAGAGCCAATGTTCGAAGCGCGGAGTACGCGCTTTCGAGCGATAATCAAAGTGTTGGTGTTGATTCCCTTTTGGATGGAGCTGCTATGAACAGCTGAACAGCAGGGAAGTAGGTGACGGGGGCTGATTGAGCAAAGTACGAATCAATGATCTGGCCCGTGAGCTGGAAGTCAAGAGCAAGTCCATTCTTGATGCGCTTACGGCGGTCGGAGTTACCGAGAAGAAGACCCACTCGAGTT
>CAXTSF010000148.1:0-6819 GCA_964246865.1 uncultured Terriglobus sp.
ACTCTGCTTCGGGATGCGGATTTGCGTGCGCGCCTGGGTGCCAGGGCGGAGGCGGCCTACCTGCAGCATTTCACGCTTGATCGGATGACCGATGCTTACATGGAGCTCTACGCCGGCAGGTCCTGACCGCCGGCATGGCTTGCTGGGGCGATTGTGCTGCTCGTCCACTTCGGGCAAAAGATCTCTTCGGATCATGCGTGCGTTCCGCCCTCATGCAGCGTGAAAGGCGGGGGAGTGATCGCAGCGGTCGGCTTCCAGATTCTCCAGAGAGGACCCTTGGTGAAGAGAAAGACATATAAGGCAGCCACCGCGGCTGCATTGAGCATCAGCAGCGCGCTCGCGGGTGCGGCGACCCGGTGCATTACAGGAAGCTGGACTTTCGAGGCGAGAGCGGCTAGCAACCAGAACAGAAGTTGCAGTACAGCCGCTACGGACCACACCGCCGAGTGACTGCCAAGCGCCAGCGAGCAGAACAGCATTGCCAGAAACATCCAGGGAACCGCAAGCCGGAGGAGCTTGTGCGAGATCAGTTGGAAGAGAACCCGGTTTTCGCGGGTGAGTACCCAGGGTGCCTCCCTGAGCAGTTGAAAGTTTCCCGCGAGCGTTCGCACCTTACGCGCGAACTCGTGTGCTGTGGAGCTTGGCCAGCGGTCAATTACGACAGCCTCACGATCGATTACGCTCCGGTACCCCTGTCGAACGACAGAGAGCGGCTGAAACATGTCATCCAGAATCAGCCCTTCCGGAATCCTTGTAGTGAGCGACCGTCGTATGGCATAGAAACCACCGTAGACACCGACGGGTGAATCCCAGAGTGATTCGCAGGTGCGGATCCACTGCTCGTATTTCCAGTAAAGACCGCCGACCGCGGAGGTTGTCGGCCCGTGTTCCTTGCCGCTCTGCACAATCAACTCACCGGCGACGCATCCGATCGCCGGATCGGCGAAGTTACGCAGGAGCGCAGCGAGAGCACCTTCCTGTATGCGAGGGCGCAGGTCGGTGAAGAGAAGGATATCGCCAGTGGCCTGCTGCACTCCCGCATTCACCGCCGCAGACTTGCCTAGCTGCTCCGGCATCAGGATCACTCGTACACGAGCGTCCTGTATCTCAGTCAACAGAGCCGACGTTCGATCGGTCGAGCCATCCGAGACGATGATGATCTCGCGAATGGTTTTGGGATCGAGGGCAAGCAGGTGACCGATCTTCCAAGGTAGAAGGGCCTCGCCGTTGTGCACGGCCATGATAACGCTGACGGTCGCAGGGTGCGCATCCCGCCGCCAGGGTCTGGGCAGCCGTTTCGCGAGTGCACCCATTAGGAGCGGATACCCCGCGTATGTATAAAGCACCAGAAACAGAGCCAGCCAAAAAACGTAGGTCACTGCGCTCCCTTACGATGAAGGATGGTCTTGATCGTTTCAAACATGATGAGCAGATCGAGCCCGAGTGAGGCGTGCTTGACGTAGTAGAGGTCGAACTCCAGCTTTTCGCGGCTTTCGGCCAGAGTGGCACCATAGCCATAACGGACCTGTGCCCAGCCGGTGAGTCCGGGTCGAATCATGTGCCGCAGATTGTAGAAGGGGAGCTGTTCCGCGAGCCATGGGACGAACTCCGGCCTTTCCGGTCGAGGACCCACAAAAGCCATGTCGCCTCGAAGCACATTCCAGAGCTGCGGGATCTCATCCATGCGGGTTTTCCGCATGAGCATCCCGATGCGTGTGACCCGGGGATCATTCTTACTGGCCCACTTGGCACCACCGGCCTCGGCATCCTGTCGCATCGTCCGGAACTTGTAAACGGTAAAGTTCTTACCAGCCTGACCCACACGAACCTGCTTGAAGAAGATGGGTCCGGGTGAAGAGAGCCGCACCATCAGAAGAATGATGGGAAACAGAGGCGCGAACAGAATCAGGCCGATAGCCGCGGCCAGCGTCGAAGCAACACGGCGGGTGATCTGCTGGGAGGGCTTGACCCTGAAGCCCTCTGCGTACAGGAAGCTGCTTGGGTGCAAACCGTCGAGTTGGATCTTGCCGGACATGCGCTCAAGGAGTGCGCCCGCATCTTCGATCACGACACCGCGAAAGCGCAGAGACATCAACTCCCGTACGGGCAAGCCGCCCCGGCGATCCTGCATGGCGATGATGACCCGGTGTACGGGCCGTTTCATCTCCAACAGATTCTGAACTGCGGTCATGGCGTTTTCGGCGAAACCGCCGCCGGGCAGGGAATAATTCACACCAACGACCTCGAGCCCGAGATCCCTGCGTTTGGCGATCGACCGGACCAGCGAGACCGCTGCATCTCCGCTGCCGAGGATGTACACCTGCTCGCGAAAGATATCCTTGCCGGCAATCCATGCGAATGCTTTCCGCCAGAGAATCAGCGCAATCGCGAGCAGGGTAAAGCCGAGCGAAAAGACATAGCGGGCAATGCCGAGGTCCGGAAAGACATAGAGCAGAGCCGACACAAGAAAGCACACGCAGCCGAGTACAAGCAGGATGCGGAAGTAGATCTCGTTCCTGTCCGAGAGAAGTTGAGGCTCGTACAGGTTGAAGTAGTAGGAGAAGATGATGGTCAAGACCGTGAGTGCGACCAGCTTAGCGGCTCCATGCTCCGCGCTCAGCGTCATGAAGGCGTCTGAACCAAGCAGCAGGAAGAGGGCCGCAAAGAAGCATCCGCCTACGATGCAAACCTCGGAGAGCAGTAGAAGGAGAGTGCGAGTCGGATAGTAGACGTTGAGAAAGCGAATCATAGCTGGGAGCCGTTGTCTCCGCCGTAACCGTAATAGCCCTGATTGGCATCGTCTTCCGGAGCCCCGTTCAGGACAACCCCGAGAACCTTTGCACTCTTGAACTCACTTTGCGCCTGCTGGAGCGTTTCGTACCGCGTCACGCCGTGCTTGGCTACCAGGAGAACACCATCGCAAGTAGCAGCCAGGTTGACAGCGTCCGCCACCAGATTGACGGGCGAGGAGTCGATCACGATCCAATCGAAGTGTGGTTCGACCTGCCTCAGTAGAGTCTCGAAGCGCTTGTTTCCGGACAGATCGAAGACGCTGTCGCCACCTTTGCCGCCGGGAAGAAAGGTGAGGTTCAGGAGTGCTTCCCGAAGTGCCTGGTCTTCCCCCTTCAGTTCTGCTTTTTGCAGGATCTCGGACACGGGCGCATGTCCTGCGAGATACTCGGCCAGTCCGGGCTCATGTGCGCAGCCAAACAGATGATGCAGAGATGACCGCCGCAGATCTCCGTCGATCAGGAGCACCTGGCTGCTCTTGTACCGGGCGAGACTGAGTGCTAGATTTGCCGCGACAAAGCTCTTTCCCTCTTCTGGAAGACCGCTGCTGACCAGCACTGTTTTCAGCGTCTCGAAGCCGCGATACTCATAAAGACGGGAGCGGAGACTGCGGAACTGCTCTGCAGCGTGACCCCGTCCCTGCAGACCTGGCAATTTGCCGAGTACGGGCGACCAGGGGCGCTGGCGAATCGACAATGTGCTTGCCCGAACAAGGTGATCGCCTGCTGGAGCCGCGACGCTTTGCAGGACATCGATCTGCTCGGAGGGATCGTCGAGAGAGTCACTCTGATCTGGCAGATCCTGCAGGCCAATGCCGACTCTGTCCAGTTCTGCCCGCAGCAACGCTTCGTAGATTTTACTCATGGTTGGCTCCCACCTTCGCGGACCCGGCTACAACGCTTGTTCCGCCAGTCTCTGTCTCCATCGGGCTTCGAGTGAGATCTGTGCTGAGATCCAGATCGGCGGCCACGGCGTAAATCACAGCCGACGATATGTGCTGAAGTTGTTCCGCGTACCCAAGCAGCAGGGCATGCTCACAGAGAAGATTGATGAGTCGAGGTATGCCCTTGCTACAACGATGGACGGAGGCGATCGCTTCCTTGGAGAAGATGGTGTAATTGGCACCGGCGATCGCGAGTCGCGTATCGATATAGGCCGTGGTCTCCTCTTCTGCGAGTGCATGGGTGCGACACCAAAGCGCCACGCGCTGCCTGAGTTGACGCAGAGATGGTCGCCGCAGGAGTGCATCGAGTTCCGGCTGTCCTGACAGGACGATCTGGAGAAGCTTCTCGCTGTCTGTTTCGAGATTCGTGAGAAGCCGGATCTCCTCCAGCAGTTCCGGTGATAACAGGTGTGCCTCGTCGATAACAACGACACAGGTGTCATGCTGCGAGAAGCGTTGGATGAGCCACTGATTGAGCTGCAGCAGCATGCCCGATTTCGTTCGGGTGGCGGGCACCAGGCCGAAGTCGGTCATCATGAACTCGAGGAACTCGAGGATGTCCAGTCGTGGATTGAACAGAAAGGACGTGAAGACGCGCTTTCCGTTGAGCGACGCAAGGGCGCGTCGCAGAAGTGTGGTTTTTCCTGTGCCGACCTCACCCGTAAGGACGATGAAACCTTTTCGCGCGGCAATGCCGTATTCGAGGCTGGCAAGAGCTTCACGCGTGTGCGGAAGCATGCAGAGATAACGCGGATCGGGAGTGTTGCCGAAAGGAAGAGCCGACAGGTCAAAGAATTTCTGGTACATAGCTAGGCTCGCGCTCCCGACAGAGCATCCGCTTGCCGTTCACGCTTCTTCGACTTGGCGGAAGAGGCGAGTGCACCGGGCAGGGGGTCGTCATCATGAATAGAGATGATGGTGGCCAGGGTGGGTAGTTTCGTAAAGGCAAACACATCCCGGTCAGACCGCAGAGCCGTATCGCGGTACTCAAGATAAGCAACGAGTCCCAGGCCAAGACCGACTCCCAGGATCAGGCCACCTCCGAGGAACAAAAGCCGGTTCGGAAATGCGGGCGACTCTGGCAGATTTGGCTCATCCATGACACGGAACTGCTCACCCTGTTGCCGTTTTTCCAGATCGGTCGCCATCTTCGACTGGTTCATCTTAGCCAGGAGATCGTCATAAAACTTCTGCGCCGTCTGGTAATCCCGAGTGAGCGCCTTGTACTGCTCTTCGACCAGAGGCGAGGATTGGATACGTTCCTGGTAGGTGCGAATTGAGCTCTGGATCTGCATCTGCTCAGCCCGCTTTGCATTGATTCCTTGCTCTGAGGCGCGAACCTGGGCACGTAGCTGCTGCACGTTCGCGGACTCAGGCGTGCGGCTTACCCCCGGGACGGCGGCCTGGGCAGGATTGCGCGCAATCTCCCGCCGGAGGTCATCGATCTTACGGTGAGCCGTAATCACATCCGGGAAGTCGGGAGTGTATCGGGTGCTGAGCTCATCTGCCTGGGCCTGGAGGAGCGCCAACTGGGTAAGCCGTTCGTCCGGGATCGGCTTTGCCGCTATTACGGCTGTAGCCTCGTGAGAGAGCTGCGCCAGCATGGATTCCTGGTAGGCCTTGTCCTGCTCCATCCGGCTTAGTGCCTGGGTGGCCGCATCCAGCTGTGCATTCAAGCTGGTTAGCATATTCATGTTGGGTGATTCTTCACCGGGAAGCTTGCCAATGTACTTGCGTTGGAACTGTGCGAGCTTTGCGTCCTGCTGGTCAAGATTGCTCTTTGCCTGCGCGAGCTGGCCCTCAAGGAATGAGGTTGTACCTTCAGCGGATTGTTGACGTGCCCTGAGGTTTTCCCCTACGAACAAAGAGCGGATTTCACCGCAAACCTGCTGTGCCGTGTGGGGTTCATCGGCGCGGAAGGAGATGAAGAAGCCTGGCAATCCGCCCGCACGGGCTACCTCGGACTTGATTGGCTTGATCTCGATACTTTTCCGCGCGAGCTCGAGGCGGTCGTCCATGGTCTTGCCGGGATAGAGACCAAAGCGCTCGATGATAGGTTGAATGCGCGATCGGCTCAGGATCTGTTCCTTCATCGAGGCAAGGCGCTCGTCGAGATCCGATGTGATGACCGGCTTCACGATGTCATCCGGCACCTTCTGCTGCTCAATCAGCACAAGCGTCTGCGAGATGTACTTGGGTGTGAGCAGAAAGGTGATCGCGAACGCAATGACCGGCAGCAGAAGAGCTGGGATGAGAACCAGCCGGCCGCGCCTCTTGAAGATCGCGAGATAGTCGTCTGAGGTGAGAACACGATGACCAAGCATAAGGATCCTTACAGCCGCCCAATGTGGATCGGCCTTGGGGCATAGATTGCGCCAAAACCGATGATGTTTGCATTGCCGCTAAACGCATTCTGGCTGGCTGTAACACCGTTCACAGATTGAGTTTGACCGTTGTAGCTGCCGTACACGGAGAAGCTTCGTCCGAGGTGTCTGGTTCCCTGAATGCCACCGTAAAAGGCGTCGGTCGTGGTTGCGGTGCCGTTTACGACGATCAGGCTGGAGGCCCGGCCGTAGTTGGCAATGAGCCCTGCCTCCCAGTTCCGGCTGAAGGCTCGCTGGTAGCTCGCACTGACATTGTCCGAGATGGATCCGAGGAGGACGCCGGATCCGTTGTTGGATCCGCGAGAGTACGTGACAGAAGCGTGGGTCCTCTCTCCCGCGTACGAGAGAGTCGCCGATGCCGCTGCGTTGACCTGTGATGAGATCACGTTTGTGTTGGTGCCCTGCGTCCATTGCGGGCCACCAGCGAGCGTGAGCGAGAACTTCCGGTTGAAGGTGTGCAGGTATTCAGCATTGAGCCCGTGAGAATAGAACGACGTGCTGCCCGGTACTG
The DNA here is from genome assembly GCA_964246865.1 of uncultured Terriglobus sp. GTDB lineage: Bacteria > Acidobacteriota > Terriglobia > Terriglobales > Acidobacteriaceae > Terriglobus. Next base: position 6,629 of record CAXTSF010000148.1, read on the forward strand.
CGAAGGCTCCAAGCTGCTGCTGCCCAGCACTGTAGGTAAACCGGTAATAGCTATAGTTCAGGCCTCCGGAGTTCCGTGCGTCGATACGATGATTCAGACCCGCGGACCCGGTTATCTGATTATTGTCGATGCCGGTGCCATCCGGAAAACGCTCGATACCGTAGGCGCCGAATCCGTATACCGAGCTGCTC
>CAXTSF010000148.1:6829-8310 GCA_964246865.1 uncultured Terriglobus sp.
GGTCTACGCTGGCACTGGCGATATTGCTGACCCGCGCACCGTAGTTTGTCAGGATGGATTGCGTTGGGAGATTGCCTACGCTGACCGAAGGCGTTCCAACATCGCCTACTCCCGGTACGCCCGAAAGTCCGAAGACAGGAGAGGCCGGGAGATAGCTGACCAGGTCCGCCGCAGAGAAGCGCCAGTTTTTAGTGAGCAGCGCTTGGGAGATCCCGAAGGTCTGAAAGCTGGAAGATGTGTAGGTCTGACTATTGCCGAAGATGTAGCCGCCGGAGTACACGAGGCTGAGAGGGTGCACCTCACTCGTGGAGACGAAGGCCGCAGATCCGGACACACTTGTCGAAGTGGATGTGCCGCTAACGCCTTCGTAGCCCGACTGGATCAGCTCGGAGGCCGTGAGCGAGTAGCTCAGATCGCCCTCAGAAGGGGCGTGGCTTATGGTGGCCACGGTGCCGGGCGCGCTGACAGGGGTAGCCACTGCGGTGGATGGCGCTGCCGTCGGCACAGCCTGAGCCGCAAGCTGTGGCAGAGCTGACAAGCCAAGCAGACATCCGAAAAAGGAAGATTTCCTGTTCATGCTTAGGGTACCACGACCGTGTCGCCGGAGAGCAGTGTGACTGCCTGGCGGCTATCGCCTTTGAGGGCAGATTTGTAGCTAAAAGGAATCTTGGTCTGCTTTCCTGGTTCGCCGCGAAGGATGTAGATCTTCTTTGCGTTCGCGTATGCCGTGAGTCCGCCCGCGGCGGAGATCGCCTGCAAGGGTGTCATCCCAGGAGACAGGGTCAGCTGACCGACATGCTGCACTTCACCAAGCAGAAAGATCTTCTGACTATTCACCGCGGCAACAACGACGGTGACCAGTGGATCCTGAATGTACTTCTTGAGGTTCTCTGTGATCTGCACGGTAAGCTCTTTCGGCGTCAGTCCGGCCGCCCTGACATCGCCCGTGATCAGGGTGATCATGCCATCCGGGCGTACTGGAAAGGTTCCCGACATGGTGGGTTCTTTCCACACAGTGATCTGAAGAGAGTCCTCGGCTCCGATCCGGTAGTCCGGTCGCGCCGTCGTTGCTTCAGGGGCAGCCAAGGGTGCAGGTGCAGGCACCTTCTTTGCGCTTGGCCAGGCAGTCGTCGTGAAAATTGTCAGACTAAGAACCAGAGACAGAGCTGGTAGCTTCATTCCAAATCCAGTGGGCGCAAGACATACAGCGGAGCGTTCATGAGGACCGGGAAAACATTAGTTCCCGCAATCGAAGGCAGTACGGCCGGAGATTCTGCAAGCCCGTGCCCAGGTGGTGGCGCAACACGCAAACTTCGTCCCCTATCAAGTACAACCCATTTTGCCGCAATCGCAGACGCGTCACCATACTCTTTTTGTGGGGTTGCACAAAGCGTCGCTTTCGTCTAAGTGTTGGCTGTGGGTATTGTGTCTCTAACCCGGCTGAAGGACGCAGTCTCCGGCCGGGAGGTCCGGAGAGAGAC
>CAXTSF010000149.1:0-5390 GCA_964246865.1 uncultured Terriglobus sp.
GAGGAAGGCCGCGCCACGCTTCTCGACAAAGTGGAGGGACGAGCTTGGGGCAGATATGATCGCCGTGCGCGTGGATACAGCCTGCCAGGTGCACCCGTTGATTGCGCAGATATGGCGGCCTCGCTTTCCGAAGGCGGTTATCTTTGGCGTAAACGTAGGTTTCAGGCCGGGTTACGTTCACTTCGCCGGACGGGCACCCACCGGCGTAAACCTTGTCCACTTCCTGCGCAACCACACACCTGCAGGGGCAGACGGCACCTTTGGTGGCGGACACGATCAGGCCAGCGGCGGCGCACTGCCAGTGGATGTGTGGAACCGCTTTGTGGCAGACCTTGGCTTCGGACAGGAGATGCAGGTGCTGCCTGTGCTGGCCGCATGATTAGTCACGTCCCAGCGTTTCTAACAGGATTCACGCCGGGCGTTGATAACAACTCCGGACGGCGGGCATCCAATGGGAGTGACGTACAGTTGGGCAGCACAGGCTGCCGGGCTGGTGCAGAAGGATGGTGAACGTGGTGATTGAAACTGCGGTCTTTGGTGCAGGGTGTTTCTGGGGTGTGGAGGCGCGCTTTGCCGAAATCCCGGGAGTTCTGGAAACAGCGGTGGGGTATGAGGGTGGAGCCATGCCCAACCCGACCTATAAGGATGTGTGCACGGATCAGACGGGGCATGCAGAGGTGGTCGAGGTGAAGTACGACCCTGCCCGCGTCCGGTTTGAGAGCCTGCTCGATGCATTCTTTTCTCTCCACGATCCGACTCAGATGAACCGGCAGGGGCCGGACTGGGGAACACAGTACCGGTCGGCTATCTTTGTTGCGGATGAGGCGCAGAAGCGCGAGGCTGCAGCGAAGATTGCCGAGCTGAACGCCGCAGGCGTCTTTCGCAAGCCGATCGCGACGACGATTGAACCTGCGTCCACCTTCTGGAGAGCCGAGGAGTACCACCAGAAGTACCTGGAGAAGCGCGGCATGGTGAGCTGCCACATCTGAGCGCGGCGGGCCCTGTTGCGGTTCAGAGGGGCAGGCCCAGCAGGCTCCTCAGCTCCAGGAGAGAAAAGCGGCGTCGGTGAGCGTGCAACGCGTGACCCGCGGCACGCCTCAGCAGGCGGAGCCTGTACCAGAAACTTCCCTGCCAGCCGGCAACGTCCCGGTAGAAGCGGCGCTCGTTGCGCAGCATTCGCCGGTACCGTGCTAGCGGCATTTCCCTCCCCAGTGTCCGTGTGGAGAGCTGGTGCGGCAGGCTGGAGCGCATCAGCCATACACGCCCGCCACACCGCTGCAGCTTGTGAAAGACCACGTGGTCGAGGAAGTCGAGCGTAAACTCCTGCGGAAATCCGCCGATGGCACGCACGGCATCCACGCGGAGCAGAGCTCCAGAGTTGTAGGCCATCACGGGCCTTTGCAGGATGCCTGTGACGTTCACCGGCAAGTCACTGTGCGTTAGCCTCGGCTCCCGTTTTGGCGAGAGGACTACGGAACCGTCGACGAGCTTTGGCACCGCCGCCACCACCTCGCTCTGCGGTGGCGTGTCTACGAACGTCAACAGCTCACGCAGGTATGCCTCCGTCAGGGTCGTGTCCTGGTCCAGCAGAAGTAGCCATTACGCGCCAGTATCCTTCGCCAGGCGCAGAGCGGCGTTGTAGGCCGGGGCAAGGCCACCATTCGAGGGATCGTGCCGATAGATTACTGTCAAGCCCGATGACGGCAGGATGTGAGACTCGGGCGAGTTGTCATACACCAACAGTTGCATGCTGCCAGCGAGCGCCGGCAAAGAGTGCGCCGCGGAACTCAAGGAGACGAACGCCTCGCTCTCCCCGGCACCGCGGCAGTAGAGCACAAGCACGGCAACGATTGCAGGCGTGCCCATAAGGCTATTCTCTCCCCGATGCGCGAGCGGATGCGGTCCGGGATGCCGTTTCCTCCGGGAGAAGACAACGCCGGCAGCCTCGACTCGCGATACACCTTCAGGAGAACCGCTGAGCTGCACGCTACACAGCGGCTGCAGGGAGAGCATCGCCCGAGAGAGACCCGCTTCTCTCGGTGGTGCGCTGTTATCATCAAGACGTGGCAATCCGCTATTCCTCCAGTGGGCCAGCCCGTGTCTGAGCCGGACGCACCAGCCAAAATCATTGGGATTCCTGAACTCTCTCAAGAGCACCTTTCTGCGGTGGGCGCAACGGTGGCACCGCTCTATCTACGGGTGCTTCGCGGGGCAGGCCTGGATCGCGCCATCGGATTTACGGTGCTGGCGCGCGGCTGGTCCGCCCTCGCGGGACTGGTGGCCGTTGCGCTGATCGCGCGCACTCTCTCTCCAGCGCAGCAGGGCTACTACTACACATTCGGCTCGCTGGTGGCGCTGCAGATTGTCTTTGAGCTTGGATTTTCCGTTGTCATCCTGCAGTTTGCCACGCACGAGGCGGCGCACCTGCGTATCGGCGAAGACGCCACACTCTCCGGCCCCCTGCAATCGCAGGCACGGCTGGCTTCCGTGCTGCAGAAGGCGGTGCGCTGGTACACCGTGGGTGCGGTGCTGATGGGGGCAACGTTGCTGCCGCTGGGATGGCATTTCTTCCGTACCAGTCCGGGGAGCGCCGCAACAGCGTGGCGGCTGCCGTGGTGTGCCGTCGTGCTCGCCTCCTGCTTCACGTTTCAGATTGATCCGGTGTTCTCCTTCCTGGAAGGTTGCGGCTTTGTGAGCCGGGTGGCGAGGACGCGCCTGACTCAGTCGATGCTTGGCTCCCTGCTGGCCTGGAGCGCTCTGCTGCTGCACCGTGGCCTATTTGCGCCGGCCTGCCTTATCACGGGTCAGGCGATTGCCGGGGCCTGGTTCCTTTGGACACGCCGGCCTCTGCTGCGCACCCTGCTCGGATTTCGCGTGGGGGAGCACGCCGTCGACTGGGGCCGGGAGATCTGGCCGTTCCAATGGCGGATCGCCATCTCCTACGCCTCGGGCTTCCTCATCTTCCAGCTTTTCAATCCGGTGCTGATGCGCTTCTACGGCCCGGTCGTCGCCGGGCAGATGGGCATGTCGCTCAATATCACGAATGCCATCGCCTCGATCGCCATCGCCTGGATCAATACGAAGGCAGCACCCTTCGGCGCGTTGATTGCGCGGCGCGAGTTCGCGGCACTGGACCGGCTGTTCTTCCGCTCCGCGACACAGACGTTTCTGCTGTGTACCTCCGGGTCGCTGGTGGCATGGACGATTGCCTTTGTCCTTCACCGCGAGGATGTCCGGTTTGCACACCGTCTGCTCTCGCCGCTGCCGTTTTCCATGCTGCTTGCCACAATGTGCCTGAACCATGCGGTTGCGTCCATGGCGCTGTACCTGCGCGCGCACAAGCAGGAGAAGTTTCTGCTCAACTCGGTGCTGGGCGGCATCTTTGTCGCTCTATCGACGCTGACCCTTGGCCGCTGGTACGGCCCGCTCGGCATGACGGCCGGCCACCTTGGACTCACAGTGGTCATCGGCGTGGGCCTGGGCAGCTACACCTTCCTGAAATACCGGAGTCTCTGGCATGCCTGAGCCGCGTCCGCTGCTGACGATCGCCGTGCCGACCTACAACCGGGCACAGTATCTACGTGAGTTTCTGGCATCGGCATTGCCGCAAATCTCCGGCCATGCCGAAGTCGAACTCATCATCTGCAACAACGCCTCCACGGACGAGACCAGATGCCTGCTCGAGAGTACCGTCCATGCAGGTGAGCCACTCCGCGTGATCCATCAGCCGGGCAATGTCGGGTCGGACGCGAACTTTGTTCGCTGCTTCCATGAGGCGCGGGGCAAGTACTTCTGGCTGTGCGGGGATGACGACATCCTGCGGCCCGGCGCCGTCGATGCGATCGCCGGGCACCTGCTCCGAGCGGATTATGACCTGGTCTTCGTTGCGCCGGAGCCGTTCACGTCGGATTGGCAGGCGGAGCACCGGCCGGACCCATACGGCCGCACCTTTGCGGTGGTCCGCTCCGCGCGCGACTTTGCCGTCACGGTGAATGTAATGGTGACCTTTATCACGGCGATCATCTCAAACCGCGAGCGGTTTCTCACTCTCTCGGCGGAGACTCCGGACGCGTTCATTGGGACGAATCTGACGCAGCTGAGCTGGACTCTGCCCCTGCTTGGGAGCCATCGGCAGAGTCTGTTCCTGTGGGAGCGCTGGGTAGGAGGGCGCACGATGAATTCGGGTGGGTACAGCCTGGCCACGGTCTTCGGACCCACCTACCAGGCAGTGGTACGCCGCTTGCTTCCCTCGAAGCCGCGCCTCGCTCGCATCTTCGTCAACAACACACTCCGGCGCTGGTTTCCGGCGATGTTGCTGGCACTGCGATCGTCGAGCAAGGCAGACAATCTCGGCCTGCATGAGGCGGATGCTGTGCTTCGGTCAACCTTTAGGCGTAACTTCCGGTACTGGATGTATATCTGGCCCGTTCTCAGGATGCCCGGAGGGTTGGCAAGCCTGTGGACGAGGTTCGGGCGTGTTGCGAATGCTGCGATTCTGCTGCTGAACCAGCCGGGCAGGACGCTTCGCAAGCTGGGTGGTTGGGTAAGGCAAATCCGAGGATGAAAACCGGAAAGCCTTTGCACAAAGACGCAAGGATGCTACTCTCTGAATGAGAGTTCTGCTCTCGTACGCCGCGGGAACAGCCCGAATTGGATTGGGTTGGCCAGAGACTTCGGCGTTCTACCCCCATCGCTGCATGCCATCCTCGAACATATGAGAGGAAGCGTTGGTTGCTCTGGCTTGACTGGTCGATATGCCTTTGGCTTTCGCGACCTCGCCGTGCAGCAGCAGCGCCCATAGCCGGAAGGCAAGCAGGCTTTGCTGAACAGAAAATCCATGGTGCCGCGCCCAGGCCAGAGGGCTCCCGCACACTGCATCATTTTCCACTCTGGCAGGCGTCACGCGAATGCCGTGTCGCCCTCGCATAGGAAAGAACAATTTTGACTTCCAGCAACTCTGCCCATGGCAGCCACGCAGTTCTGGAGCCCCTGGCTCCTTCCGTTCCGCAAGACATCTCTTCCGAACTCAACTTCAACAGTTTTCAGGTCTCCGACCGGCTGAAGAGTCGCATCGCCGCGGCAAACTTCCTTACGCCCACCCCGGTGCAGGCCCGGGCCATCCCTCCTGCACTTGAGGGGCGCGATGTGCTTGCCACCGCTGCGACCGGCACCGGCAAGACCCTGTCGTTCCTGGTACCCATGGTCGAGCGGCTGGACAACTCTCCCCTGCCGCCCGCGGCTGCTCCAGGCCAGAAGCAGCGGAAACCGATTCGCGCGCTGATTCTGCTTCCGACGCGTGAGCTTGCCATGCAGGTGCTCGAGGCCTATGCGAAGATCGTCCCCAATGCCAAGCAGGATGCGGTTCTGGTTTGCGGCGGCCTGAGCGAGGG
>CAXTSF010000149.1:5400-8255 GCA_964246865.1 uncultured Terriglobus sp.
CGCCTAGTTGTGGCCACACCCGGCCGGCTTGAAGACTATCTGAAGCGCCGCGAGATCGATCTGCGCAACGTCGAGATGCTTGTGCTGGACGAGGTTGACCGAATGCTGGACATGGGCTTCCTGCCCGCCATCCGCCGCATCGTTGGCGCGCTCTCAAAGACACGGCAGACAATGTGCTACTCCGCGACGCTCGACGCGAATATTTCAGAGATCGTGAAGGACTACGTCACCAACCCCGTCCGGATCGAGATTGGCACGACCTCCAAGCCGAATGAGCGGGTCGAGCTGCGAGCCTTCCTGATCATGCAGGATCAGAAGCTGAGCCTGCTGGACAAGCTGCTTCGCGAGGAAGAAGGCACGTACCTTGTCTTCTCACGGACAAAGCATGGTGCGGACCGCGTCGCCAAGAAGCTGGAGAAGCTGGGCCACGAGACCTCAGTGATTCACGGCGACCGTTCACAGTCGCAGCGTACGGCGGCCCTGAAGGCCTTCTCCACCGGCAAGACGCGCATTCTGGTTGCAACGGATGTTGCGGCTCGCGGCATCGACGTGTCTCACATCGCGCATGTGGTGAACTACGATCTGCCGAACGCCTCGGATGATTTCATCCATCGCATCGGCCGCACCGGACGCGCCGACAAGACGGGCGTCGCCACCACCTTTGTCATGCCTCAGGAGCGCAGCGACGCACGCCGCATGGAGCGTGACCTGAAGATCCAGTTCCAGTGGCGCGAGGCCGACAAGAACCTGCCGAAGGAGGAGCGTAACGCTCCCGTGGATCTGTCCAATGCAGGCGACCTGATGCACCTGGAAACGCGTGCCTGGCGCACGAATGCCGCGGGAACCGGGCATGAGGAGACGACCCCACCGTCACGGCCCTCCGGCAGCTACGGGCGCCGCAGCAGCGGCAGTGGTGCACGTCCCGGTGGAGGCAGCAGCCGTTCCGGTGGCTCCGGACGGCGCCGGCGGTCGTAGCGGAGAACGTATCCGAGCCAGAGAGGGAGCGCCTTCGGGCGCTCCCTTTCTGCGCCTCCGTCCATGCATGGAGTGAGACAAAGTTATCTAATCCAGTTTTACGTTGCGGACGTGCCAAGGCCTGCTGAGACGATGTACGCTCTTAGGTCATGAGCCGGTTACCTTCTTCCACCCTTGGCCTGACTGCATGAACCGCCGCGATCTGCTACGCACCGCGGCCGTGTCTGCCGTTGCCCTTCCGCTTCACCGTTACTCGTTGGCTTCGACTCCACGCATCGCACCCAGCGACAAGCTGACGGTTGCCTGCATCGGCGTTGGATCGCAGGGGTTGCGTGTGCTTCTGGATCTGCTTCGCATGCCCGAGGTGCGCGTCATCGCTGTTTGCGATGTGAATCGAGGCAGCAGCGGAGACTACCTGGACTGGGGCAACGATGAATTGCGCAAGAAGGTACGGCTTGCCTTGGGCGATCCTTCCTGGGGCACAAAGCTCCCCGGACCTGCGGCGGGGCGCGAAATCGCCAAGCAGGTGACGGATGCGTTTTACGCCAAACAGGGCGGTGACCGCAGCCGCTCCGGCTCCAGCCCTGCAGGCGGTTGCGCCAGCTACGAGGACTTTCGTGAGCTGCTGAGCAAGGAGAAAGACCTCGACGCGATTGCCATCGGCACGCCGGATCACTGGCACGCGCCCATCGCGATTGCCGCGATGCAGGCCGGCAAACACGTCTACAGTCAGAAGCCGATGGCGCACAGTGTTTGGGAGTGCCGGGAGATGGCTCGCGTCGCGAAAGAGACAGGGCGCGCCTCGCAGGTCTCCATCTTCAATGCAAATTCAGCCGACTCACAAAGAGTGCACGACCTGCTGACCTCCGGCGCGATCGGGCCGGTACGCTCCATCGATATCTGGACCAAGCGCGCCTCCAAGTTCTGGCTGCAGGGCCTGGCGACGCCGGTCAAAGCCGAAACCATTCCGGATGGACTTAACTGGGATCTGTGGCTTGGCCCGGCACCCGCCCGGCCCTTCAGCCGTGCCTACCTGCCCTTCATCTGGCGAGCCTGGTATGACTACGGCTGCGGCGCGCTGGGCGACATGGGCGAGTACGGCTTTGACACCATCTCCCGCGCCGTCGATCTCGGCGTTGCCGACCGCATCGAGGCCAGCACCACCGACCTGTTTCCTGACTGCTACCCTGTCGCCTCGGCCGTCCATTTTCACTTTCCGAAGACTGCCGTGCGCCCCGAGCTGAACCTGAACTGGTATGACGGCGGCATGGAGCCTGCGCGCCCGTCAGCTTTACCCGCCGGTGAGAGTATCGGCAACGGCGGCGAAGGCGTCATCTACCACGGCGACAATGGCAAGCTGCTCACCGCCTTCATGGGGGAGAGTCCACGTCTGCTGTCGGCCAGCGGGAAGCTCGATCGCCCATACCCTGATCCCTTGAAGACGACTGAACCCTTCGACCCAACTCGCCCGGAGCTCGGCGGAACCGCAACCGGCGGCAATCGCGGGCACTATCTGGAGTGGGTCAGCGCCTGCCACGGCGGTCCGCCAGCTCGCGCCAGCTACGCCTTTGAAGCACCCATCGTCGAAAACCTGATGCTTGGCTGCATCGCTGTGCGAACGCATGAGCCGCTTCGCTGGAATGCAGAGTCGTCTGCCTTTGACGGTGCCTCCGACCGGGCAGCGGCGCTGATCCGGCCCGCCTACCGCGCCCCTTTTGGCATTGTCTAGTTACCGCAGTCTTCCTGGCCGCGCCTTGATTGATCTCGCATCGCTCTCACGACCTTCCGTCCGCTCCATTCCGTACGGCAGATTGACAGAGGACCCGTGGCAAGGGCATACTCCTCCCGATTTGCGCATCGCTGACTCGGCTGAACAGAAG
>CAXTSF010000150.1:0-8242 GCA_964246865.1 uncultured Terriglobus sp.
GCGTGCTGCTATAGACCGGTGCCGCCGTGACCGGGTTCATGGAGGCATTCGGGTCGACACCGCCCGACAGCGTGCATGGCTCCGTTGCTTTGGCGACTACCCGCGCGCCGTCACGAAGCTCCACGTTCAGCGCGAGTGTTCCGCCACCGTTGGCCGGTCCGGCGAGGAAGCAGTCGACCTCGAGCGAAGGCGAGCCGGAGAGCACATCCACGGTTCGCGCGTGCAGGTTGTCCAGGTAAACCTCCGGCACGACACGAAGGGAGACCTCGCGGTAGATGCCGCCGAAGGTCATGTAGTCAATCTCGTAGCCGAATGGAGGAATGTCGGCGCGCTCCGTCGAATCGAGCTGGACCACGAGGACGTTGTCGCCATCCTGCTTCAGGTGTTGCGTCAGGTCAAAGGAGAATGGCGTAAAGCCTCCTTTGTATTCGCCGAGCGAGGTGCCATTGATCCAGACGGTGGATGCCGTCATGGCTCCCTCGAAGTCAATGAAGACCTTCTTGCCGCGCGCCTGGGGCGGCGTGCGGAAGCGGCGGCGGTAGGTCGACACAAATTCGTACATACGGTCATCGAAGTTGTGCCAGGGCATGCTCACGTTGCTGTGCGGCAGCACGACTCCCTCAAAGTGTGAGTCGTCGAAACCGGGTGCCTCCGCACCGGCGATCCTGGCCGGGTGAAAGCGCCAGTTGCGATTGAGCGGCAGGATGGTGCGGCCGGAGCGCGACGCCTCAGGTGCAAGAGAGGCAGACGTATGCGGCAGTGCTGCGGCCACTGCCAGCGTGCCCGTGGAACGGAGGAACTCTCGACGCTTCATGCTTGCCTGTCCTATGGAGAACTATGCTGCCCAGGGTCGCCCCGAGTTGCTTGCCACAGCGGCGGGATCATGCCGAACCATCGGCGGTGACGTGGGACCGCTCCGTATCGACCGAACTGCCCTGCTGCTTCTGGCTCCGCTTTCTGGGCGTCCTTGCAGTGCCTACTCACTAGACGACAAAAAGGCATTTCTGTAAAGGCTTTCAGAGAGGGTCCCTTGGAGAAAGAGGAAGAAGGGTGGCGGCTGGCGGGGTCGAACACACCTCCTCGAAGGCGTCGCTTAGGACGCAGCATTCGCCGGCAATGCCGAGCCGAGCCTGCCCTCCCAGGCCGCCTGTGATGTGCGAGGCGGGAGGGTGACAAGGGCAGGCCGCTGGCCCGTTATTGTGGGCCGGATATGACGAGAGGCTATTGCAGACATGTCCGCCTCCATAGCGCGGGCAAAGAGCGGCCGGCTGATCAGCCAGCCCTGCGCACAATCACATCCCATCGCGGCCAGTGTTTGGAACTCCTGCTCTGTCTCCACGCCTTCGGCGACGACGCGTTTTCCTAATGAATGTCCCAGCTGAATGACGGTGCGGACCATCTCCCGCCGTTCCTGGTTATGGTCCATCTCCGAAACGAAGCTGCGATCGACTTTGACCTCGTCCACCGGCAGCTTGAGGAGAAAGCTGAGGGAGGAGTAGCCCGTGCCGAAGTCGTCGAGTGATACCCGGATGCCATGGTGCCGGATGTCCGTGAGGATCTGTTTCACCGATCCCTCATGCACCAGCAGTACGGATTCCGTGATCTCCAACCGGAGCAGCGACGGCTCCAGACCCGCATGGGCGAGTGCGTCCAGCACGGACGGGACGAACTCCATATCGGTGAACTGACGCGGGGACACGTTGACGCTGATCGAGAGCCGTGTCTGCCAGGCCCGGTTCCATTGGGCCACCTGCCGACATGCCTTCTCGAGCACCTGGTTGCCCAGCGCAAGGATCAGTCCGGTGTCCTCGGCCAGGGGTATGAACTCTGCGGGCGGCACCTCACCGCGGACCGGATGAGTCCAGCGCGCCAGTGCCTCAAAGCCAGAGATCTCGCCGCCATTCATGCTCAGGATTGGCTGGAATGCAATGTCGATGTCGCCCTGGTCAACGCACCTGCGCAGATCTGCCTCCAGCCGCCAGCGGTCATGAATGTGGGTCAGCAGACCTTCATCAAACATCTGCACACGATTCTTTCCCATCTGCTTTGCCCGGTACATGGCGTGATCGGCCGTGCGCAGCAGTTCGTCACTGCCGATACCGGTAGATGCCAACACGATCCCGATACTGGCGCTGCAGCGCAGCACGTGTTCTCCAAGCTGATAGGGGGCTCGCAGCTCATGAAGGAGCCTTTCGCCGGATGCCTGAGCCGATGCGGAATCAAGCACGGATACAAGTACAACAAATTCGTCGCCACCAATACGGCAGACCAGCGAACCCGGGGGGGCCGAGGCGCTGAGCCGGCGCGCCACCTCGATCAGGAGGCTATCGCCCGAAGCATGACCCAGACTGTCATTGATCGTTTTGAAGCGGTCCAGATCGACAAACAGCAGCGCTGCTGTTGTTCCCGGGACGGGTGAGGACAACAGAGCACCCAGGCTTTGGCGCAGCTGCACACGGTTGCCGAGACCCGTAAGAGCATCGCGCAGGACAGTTCGCTCCAGACGTCCGTGAGCCTCGTCCCAGGCGTGCTCACGAGCATTGGTCCTGAGAGCGAAAAGGGCAAAGCAGCCGGCGACACAGATGCCGCCAAGCAGGGGCGCGCGTGTTGCCAGGAGCGCTGAGACGCCGATCGAGAGAAACGTAAGGGACGCAATGCTGAGGCCCTTGACGCGACGAACGGCGATGATGAGACGGGTTGCCCGTTTTGCCTCGTCCGCCGTGAACCACATCGCATCCCGTAGAACGAGCAGCAGAAAAACAATTGACGGAACGGTCCAGGCAAGATCCGTCATCCTGCCCAGGTTCCATCCGCGCATGAAGGTCACCTCAGCAATCGTCTGCAGCGCGCCATAGACCACCAGGAACAGGGTCAGACGCAGGAACAGTCGCTGCTCGCGTGCGGACGTGCAGACCGGCAGGCGCAGCAGGCAGCAGAGAATGAGTGCGAGATTGTGCACCAGGTATGCCGTTGTCAGACCGATGCGGTTTGAGTGCAGGAAGATCAGTAGATATAGAACGACGAAGAAGAAGATTGCCTGTGCCCGCTCCATCCACTGCACGGGATCCAGCTCGTCGTGGGTGGTGTTCGCGGCCAGGAGCAGCGGAAAACCAAACAGCAGCCAGAGCATGTCATCGAGACGGACACCGGAGAACCGGACCGCGGGGCGATACATGTAATACAGGAAGAGGACCTGAGCAGCAGACCAGATCACGAAGGCCACGGCGACAGCCGACCAGCAATGCCGGACGACCCGGTCTTCGCTCCGGGATCGCTCCAGCAGCGTAACTACGATCGCCAGCAGTGGGAAAAAAAGCTGGAGCAGATTCGACGGAAGTTCCGGATGCGGCAACAGAAGCAGAACCAGTACATGGGCCGCGGCACCTAGAATTGTGGCGATGAGCAGCGGCCGTGCATACGTTCCGGGTTTTCTCGCGACCAAGTAGAGTCTCCGCATTCGTCGTAGCTGCCTTGCAGCAGTTCACGTAGCCCTTATCGGCTGACCATCGCAAATCTAGAGTCGCTGCATCCGGGAAACTTCGATATACCTCAAAAGACGCACTGCCGGGGTGCCGGCGCTGGGGTTCCTTACGTGCGGAGCTCGTGGCCGCAGATTCAGTGCGCGTCACTTCTCGTACCGCGGAGCTCTGCCACTCGCGCAAACTCTCCTCGTGCCTGCACGTCTTTTCCCTCTTTCTTCAGCACCTGGCCGAGCTGGAAGTGAAGGCCAGAGCTTTCGGGATCCAAAGCGACAGCGGCCTTAAGGGCCTCCTCCGCCGCCGGCAACCTGCCCAGCCGCTCCAGCGCGCGGCCCCGTTGTTCATGGATCTTCCCATTCCGCTCGTCCATGGCGAGCGCGCGATCCAGCAGCGCAAGCGCCTTCGCCGGGTCACCTTTGTTGACCAGCAGCGTGGCCAGGTTGAGCAACGGCTGTTCGCTTCGGTGAGGCGACCCGGCATCGAGCGCAATTGCCCGCTCGTAGGCCTCCTCCGCCTCACCACTCCGTCCCAAGCCCTCCAGGGCGAGTCCGAGATTGTTTTGGGCCTTCACCGATCCGGGAACGAGCGCCAGCGCACGTCCAAAGGCAGACAGAGACTCTCCGAACCGGTTCTCCGTGTACTTTATGCGGCCAAGGTCGTACCAGGCCTCTCCATCTTTCGGCAATGCAGCAACTGCTTCGGTCATCCACCGGTCGGCATCGGGATAGTCGTTCAATAGAACATAATCGAGTGCCACAATCTGGAATTCCCTGCCGGTCGGCCTGCGCATCCCCGCGGCTCTGGTGAACTCTTCCAGCGATTCCTTTGGCCGGTTTTGATGGAAGAGCAGTGTGGCCAGCGCATACCGCTCGTCCGCCGCCTCCGGATGCACAAGAAGAAACGAGCGCAGACTGGACTCCTGCTCCCTATCGGCATTTGACACGGTGCCGGACCTCCCGACCGCACGACCGTCCTGCAGGGGTGGCGACTGCTGAGGCGGTTCTGCGCAGGCGCGTCCCCTGACTGGAGCCAGAACGAAGCTCACTGCTCCTACGAGAAGAGCCTTCGCCAACCACCGGAGCCGCCCCAATACGCTCATCCTGAGCCTATCTTTGCCGATGCCGGCCTGAAACGGCAACTGCCGATCTCATACAAACAACCGTGCATAGAAATGCAACCTGCACTAGTCGCGATCGTGGCCCTGCCCGATGCCCATACGGCTGAGCTGCACTGCCGCGTCGATTGCCATGGCTGTGCCCGAGGGCATCGGCGGCCGGTTGCCGATGCCGTGGGCAGATGGCCCGCTCAGGACAGGTGTGGATGGGGCCACAGTTTCGTCGCGCGGATTAAACATGGGCTCCTCCTCATTCTGCACATGGAAGCCGCCGTTCGTCCGCAGATCCGTTCGCGGCAGCACAGGTGGAGCGCCGGAGTATTCCGTCGCAGCCGGCGAGGCTGCTCGCGTGAGTGCATGGCCCCGCAGAGAGGCCGTTGCGGACCTTTCCACGCTTCTTGCAATGTGTGGTGCAGAGTCACGCGCCGCCGATGTGGCCGCGGCACTTTTGGAGCCAACAGCACGCACGGCGAAGCCAATCCATAGAGCCGGTGCGACCATACCGAAGGTCCAGATCGCCGCGGTGCTCAGTAACGTGCGGGTAGCGGCGGATCCGCGGGACGGTTTGGGCTCGCCCAGCAGGATTGCCTGGATGCGCGCATGCAGCACACGCGCGTGCGGGGTAAAGCCGATGCCCAAGCGGTCAGAGGTGCCGGCAACTGCCGTCTTCCATCCAAAACGGACGAGTGTGTCGGCATACACATCCCGGCGGGAAGGGTGGCGCTCCACGACCAGGGCATCGCAGGCCAGCTCGCGCTCGAAGCGCAACGACGAAAATGCCCCGTACACCATGGGATGGAAAAAAAGGATGGCCCGGCAAATACGTGCCAGCATCTCCCACAGACTATCCCGGCGGCGAAGGTGCGAGAGCTCGTGCGTCAGTACATGATGTAAGTGCTGCGGCGACCGCTCCGCTTCGTCCGCAGGCAGGTACACGGCCGACCGTACCCACCCCAGCGATGCCGGCGACGAGATGCCCGGCAAAACCCAGAGCTCACATCTTGGCGCATGCAGATCTGTGGCCAGATCGGCAAACGCATTCCGAAGCGCAACCGGCGGGGCGGTGCGGAAGCGGAGTGCCTTGCGCAGAAGCAGGTAGTTTCGCACCGCAAGAATCAGCAAAATCGCGAGTCCCAGTGCGTATGCCAGCGAGGCGACCTGCAGACCACGCCCGGCAAGCATTGCCGCATGCGCGGACAGCCATACAGGCGTGCGTATCGAGTTCGCGTGCGCGGTGGATGCCGCAGATACCAGACCCTGATGCCGCAGCATCATCCATCCCCGATACAGGCTATAGATCCAATACGCCGCCGACGAGAGCAGGAAGAGAAGCCAGATGCGGAAACGGCGCGACGACGGCGACGCAAACGAGGCGACCGACCAGCAGAGGCCATACCCCAGAGTCGCCTTCAGCAGAAACCCGCACAGAAGCGAGAGCAGGCCAGCCGACAGAGCAGCGGGGAAGGCCGGCATCATACCGTCTCGTTCTCCGCGCTGTTCTCCCGGTATTTCTGGATCAGGCCTTCAATCTCACGAAGCTCCTCCTGCTTGAGCGTGCCCGACTCCAGCAGATTGACGAAGAGCCCGCTGACGGAGCCGCCAAAGCTTTGCTTCAGCAGGGTATGCACCGAGGCTCGCGCTACCTCGTACTCTTCCACCGCCGGACTGAATACGAAAGCCTTACCCGCTGCCGTGTGGCGCACAAAGCCCTTGTTCTCCATGATCCGGAGAAAGGTGTGCGTTGTTTTGTAGTTGGGCTGCTCGGACACAGGAAAGTAGTTCACGATCTGCTCCACTGTTGCCTCTTTCAACGCCCAGAGCGCCTTGAGAAGGCGCGCCTCCGCGGGTGTCGGCAAGAGCGGCTTCTTTCGTCTTTCCATGCTCACATGTCCTCCCTCTGGCCAGAGTCCCGGCCCAAGGCGGCACCTCCAGCATCCCATATTTCCTGAACGAAATTAGATCTTAATCGATTCAGAGTCCTGCGAGTCTCATCGTTCGTCGTCCCTGCAAGCTTTCGGAGCGCGCATGCACCTTCGCCATTCTCAAACCGCCGTTGCCCTTGCCAGTCTCGCAACGCTCCTGCTGGCCGCGAATTTGTCCGCTCAGGAACAGGTGCTCAAGGTGGATCCGGCGAGCTCCGAGGTGCGGTTCACCTTTGCCGATCCCCTGCATGCCGTCCACGGAACCTTTCGCGTTCAATCCGGAACCGTTACCTTCAGTCCCAGGCATGAACGCATGATGGGCACGGTCACTGTCGACGCAGCCAGCGGTAACAGCGGCAACGGCACCCGCGACCGCAAGATGAGGGACGACGAGTTGAAGGCACCGACCTACAGCACCGTCACCTTTGCTCCGCAGCGGTACAGGGGCGCACTGGCCGCCACCGGTGATTCCACGATCACCGTGGACGGCGTGTTTACCCTGCTCGGCACACCGCATAACATCACGATTCCGATGCAGGTACACCTGCAGGACGGCCAGTGCAAGGCGACCGGATCCTTCGCGGTGCCGTATCTTCAGTGGGGCTTGAAAGATCCAAGCACCTTTCTTCTACACGTAGGCAAAGAGGTCACCGTCAACCTTGTGCTGACGGGGCCAGTAACGGCAGGGCACGCCGAATCGCAGTAACCAATGATCTGCTCCGGGGCTGATCGATTCCCAAGCGTGACCGGCAGCACCGCTTGGGATCCGTTAACGACCTGGCCGACGGGACAGGGCCGTAGCTAAGGGCATCCGGCATAAAAGGAGGAGACCGCGATGACGAACGAAGCACAGCGCGCGCCTCTCCATGAAGGTGCCCCGAAGGAAGGTGTCCTGAAGCACCGCCTGAGGGATGCTTTCCTCACCCGCCTGCCAATCCCGCCAAATACTGAGCACCATCTCTGGGACGCGCTCAGTGGCACACTGGAGCGCCCCGGCAGCCTTGTCCGATCCGAACTCTGCTGGCAGCTTGCGAGGGCTCACGGCTTTGCCCCGGAAGCGGCTCTCGACATGGCCATTGCAATGGAGTACTTCCATACGGCATCGCTGTTGTTTGACGACCTGCCCGGCATGGACAATGCCACGGAGCGGCGCGGTGCTGCATGCATCCATCGCCAGCACGGGGAAGGAACAGCCATCCTCACAGCCCTTGCCCTTATCAATCGCGCCTACGCGCTGCTGTGGCGGTCCCTTGTACAGACAGCACCAGCCAAAGCCTCCCAGGCTCTCGCGTATCTCGAGAGATACCTCGGCCTTGGCGGCCTGCTCAACGGCCAGAGCCAGGACCTCCACTATGACCGGCTTCCGGCCGCCGAGCGGTGCCCGGAGCGCGTCGCCATGGGCAAGACCGTTTCGCTCATCCGTCTGCCGCTCGTGCTTCCGGCGGTGGCCGGGGATGCGGATCCGCACACCATCCGGCTGCTGGATCGCCTTGCCATTGTTTGGGGGCTCAGCTATCAGGGCCTGGACGATCTCCGGGATGTGCTGCACACGGGCAGCCGCGCCGGCAAGACCACCGGACGGGACGCGCTGCTGGATCGCCCCAACCTGGCGATCACGCGAGGGCCAGCCCTGGCCGAGCGATACCTCGGCCGGCTAACGGGCATCGCGGGGCGGATCATCGATCAGCTGGTCCATCGAAATATTGCTTTCGCCTGCCTACACACAC
>CAXTSF010000151.1:0-6841 GCA_964246865.1 uncultured Terriglobus sp.
CTGGTGCTCCTGATCATCTTCATGGTCATCCAGCCCAACACGGCTCATGGCCTCGATACTCTTGTGCCGCAGCCGCCAAAGGACACCAAGGCGGACGTCGACCCAAGGACGGTCACAGTCCAGGTGATCCCAAACGGCAAGGGTGCACCGGCCTACAAGATCAACGAAGATGACGTGAATCTGTCGGAGCTCACGGAGAAGCTGCGGACGATCTTTGCTGCGAGAAATGACAAGGTCATGTTTGTAAAGGGTGACAAGGACATGGACTTCGGAGCGGTCGTATCCGTAATCAACGATGGTCATGAAGCCGGCGTCGACAACATCGGGATCATCACGCCGAAGGTCGCTTCCGGCCAGTGATCTCTTCTGAAGGAGTGAGGCGGTGGGGTGATCCCGCCGCCTTTTCCTTTGTATCGATGAAGTGGTCTGGCAAGCTCTTGGAACTGCCGGAGGCTACGGTAGCCGGGAGACTGGTGCCGTCATGAATCGACATCGCCTTCGAAGGGCTGACGCATCGCACCATTGTCTGCTATGGTCTATGACGTTGGGCTGCTAGTCACGCAGCTTTGTATACGGGTACAATCGGTCCACACAAGGGATTCAGGTCGCGGCCTATCCCTGTAAAAAGCATATTCGGCATGCGCCTTTTCCCAAGGAGATCATCCGCTCAATGAACCTGAATGCACGTATTTCCGCCACGGCCGCGCTTCTGCTTTCACTCGGTCTAACCGGCTGCCAGCAGCTCAAGGCGCGCGACCAGATCAACAAGGGCGTGCAGTCATTCAAGAATGCGCAGTACGAGCAGGCGACGCAGCACTTCCAGCAAGCCATTGACATGGACCCTAAACTGGACTCGGCCAAGCTCTATCTGGGTACGGCCTATGCTTACCAGGTGGTGCCGAACATGACGACTCCGGAGAACCTGAAGATCGCCAACAACGCCATCCGCATCTTCCAGGAATATCTCGAGAGTCATCCAAACGACAAGAACTCCCTGCAGCAGCTCGCCTCGATCTATCGCAATATCAAGGAAGTCGAGAAGGCGAAGCAGTACGAGTTGAAGGTGATTCAGGTTGACCCGAAGGATGCCGAAGCCCACTACACCATCGGAGCCGTCAATTTCGCTGAGGCGTATAACAACGCCGTAAAGGTGCTGGCCGGGGAGAACATGCAGGACAAGGGCGACGGCAACCCGAAGCTTTCCAAAGCAGGCTGCGCGAAGCTCACGTCGATGAACCAGAGCCTCGTAACGGAAGGCCTCGATCACCTGAACCAGGCAACGCAGTTGCGCGACAACTATGACGACGCGATGCAGTACCTGAACCTGCTATACCGGCGCAAAGCCGATCTGGAATGTGGGAACGATGCGGCCCGGAAAGCAGACCTGGCGCAAGCGGACACCTGGGTGCAAAAGGCGATGGGTGCGCGTGACGCCAATGAGAAGAAGAAGGAAGAGAAGGCCGCACACGGCGGAGTCGAACTCGGTAAGTAAGCTGTTCGATGTCGCGAAATAGCCTCCTCATGCAGGAGGCTCTTTTGTTTGCGGACAAAACCACACTCCTTGTGGCGAGTTCCTTCGAGCTTCACGAGAGCAGATGGTCTATCTCGCAGGTGTTCTGGTAACCCGCGTGCAATGACAACACGTGCGTTATCCAAGCTCTATCCCAAGCTGATCCACGAAGCACCAACCCCAAGTCTCGCCGGGCTCGATGGAGCGCATCAAGGGATGCTGCGTCTCTCGAAAGTGCCCAGTGGCATGTTTGCCCTGCGAAGAGTCACAGCAGCCAACGTGCCCGCACTCCAGACACATACGCAGGTGGACCCAGGTGGTTCCGGCTTTCAGACATTCTTCGCAGCCACGCGTGCGAGGCGCAACGTCCTGGATTTGATCCAGATGTGTACATTTCGGCATACCGGCTCCTTCTACTGGCGAAGTTCGACAATGGTTGCACCCTGGCCGCCCTCGTTGTAAGGGGGCTCAGCGATGCTGAGCACGTGTGGGTGCTTGCGAAGGTAGTCACGCAGGGTGCGGCGCAGAACGCCCATGCCGGTGCCATGCACTACCCGCACGCTCGGGCGGCCGGCAAGAAATGCCTGGTCTAAAAAGCGCTCTACCTCATCTCGGGCCTCGTCTGCGGTGCGTCCGATGACGTTGATTTCGCCAGGTGCCTGGTCGGTATCCCGCGCTATGACAGTAACGCCGCTCTGGCGTTTGACGGACTGCATTGGCGAGTGTGCGGGAGCAGCCTGAGCCAGATCATCCTTGGCCACGCGCATCTTCATTGCACCCATCGACACTTCATACGTATTGGCGTTGATGGCACGCTCCACACGCACATCGCGTCCGAGGGACTTGAGGCGCACGGTGTCGCCCGGAGCGATAGTGCGAACGATGTGTGGCTGTGCTGCAGGGTCCTGGCGATCTGCACCGGAGACGTGTGCAACCACCGTAGAGTTGAACTGCTCCTGAAACTCACGTTTTAAGCGCGCGATCCGGCGGTCCGCTTCTTTGGCCACCTTTTGTGAGGCCGACTTATCCTCGATGGACTTGACGGTCTCTCGCATCTGATATTCGAATTCCTTCATCAGCGATGTCAGCTTGCCTTCCAGCTCTCGAGCGCGTTGTCTCTGCTCCAGCTTTCCTTCTGTCTCCAACCGTTGACGCTCGCGTTCGACCGCCTGCTCCCGCACGCGGATTTGAGCGCGTTCTGAAGCGACGGCGGTCAGTTGCGTGTGGAGTTCGTCAAGAAAACGCGCGATGTCCGCTGATTGGGTGGTGACGTTGGCGCGGGCGGATCGAATCATGCTCGCATCCAGTCCGAGCCGCTCGGCGATGTTAATGCCGCTTGATGCACCTGGAACGCCCATGCGCAATTCATACGTAGGCGCGAGCGTGACTTCGTTGAAACCGACTGCTGCGTTCACAACGCCGTCATGCTTCGCCGCATAGATCTTTAACGAGGTGAGATGGGTGGTCACCAGGCTCCACGCGCCCAAGGCGAGAAAGCGCTCGCAGATGGCCACGGCCAGCGCGGCTCCCTCTTCCGGATCCGTGGCAGAGCCCAATTCATCCAGCAGGACCAGCGATCGCGCATCGGCCTCCCGCGCAATCTGGTTAACATGGCTGATGTGCGCGGAGAAGGTCGACAGATTGCGTTCGATGGATTGGGCGTCGCCGATGTCAGCGTAAACGGCAGCGAAGACCGGCAGCCGCGCCTTGCTTGCCGGCACTGGGAGGCCGGCTTGCGCCATCAAGGCAAGCAGGCCCACTGTCTTCAACGCCACCGTCTTCCCACCCGTATTTGGACCGCTGATAATGAGCTGCTTCGCTGTGCCGGGCAAGGTAATCGTGAGAGGCACGATCCTCTGTTTGTCTGCACGCATGCGCAAGTCCAGCAATGGATGACGTGCGTCCAGAAACTGCAGAGCCGGCTCTTCTCCGTGAGGCTTGCCGTCGCCGAACTCCGGTCGCACGCAGTCGAGCGCTTGCCCGAACCTGGCAACCGCAGCATGCGCGTCCAGATCTCCCAGCACCTCGGTGGCTCGCGCAATGCTGCCCGCCTGCTCACCGATGACTGCGGTCATCGTAACGAGAATGCGATGCACTTCGGCCTGCTCTTCGTCCAGCAGGCGAACCAGCTCGTTATTCTGCTCGATGGTCTCCATCGGTTCGACGAAGACAGTCTGGCCGCTGGAAGATGATCCGTGGACTACTCCGGGAACACGACGGCGGAACTCGGCTTTCACAGGAATCACAAAACGTTCACCGCGAACAGTAATCAACTCCTCCTGCGCACCGCCTGCTTCCGTTACTGCGCGTAAGTGACGACGCAAGCCATCCTCGATCGCTTTATGCTGCCGCTCCGCAGCCCGGCGTATGCGCGCCAGCTCAGGTGAGGCGCTATCGTTCAAGCTGCCATCCGCGTCAATCTTCCCGGAAACCAGGTTGAGCAATTTGTAAAAGTTGGTTGCAAGTACCGGCTGCGACATCTGTGTCACAGCCGGCCACTTGTCGCGCATGAAGTCGGGCGGCTCAGCCATGACGTTTCGCCAGTCCGCGATCTGTTCAGCGAGTTCCGCAACGCGTCGGATCTCCATTGCCTCGAGCGCGGCTCCCGGTATGCGAGCCTTGTCCAGCAGCGCGTTCGCATCGAAAAGCCCCCCAAGAGCAAAGGTGCCTCCGCCACTGACATACAAGCGGAGCTCGGCAACAATCTGTTGCGAGCGTTCAATCCAACGGAGATCGCGGCTGGGCTCAAGCGCAAGGACGCGCTCACGACCCAGCGGCGACTGTGTGCGCCCGGCAAGATGGTCGCGCAGACGCTGCCATTCTAGAGCTATACCGCTGGTCTGGCGAAGGGGAGAGATGGTCTGGTTTACTGGGAACTCGATTGACTCAGGCACATGGACTTAGACGGCATTCAGGCCTCCCGTGGTGCAAATGGCCTGGCGGGGACAGAACCGAATGTTCGTAAAATAGACCCATGTCCTTTCCTGTAACGCGCATGCGCCGGCTGCGGCAGTCGGAAGCCATGCGGAACCTGGTTCGTGAAGTACACCTCAGGCCTTCCGGGCTGATCTATCCCCTCTTCATCTGCACCGGCGAAGGCGTACGGCGGCCCATCAGCTCTATGCCTGGTGTTTTCAATCTGTCGATCGACGAGGCGGTAAAAGAGGCGGAGATCTGCGCCGCCGCCGGTATCGGGGGGCTTCTGCTCTTCGGTCTGCCCGCGCAAAAGGACGAACAAGGCTCCGGAGCCTATGCGGACGATGGCATCGTGCAGCAGGCGCTGCGCGCCTTAAAGGCGAATCGTGCGCTCGACCCGCTCGTGCTGATTGCCGACGTCTGCCTGTGTGAGTACACCAGCCATGGCCACTGCGGCATTCTGCAGCGCGACGGTGATCACGCGCATGTTATCAACGATGCATCGCTGCCGCTCCTCGCGAAGACCGCCGCCTCCCTCGCCCGCGCCGGTGCAGACATCATCGCCCCGAGCGACATGATGGATGGCCGTGTGGCCACCATGCGCGCCACCATGGATGAGGCAGGGCAGCAGGACACACCCATCATGAGCTACGCGGCAAAGTTTGCCTCCGCCTTCTACGGACCTTTTCGGGATGCCGCGGACTCCACACCGCAGGTTGGAGACCGGCGTGGCTACCAAATGGACGGCGCAAATGTACGCGAGGCCATGCGTGAGATCGAGCTTGACATCACCGAGGGCGCGGACATGCTGCTGATGAAGCCGGCTGGTCCTTATCTGGACGTGATTCGCGCAGCGCGCGAGCGCTTCGATCTTCCCATGGGTGCTTATCAGGTGTCCGGCGAATACAGCATGCTTCACGCGGCTTTCGAGCGCGGCTGGCTCGACCGGGATCGCGCCATGCTGGAAAGCCTGCTGAGTATCCGCCGTGCTGGCGCGGACTTCATTGTGACGTACTTCGCCAAGGACGCCGCCAGGCTGCTCGGCTAACGCGCACTGCCGGTCAGCTTCATCCATTCTGCGAACACCGCCGAGAGATCGATACAGATTGGCGTGCCCTCACATACGAGCTCGTTTCCGTAAACCTTCTGCAGGCCGTTGCTGCTGGGTGCCCAATCCGAGGTACTCCTCGACTGAAGGTAAGTTGTTGTTGCCATCGGGCTGTCCTCACCTGCTCTCCTTGAAGTATGACGGCCCATCTCTGCCTCCAACAACAGCCATTGCAGGTGGCGTAAACTTGATCTAGTGCGGACTAAGGTCTGCGCGGGCAAGCCGCGTCCACGCTGGGCGCTCGCGCGCCTGCATAGGGAGAGTTTCGTGGCAGATACCATCTACGACGTGGCCGTCATTGGCGGCGGTCCCGCCGGTTATTCGTGCGCCTTTCGCGCAGCGCAGTACGGGCTCAGGGTTGCGCTGATCGAGAAATCAGACAAGCTCGGCGGCACCTGCCTTCACGTCGGCTGCGTGCCGACGAAGGCAATGCTCTTTTCGTCGACGATTCTTGAACATGCCAGAGAGGGTTCCCTCTTCGGCATCGAGAATACCGGCTCACCGACCATCAACTGGGCAGGCATCCAGAAGCGCAAGAATGACGTGGTAGCAAAGCACACCAACGGCCTGAATTTTCTCGTGAAGAAGAATAAGGTGACGCGTCTGCTCGGTTACGGCACACTGACCGGCCCGGCGAAGAACGGCATCCATACCGTTAGTGTCGATAACAACGGCGAGAAGTCGACCGTGCAGGCGAAAAAGCTTGTACTCGCCACCGGCTCGGACGCTCGCATGATCCCCGGCTATCAGGCTGACGACACTATCCTGACCAATATCGAGATCCTCGCACTCGACAAGCTGCCAAAGTCGCTCGTCGTCATCGGTTCCGGCGCCGTGGGCGTTGAGTTTGCCTCGATTTTCCGCTCTTTCGGCGCAGAGGTCACCATTATCGAGATGGCCGATCGCGTCGTTCCCGCGGAAGACGCCGACGTTTCCAAGGAATTTCTACGTCAATACAAGAAGAAGGGGATTGTCTGTCATACCTCCGCGAAGATGGACAGGATCGAGAAGACGGATGCGGGCGTCAAGGTGCACTTCAAAACCTCTGACGGGAAGGACAACATTCTTGAAGCGGAGAAGGTGCTGATCGCTGTTGGTCGCGCGCCACGCACCGCTGGCCTCAATCTCGAATCGACAAAAATCGAGATGGACAGAACTTCCCTCAAAGTGGATGAGTTCCAGCAAACCGCCGAACCCGGCATTTACGCCATTGGCGACATCGTTGCCGGACTGCCGCTGCTCGCGCACGGTGGTTCCATGTCCGGTGCCGTCGCCGCAGCACATATCGCGGGCAAATATGCCAAGCC
>CAXTSF010000151.1:6851-8158 GCA_964246865.1 uncultured Terriglobus sp.
GAGCCGCAGATCGGGTCCGTCGGACTAACCGAGGCGCAAGCGCGCGAGAAGGGTTTGAAGATCAAGGTCGGCAAGTTTCCCCTGGCCGGCAACTCCAAAGCCACCATTCTCGACAACCACGACGGCTTCGTAAAGGTCATCGCGGATGAGCAGTACGGGGAGATTCTTGGAGTTCATATCATCGGTCCTTATGCCACTGAACTGATCGCTGAGGCGGTTGTCGCCATGGAAGCGGAGATGACCATCGAGGACCTCATGTTCACCCAGCACGCTCACCCCACACTTTCGGAGAGCCTGCTGGACGGCTACTCATCCGTATATGGAATGTCGCTGAATGCTTAGGGTCTTCTCTTGCAGGCACCATGATGTTTCACGTGTGAGCATCATGGTGAGCGCCTAGGGATGTCTCGGCGAATCGAGACCTCCGCAGTTTTAATAAGGCGGTGATCGTCAATCCGCTGGACAGTGCCATTGCGTGTTTACCCATCTTCTCCAGCTCGGCCGCGTCTCCTATGGTGAAGGCCTGCGCCTCCAGGCCGAACTCATCGCGGCACGCAAGGCCGGCAGAATTGCCGATACACTCGTTCTTCTCGAGCACCCTCCCGTCCTTACCCTGGGCCGCAACTCGCGCAGAGACAACATCCTCGCCAGCGACGGTCTGCTCGCCGCCAAAGGCATCGAGATCCACGAGATCAATCGCGGTGGTGACGTTACCTACCATGGCCCCGGCCAGCTCGTTGGCTATCCTATTGTTGATTTGCGTGGCAATCTGCCTGGGAAAAAGGGGCCGCACCTTGGTCCGGTCGACTATGTTCGTCTTCTTGAAGAGGTACTCATGCGCACCACGCGAGACTTCGGTGTACCGACTCAGCGCATCCCGAAACGCACCGGTGTCTGGACAGTCGAGGGTGGCGCGGTTCCCGAGCGCAAAATTGCCGCCATCGGCGTGCATGTGGCACAGGGTATTACGTCCCACGGCTTCGCCCTTAACGTAACTACCGACCTGCGCGACTTTGCATGGATCGTTCCCTGCGGCATTCCCGACCGCGAGGTCACATCGCTTGAGAAGGAAGCGGACTATGCCGCACTGCCACAGATAACGATGCAGAACGCATGCAACGCCGTCTCCCGATGCTTCGGCGAGGTGTTTCAGACGCAGATGCTGCTTGCCGAATCGTTAGACGCAATCCTGGGACCCAAATTGCCCGGTGCCTAGCGTTTTGTGTGGTCACGCCAGGGTGCTAACACCTTCTCTATAATCAGCACGACAGCACTCAGGATCACACCGCAGCTCCGCGGTCTATCTC
>CAXTSF010000152.1:0-8094 GCA_964246865.1 uncultured Terriglobus sp.
GCCGCGCAGGGCGGATGCGCCGCCGATCCGCCCGGATCGCCTCCAGGGGCACAGAGCGAAAGGAGTAGACAATCTGATACAGCGCCGTGAGCACAAGGACCGTCCCCAGCAGAAAATTTGTCAGCTGGGTCGAGCCGCTGGAGACCAGGTGCGTCAGCAAGAGTGCACCCAGCAGAACACCCGGCAGACCGCCCAGCAGCATGTAGCCGAGAACGCGCCAGTTCACCTGCTTCCGCAGGATCTGCGTTGGCACGAGCACCAGCTTAACCGCGGCTGAGAACACGAGACCGGTGGTGACCGCGACTGGCGTGGGCACACCGAGGAACAGGATCAGCAACGGCGTGGTAATGGTGCCGGCCCCCACGCCGGTGAGCGCGATGAACACGGCGATAACGAAGCCGATCAGATATTCCATGGAACCTTTCCGCTCGATCGGTGCGGGTGGACCGTGAAGCCCCTCTACTCTCCGGGAGAGGCCTGGATGTGAATCCCACACTCCACCTTCTGGCCGCCCCAGCGCCCGGAACGCGGGTCGTTGGGATCAATGGGCAGCGTGGTGCAGGGTTCGCAACCGATGCTCGTGTATCCCTGCGCATAGAGGGGCAGCAGCGGAAGGGCAAGGTGATCGCATAGTTGCCACACATCGCGCGTCGTCCAGTCCGCAAAGGGGCTAAGTTTGCGGACAACGGTCCCGCCGGGCAGGGCAAAATCGGCACGTTCTTCCAGGGCGGTACGGCTGCGAGCCTGCTCCCGGCGAAGCCCCGTGAGCCACACTTTGTAATGCGCCACGGCTGCGAACAACGGGCCTACCTTTCGCAGAGCGCAACAGCGATCGGGTGCGCTGCGGTAGAGCAGGCCGTGTTCGGCCTCGTGCTCGGCTACAGTGGTCGCGGGCAGCAGATTCGTCAGGTTGAGGTTCCACTCAGCGGCCAGCCGGTCCCGGTACGCGTAGACTTCCGCGAAGTGATAGCCGGTTTCGAGGAACAGCACCGGGATGCGCGGGCGCAGTTCCTGTGTCAGCCTGAGCAAAAGAATGTCCTCTGCCTGAAAGGAACAAGTGAGGCATGCCTCGCCCTCCCCGACATCACGCAACTCCTCCTGCAGCAGGCGGCGCACATGTGCCAGTTGTGCGAGCAACTCGGGCCGCAAGGCTGTACTTGCATCGTCGTTATGCAAATGCATGGATTCGATAGCTCCGATTAATTCCGTCATGGCAACGCCTTTCCGAGCAGCACGCCCTCTGTCCGCAGCAGATGAACCGCCTCTTGTACCGCATCCGACAGTGCAACGGACGCGATCCGATGAGGAGGGCCACCATCAATGGTGAGAGCCGACGCGTCCTCCTGTGCAGGAGCCATGACCAACAAAAGTACGCCACTGTTTCGCAGAACCGTGAGCAGCTCTGGCGTGGCTTGCGAGACACGCACCACGACCGCGCCCACCTGGAAGAGAGCCCGCTCCAGCGCATCCACAAACGCTGCATCTCCGCTCACCTGCAGATGCGTGGCACGGTGTCCGTACCGTGAGGCGCGTTCCTGCGGCGTAACAGGCCCTTGCGGCAACAGGGCTGCCGAGCGATCAGCAGGATGCGCAGACACTCGCGTCACCATGCCGGCAGCGACTGTTGCGTTCGTCTCGGGATCGATGAGCACAAAGCTGCCGGTACTTCGATTCGATGTGTAGCGGTCGAGAGCAAGCGGCTGCAGGGTATGCACGGTTACCTGGCCGATGCCGTTAAGATGAAGCGTCTGCTCGGTCGCGGCCTGCTGACTGCCCACCCGAACTTCCAGGTCATAGGTTGAGAGCACCTGAACTACTTGCGCCTGTACCGTGCGGCTGGCGTGCTTCAGCAGATAGCGCCGGCCGGGATCGAGCGGACTCGCATCCATCCAGACCATGGACGCGGTCAGGTCTGACGTGACGGCAGGCGGACGATCAAGCGATGCGATCAGGTCGCCGCGGCTGATGTCGATCTCATCCTCAAGCGTCAGCGTGATCGAGAGCGGTGCGGCTGCCTCGGTAAGATCTCCGTCGAAGGTGACGATGCGGCGCACGCGGCTCTGACGGCGGGAGGGTAGAACAGAGATCGCATCGCCAACGCGGATGGTGCCTGCTGCAATCTGGCCGGCAAAGCCCCGAAAGTCGAGGTTGGGCCGCGACACGCGTTGCACCGCCATGCGGAACGGCGCGTCTGTCGTGATGCTCGCAGGCACCGACTCCAGAAGCCCCAGCAGGGTTCGGCCCGTGTACCACCGCATGGCTGTGCTGGGATGCACGACATTGTCTCCGGCGAGCGCGCTCACCGGAACGAAGTGCAGTTGTGTGCGTTCCGATCCTTCCACCTGCAGCGAAGAGAAGAAGGCTTTGAACTCCTCGACGATGCTCTGGAAGGTGGACTTACTCCAGTCCACCAGATCCATCTTGTTTATGGCGACAATCAGATGCCGCACGCCCAGCAGGCTTGCGATGTAGGCATGGCGGCGCGACTGGACCAGCACGCCCTTGCGCGCGTCGACCAACAGGATGGCGACGTCCGCGGTGCTGGCACCCGTGGCCATGTTGCGCGTGTACTGCACATGACCGGGCGTATCCGCGATGACGAATTTTCGCCTCGCTGTGCTGAAGTACCGGTAGGCAACATCGATCGTGATGCCCTGCTCCCGCTCGGCCCGCAGACCATCCGTCAGCAGGGCAAGATCGAGCACGCCGGGTGCCGTCGTGCCCTTTCCCTCAATCGAACGCACCTGGTCTTCGTAGACGCTTTGCGTGTCATAGAGAAGACGGCCGATCAAGGTCGATTTGCCATCGTCGACCGAGCCCGCGGTCGAGAAGCGGAGCAGATCCTTGCCGCGTTCCTGTGCCAGATAGTCGCTAATGCGGAAGCGCCCATCCAGAGGCTCCGCC
Organism: uncultured Terriglobus sp.; assembly: GCA_964246865.1. Taxonomy (GTDB): domain Bacteria; phylum Acidobacteriota; class Terriglobia; order Terriglobales; family Acidobacteriaceae; genus Terriglobus. The sequence continues at coordinate 2,905 of CAXTSF010000152.1, forward strand.
GGTCCCGTTCGCCCCCTCGCTTCATACAAACGCAAAGGATCTCCAACCTCGTGGCCATACACTCCGTCGCGCACTGCCGGGGAGGTGTCCAGGTGCAGTTGCACCAGATCTTCCGATGTGGGCATTAGAAATAGCCCTCCCGCTTCTTCAACTCCATGGAGCCTTCCTGGTCGTGATCGATTGCGCGATTCGCGCGCTCAGAGGTGTTGAAGCCGAGAATCTCCTCGATGATCTTTGGGATCGTGTCCGCATCGGAGCGAATGGCGCCAGTGCACGGGCTGCCGCCCCGCGAGCGCAAACGGGACCGAACCAGAACAGCCTGCTCTCCGGGCCGTGCGACAAATTCCTGCTCAATGGGCAAGAGCGCATCACCGCGCAGATACATCGGCCGCTCCTTTGCAAAGTAAAGGTCGACGACCGGGATGTTCTCCTCATGGATGTACTGCCAGACATCCATTTCGGTCCAGTTGGAGAGAGGAAACACGCGGATGCTTTCGCCGGGATGCACGCGGCCGTTGTACAGGTTCCAGAGCTCGGGCCGCTGATTCTTCGGGGCCCACTGCCCGGCGCGGTCGCGAAAGGAGTAGATGCGCTCCTTCGCACGCGACTTCTCTTCGTCACGCCGCGCCCCGCCAAACGCCGCGGTGAAGCCGTAATGTGTCAGGCCATCGAGCAGGGCCTGCGTCTTCAGCAGGCCGCAACAGCGCTTGGTATCGAGTGCAATGGGATTGGTACCGGCGGCGAGCGCCGCTTCGTTGCGCCATACCAGCAGCTCTGCACCTACCTCCTGCGCTGTGCGATCGCGAAACTCCAGCATCTCGCGGAATTTGTAGCCGGTATCGATGTGCAGCAATGGAAACGGAATGGGTCCTGGGAAGAAGGCTTTCTGCGCCAGCCGCAGCAGCACCGAAGAATCTTTGCCGATGGAATACAGCATCACCGGTCTCTCGAACTCCGCGGCTACCTCGCGGAAGATGTGGATGCTTTCTGCCTCCAGCAGACGCAGGTGACTTAGCGGCGGCCGGATGTGCTCCAACGAAGGGGCAGCCTCTTCTTGCAAGGGTGTCAGGGTTGCATTCTGCATGTGGTCAGCCCTCCTGAGGACTTCTGTTTACCTTCATGTTTGCCGGCTAGAACAGCAGCTTGAGTCCGAGTTGAATCTGCCGGCTGGTGGCCGCGGCCGTGATCACGCCGGCAGTCGGGCTGAGGACGGCGGTCGCCGTACGCGTCGTCGCAGAAAGGCTCTGCTGCGGACCAGAGGTAAAGACGACGGCATTCGGTGTTGTCAGATTTGTGTGATTCAGCACATTGAAGAACTCCGCGCGAAACTGTGCCCGCACGCGTTCGTGCAGAAGGGTGGACTTTGCCAGAGACAGATCGGCGTTCGCCAGACCGGGGCCAACGAGCGTGTTGCGCCGGAGTGTGCCTGCGGCACCCGCGAACGGCGCCTGAAACGCCGCAGGATTGAAGAACTGGGCTGCACGTGCCGCGGTGCCGCCCCGTGTATAAAGCGATCCGCGGAAGTCTGTATTCCGATCCGGCCGCACCGGGTTGCGTGTGTCGCCGGAGCCCGTGGGGTTGTAGCCAAGCTGGGGCGTGAACGGAAAGCCACTCTGGAGGTTGACGATGGCAGAGATGGTCCAGCCTCCCACGAGAGTGTCTTCGATCCTTCCTGCCTGGGAAGCAAAACGACGGCCACGGCCAAGGGGTAGCTCGTAGGTTCCGTTGAAAGCAGCCAGATGGCGCACGTCCGTTGCCGCAGGACCCCAGTCCAGTCCGGGCAGTTGCGGCACACTGACGTACGCGGGCGTATTCGCGGAAACGCTGGTATTCCACGCTGAGCCGTTATCCAGATTTTTTGACCAGGTGTAGTTCCCGCGGAACTGCAGACCGCCCGCAAAGGCGCGCCGCACGTCGACCACCAGGCCGTTGTAGAGGCTGTTGCCGTGCGACACCCACGAGGTCGTATTGGCGAGTGCGGGGTTGGCCTTTGCCGTGGTTGGGTAGTACACGGTCCCGTCCGCAAGACCGGCGGGGCACGACGGATGCGGACACCGGACGAACGCTGGCTCATTCTCGTCCTGAGACAGAATTTGATGGTATCCATGCGAGCCGAGGAAGCTGACCGCCAACGATGTCTCCGGCGCAATTTGCTGTTCGACTTGCAAGGTCCATGCCAGAACGGTAGGTGTCGCGATGTCGGCCTGCACACTCGAAGGCGAGACACTCGATGCGCCCGCAACTGGATTGGCGACGGTCGTGCCGCTGTAGCTCAGCGTTGCATTGAACGGAGCGGTCTGATCAAGCCGGTAGTTCAGGTTATCGAGCAGGCTTTGCTGCAGGCCAAAGGAGGCGCGTACCGCCGTGCGGCCGTCCCCGAAGGGAGTCCATGCAGCGCCCAGGCGTGGCTGGGGCAGAAACCTGGCGCGGTTCTGCGCAAGCGCGGACGAGCCGATGACCGGGTTGCTGCCGATAACGCCGTTGGCGATGCGGTAGTTGGCAGCGCGGCCGTGAGCCTCGTTCCAGCCGTTGCTGCTCTCGACACGCAGGCCGGCACGCACCTCCAGCCTCGGCGTTACGGTCCACAAATCCTCGGCATAACCCGCACCAAACCAGGAGCGCCAGTTCAGCGCTGTCGCGCTCGGCACGATCGTGAAGGTCTTGATACTGCCCTGCAGGAATGTCTGCAGCGAAGCAAAAGATGCTTGGCCGTACTGGTTCTGCGCGAGATTGTCGTTGCTCTGCAGGTGCTGCAGCCAACCACCTAGCTGCAGTTGATGGTGCCCCAGTGTCCAGAAAACGTGATCGTCGAGCGTAAAGAGGTTTCGCGCAACGGCGTTATTGCTGCCGGTGTTTGCGCCGGCACCGGTGATCTGCGAGGCACCATTGGACGCCGTGGAACCGGCGATCACGATGGCGCCCACCGGACGGCCGGCAACGAATCCGGGCACGTCTTCCGTGGAGCTTCCCTGAAAGTAAAAAGCCGCGCGAGAGTAGCCGATCCGCAGGGTGTTTAGCAGCTGCGGTGAAACAATGTGCTGCTCCTCAAGGCTGATCACCTGCTCGCGCAGCCGCTCGTCGATCACGGAGAAGGGGTTCACCGTGGGCGTGTGTGCGTTGGAGTCGTCGATGGTATAGACGCCAAAAAGAAGATCCTGCTTGCGCAGATTCAGGTCTGCGCGAACGGTGCCAAAGTCTTCCCGGACGCGTTGCTTCGGATTGCTGAACGCTCGCGCAATGCCGGTCGCGAAACCTGTTGTGGGATCGAGCAGTTCGGCTCCGTTCGCCTCCGGCCACAGCGCCAGCAGGTTTGCCACACCCGGAGCAATGCCCACGTCCGTGAGCACGCCGGTCTTTGCATTCGGCAGGCGTCCGTGCCGCGCCTGCGTATCGGGCACGAGGGCAACATTGCTGAGGCCAAGGTTCTGCCGGTAGCCCTCGTAGTTGCCGAAAAGGAAGGCCCTATCGGTGCGAACGGGGCCACCGAGAGACGCACCGAAATTATTCCGCTGGAATTGCGGAATGGCTGCCTGATCGAAGTAGTTACGCGCGTCAAGGATGCTGTTTCGCAGAAATTCGTAGGCGCTGCCATGCAGCGTATTCGTGCCGCTCGCGGTGACAATGCCAATCTGCGCGCCCTGCCGCTTGCCATACACCGCCGAGTAAGTATCTGTGACAACGTTGAACTCGCGCACCGCATCCACGCCGAGCAGCTGTCCACTAGTGCCGCCTGGCGTGACGTTGATCAGCGACGCCCCTGTGTACTCAATCCCGTTCAGCAGGTAGAGGTTGTCCTGCGGACGCCTGCCCGCGACAGCAAACATGTTCCCCACCGAAGAGTTCGAGGAGCCCACGGAGCCGGACCGCTGCGAGGTATAGTTGACCGTCGCCGGATTGAGCGTGATCAGTTGATCGTAGGATCGCCCGTTCAGCGGAAGATCCTTCACCTGCCGTTCGCTCACAAGCCCGCTGGTCTGCTGAGTCGAAGCATTGATGGTCTGCGGGCGATCGCTCACATCTACCTGTTCGCTGACATTCCCCGGGGTCAAAACGAAATCTTCTCGAGCACTTTGCCCGACAGCGACAGAGACCCCGCTGCGCTGCTGCGGGGCGAATCCAGCGCGCTCGACCGTGATGCTGTAGCGACCCACGGGCACAGACGGCAGCCGGTACAGCCCGGCGGCATCTGCGAGCAGCCGGCGCTCGGTGCCGGTATCCGCGCTCCGCACCAGCACCACAGCAGCTGGAACAACCGCACCGTCGGCATCCACGATGCGTCCTGTTAACGCACCGCTCGTGACTTGCGCCCGAAGCGCCGTCACGGAAAACAGAACCGCTAGAAAATAGATGCCGAGAGATCTTGCTTTGTGAAGATGAACCATTGCCTTGCCTGTCCTGTGTGCGAGTGGGGAACCGCATCAGGCGACTTGGCATAGCGTGCCAGTCAGCCCAGAGAAGCGTCCGTACACGACAGGCAACAACAAGGCGAGACGCTCTCTCTGCGAGAGACGAAGCAAAATGACGTGAGATTGGAGTGCGACAGCGGCAAAGGCTTTACCAGAAAGATCCTGCAAGGGTTTGAAGAACAACTGCTCAACAAGCTTAGAGACGGATTCGGGAGCTTGTCAGAAGCAACACCTTACTTGAATCGCACGCGCCATAGAAGAAAGCTACCACATTCCATTGAGCGTCGTGCTTGCTGCACACGTATGAGCCGGTCAGGAATGCGGCACCTCGAACATTCTTTCTCCGGCACCTCATGCGCGATTGCCTCGTTTTTCGCACGGAGCCGGCCGCTGCGCCGCACCTCCGCAAGCCAGGGTCTCGCCATATCAAACGAGGCGACGCTCAAAGACGCAATGCTGGACGGAGCTTTGCACAAGGCCAGTCTCTCGAGCGTACGAAGGAGCTTGATTTCCAGATCAGAGTGATTGCGCTTCGAACGAGGGTGGAGCAGCACCCGTCCGGCTGCGGCGCCGCAGCCAGTACAGGCCCAGACCTATCGCGATCCATGCGAAGCCAAGAATCTGCGCATTGCGTCCGAGATTAAGCCAGAGAAAGGCACTCACCAAAAGGCCCGCCAGCGGTATGGCCAGCGGCAACAGAACCTTCTCTTTCAATCGGAAACGAAAGTGCAGCATGGCAGCCGCGTTGACGCCTATGAAGGCTATAAAGGCACCAAAATTCAAC
>CAXTSF010000153.1:0-4366 GCA_964246865.1 uncultured Terriglobus sp.
GCTGTAGTGCCGCTCGCCGGCATCCGTATCGTTGCGTTTACTCGGCCAACGCTTGCCATCGGCCCCGCCGTAGCCGTTGTAGCCGGTATCAGCACGGAACGCCGGCCGGTCGGCCGGGCTGCCGAGGTCTTCGATCAGGTGCGCGGGCACTTCTTCGAGGAAACGCGACGGGATGGATGCCTCCGGCATATCGGAGCCATAGCGGCGGCGGTAGCGCGCCCGGGTGAGCACGAGCGTGTCCATGGCGCGCGTCATGCCGACATAGCAAAGACGGCGCTCCTCCTCAAGGCCGGTGGGGTCCTGCAGTGTGCGCGAGTGCGGGAAGAGACCCTCCTCCATGCCGCAGAGAAAGACAAGAGGGAACTCGAGGCCCTTGGCCGCGTGCAGGGTCATCAGGGTGACGCGCGCGTCCAGATTGATCTGGTCGGTGTCGGAGACGAGGGCGGCATGGTCCAGGAACTCCGCCAAAGTCTCGCCGCGCTCCTGGGCGTCCTGAGCGGCATTGGCAAGCTCCTTCAGGTTCTCAATCCGGCTGAAGGCCTCGGGTGTGCCCTCGGCTTCAAGCATCTTGATGTAGCCGGAGCGGTCGTTGAGGAACTTGATGAGCTCAGGCAAGGTCGCGGGGTCGCCGGGTGCGCGAAAGCCGTCGATGCGGGTGAACGACGCCGGTTGCCCCATGCCGGCCTGTGTCTGTGGGAGGGATGGATCTGCGTCGAGGATCGGCGTAGACTCGGCGCGAAGCTCGTCGAAGCGGTCCGCCGTGGATTGCTTCCGTGCGCGCGTGTTGCTGGCCTCGAAAGGGTTGAAGGCGACCGGGGATGCCGAGACACCAAAACCCAGGTTGGGCGATGAAGCCGCCGAACCCGGGGCAACCGGTTTGGAGGCACCCGGACCTGGGAAAGCCGGCTGAGAGGCACCCAGATCTGGAACACCTGGCTCGGGAACGCCTGAGATAGCGGCTGATTCAAATGCCTCCGGGTTGAAGGAGAAGTCGAAGGTGGTGTCGGGATCGTCAGCATCCGTGTTGTCGCCGGTCAGTACGGAATTCTCGGCGGCGAGCGTGCTTCGCTCTTCGCTGGGCCCGCCCACGCTCATACTTTGATCTCCATCGAAGTCAAAATTAAAGTTGAAGCTGGTGTCAAAGCTCTCCTCGGAGAGGCTTTCCTCGGCCGAGGCATTCTCTTCCGGGCCGGTAAACTCCGCGGAAGTCGCCGGGAGGGCAAGGCCGGCATCGGAGGCGAGAGCGTCGCCGAAGTTTGAGCCGAGCATGGCGCGCGCATCCAGAATGAGGCGCTGAAATCCCTGGAGGGCGGTGAGCGCGCGGGCGGGGAGCAGCTGCTCCTGTACCGCTCTCCCGATGGCCTCCCAGGTGGAGAGTCCGGTGGTGAGCGCGATGCGCTCGAGCGTCTCCATGGTGGTCTTCCCGATGCCGCGCGCAGGCGAATTGACGACGCGATTCAGGGCGATGGAATCGTGCGGGTTCGCGACCAGCTTGAGATAGGAGAGCATGTCCTTGACCTCGGCACGCTCATAGAAGGAAAAGCCCCCGACCATGTGGTACTGAATCGCGTAGCGGCGGAGTGCCTCTTCGACAAGCCGTGACTGCGAATTGGTACGGTATAGCACGGCGCACTTCGGTGTCTCGCCTGCCGCTCCGGCTTCGCGCAGATACTTCTGCACGCGATCCGCGGTGAACAGGGCTTCGTTCTCCCCATCGGGTGCCTCGTAGTAGCCGATCATGGAGCCACCCTCGCGGGAGGTCCACAGGTCCTTGCCTTTGCGTTGGACGTTATTGCGGACGACAGCCCCGGCGGCCTCAAGAATGGTCTGCGTGGAGCGGTAGTTCTGCTCGAGGCGAATGATCTTCGTGCTGGGAAAGTCCTTCTCGAATTCGAGAATGTTCTTGATGTCCGCGCCACGCCAGGAGTAGATGGACTGATCCTCATCGCCAACCACGCAGACGTTGCCGTGTTCGCCTCCGAGCAGCTTCATCAGTTCGTACTGAGGGCGATTGGTGTCCTGATACTCGTCGATGAGCAGATAGCGGAAGCGGCGATGATAACGCTCGCGCGTCTCGCGGCTCAACTTGAGCAGGCGCACCGTTTCGAGCAGAAGATCGTCGAAGTCGAGCGCGTTGTTCTTCGCGAGTTCCTTGCGGTAGATCTCGAAGATGTGCGCGATGCGCTCTTCAAGCGGATTGGTCGACGCAAGGAAATACTCCTGCGGATCGATCATGTGATTCTTTGCCCAGGAGATGCGACCGAGCGCCACACGGGGCTTGAGCTGCTTGTCGTCGATGGCGAGCCGCTTGAGCGCCTGCTTCACAATCGCCTGCTGATCGCTCTCGTCGTAGATCGCAAAACTTCTGGTCAGGCCCTGGCCGTTGACACGCAGGGCTTCGATATCTCGCCGGAGAAAGCGCACGCACATGGAGTGGAACGTGGAGATGGTTGGCTTTGCCAGGGTGGAGTGGCCGAGCAGGGCATCGACGCGCTCGGCCATCTCCTTGGCAGCCTTGTTGGTAAAGGTAACCGCGAGAATGCTGTCCGCCGGAACACCGCGCTCCTCGATGAGATAAGCGATGCGGTGTGTGATGACGCGGGTCTTGCCGGAGCCGGCACCGGCAAGCAGAAGCACCGGGCCATCCACCTGGAGGACGCCCTCCTTCTGCTGAGGGTTCATGTTGTCGAGAAGGCGGGACACGGCGGGAAAACTTGCTCCAGCTCTCAGTTTACAAGGAGGAGGTGCCATGTGCTGGTACCGCGAGTCTGGCCGGTTTGCACAGGCTTGCAAGTACGGCCTGCTCCACGCGACCTCGCCACAGGTCAAGGCCGGGCGCTACTGCACGATCGCGTCCGTGATCTCCGGTGTGATCCTGACGCTGTTGGCGTGGCAGGTCTTTACGTTTTGGCAGGCAATGGGCTTCAGAGTGTCTTTGTTGAAGCAGGCCTCGATCGCGGTCAGACGGTTGTTGCCGCAGGAGAGGGCAAAACTGCCCTGCGGAAAGCCAGGGTTTGCCTGATAGAAGCTGTTGAGGATGGCATCCGGCGTCAGTGCGAGCGGGTGCGCGAGGCTCTTGAAGGTGTCGGGAATGTGCACGTCGTTCACCGCCTCGCGAGCGGTGTTGAAGAAGGTATCCGCGGGCAGGCCGGAGCAGGTGCCGTGCTTGCGCCACTCATGCTGGATGAGGCTCGGATCCGGTGTCAGGTCGATGTACTTCTCGGGATTGCGGGGGCCGGGTGCGTTGGAGCAGTCGCCGATCTCCGTTCCGTCGGCATTGGACGGCCAAAGGCCGTGCAGGATAAAGCCGTGCGGCGTGGTGCACTCGGCAGAAGCGCCGTTGTTGCGGTGGCGAGATGCCCCGGAGGCGCAGAACTCCGGCGACCACGACAGGTTGAGGAGATAAAAGTCGAATTGCCCGGGCTGTGATCTGCTTTGCTGCCCAACGCCACGGTTGGGCGAGGCAAGTGCGAGGCCGCCGGCGAGAAAGAGGGCGAGAATTTGTACGCGCATGGGACTCCGATCGCTCCTCTGAATTATGGACCTGTCTCAGCCATACCGAGCTCTGGACCGCACGGCGCTACCGCGATTGTCGCACCTGTGGCATGCGATTGAGCAGGAGAGCCGCACTTACCTTTCCATGTTCCCGGTGCCCGTGAGTATTCGATGAATGCCCCGAAAAACCGTGGAACGGGACGTCTAAAAATGCGTATCTCATGTTGTGCGACGAAGCCTCAACTGCAGTGGGACCTCGCCAGCAACACAGCTCGAAGGAGAACTCCCATGAACCGACGTTTCGTATCCACGCTTGCCCTGGCCGCGGCTATGGCCATCCCGATCGCATCCCATGCAGCACCCAGTCCTGCGGCAGACAAAGCCAGTGCCGGCAAGGTGAAGATGGTGCACCTGACCCTGCACAACAAAACAAGCGCACCGCTGGACCTGGTGTGCGGCGATAAGCCATTCACGATCGCGGCCAATGGCGACTACAAGCTGGACGCCCCCGAAGGCGCAACCGTCTACGCATCCGACAAGACGACAGTTAAGCTGCAGGTGACACGCGACCTGAATGGCACGACGGCTTCGTTCAGCTAGCGGATCCGGTACGGCCGGTGCATTCAGCCGGGCCGCTCCCTGTACAGCAGCGCATGAGATGAGAGCGCGAAGAGACGGTATGCTGGACCCATGTCTTCGCGCTCGCTGTGTGTCTTCTGCGCCTCCTCGGACGGTGTCCGTCCGGCGTATCGAGCCGCGGCTGCTGAACTCGGGACGGCTCTGGCACGGCTGGGAGTCGGGCTAGTCTACGGCGGTGCCGGGGCTGGCCTGATGGGTGCTCTTGCCAACGCGGTGTTGGCTGGCGGTGGAA
>CAXTSF010000153.1:4376-7927 GCA_964246865.1 uncultured Terriglobus sp.
GTGGTGCCGCAGGTGCTGGTGGACAAGGAAGTGTCGCACCTGGGCCTGACGGAACTGCACGTGGTGGACACGATGCACACGCGCAAGGCGTTGATGGGTGAGCGCGCCGATGCATTTCTGATTCTGCCCGGGGGCTTCGGCACCCTGGAGGAGCTCTTCGAGGTACTGGCCTGGCAGACGCTGCGACTGCATGCCAAGCCCATGTGCCTGCTCAACACCGAAGGCTTCTACGATGGGCTCTTGCAGTTCCTCGACACGTGCGTCAGAGAGGGCGTGCTGAAGCGGGAAGCGCTTGACGTCCTGATGGTGGCCGGCTCGGTTGAGGAGGCGCTGACACTGCTGGGCCTGACATCTGCCCCGCACTCAGTCTTCACTGAGACACTTCGATGAGTATCGAAGTGTTGCCGAAGGAAAAAGTTAATCCTCGGCCTTGTCATCCTCGGTGAGCATCTGCAGGCAGAGCGGCGGCTCCAGCATCGTCGGCATCTGTGCGATGGTTTGCACGGCGCGGATCACAGTGGATGTGAGGCAGGGCTCGGTGGTGACGACGAAGGGCAAATTGCTCTTCGGATAGCCGGGCCGTTGCAGCAAGGAGTCGATGTTGACGCCGGCATCGGCGAGCGCGCCGGAGATCGCGGAGACGATACCGGGCTTGTCTCGCACGATGAAGCGGAGATAGTGCGGTGCCAGGAACTCGCCCGAGACATCTCGCCTTATCACGGGAAGGGACTGGCCCGTGCTGCCATGTGCAATGCTGAGCAGATCGCTGACGACGGCAACGGCGGTCGGATTGGCCCCGGCGCCGTGGCCGGAAAGCACAACATCTCCACCGTAGTGGCCCGACGTGACAACCATGTTCTGGGTGCCGTGCGAAAGCGAGACCGGTGAGGTACGCGGGACGAGCATGGGAGCCACGCGGGCGCGCATCCGTTCGCCATCGAGCTCTGCACGGGATATCTGGCGGACGGTGCAGTTCAGTTCGCGGGCATACTGAAAATCGATGGCCCGCACGGTGCTGATGGTCTCCGCCGGAATGCTGTCCGGGTTAAGGTCTGCCTGCATGGCGACACGCGCCAGGATGCATAGCTTGGCGCGTGCATCCAGGCCGTTGACATCCGCGGCCGGATCGGCCTCAGCATAGCCCGCATCCTGCGCCTGCCTGAGTACGGCGCTGTAGTCCTCGCCCTTCTCCATGTGCGAAAGGATGAAGTTGCATGTGCCGTTCAGGATGCCGGAGACGCGGGTAACGCAGTCACCCTGCAGCCCATGAAGGATGGCCGGGATGACGGGAACGCCCCCCGCAACAGCCGCGTTGAAGAGCAGGGAACGGTTCGCTTCGCGCGCTGCATCGAGCAGGCCGGAGCCGCGGTAAGCGATGAGCTGCTTGTTCGCGGTCACGATGTGCTTGCCACCGCGCAGGGCCTTCACCAGCCAACTCTCGATGGGGTCGACCGCCCCGATGGTCTCGACAAGAATGTCCGCATCGCTTGAGAGAACCTCTTCGATCGAATCTGTCCAGCTAAGGCTATCCGGCAGAGAGGCAGCGGCTGCGCCCGCCCGCTTGGCCGCGATGTTGCGGTTGTAAACGGAGGTGAGCTTCACTCCGGGAAAGCGTTGCTCCTCCAGAAGCCGTGCCACGGCCGAGCCAACGTTACCAAAGCCGAGGATGGCAATCCGCAGCGGACGGCCGGTGGGGGCGGGTGTGGGCATGCTCCAAAGTATTGCATGCGCTCGCTGACACTCACGGGCTACTTCATAGGACAGGCGCGATACAGGAGTATTGCGCTGGAGGCATACCGGGGTAAGCTGGGCGGTATGCTCATCCGGCGATCCAATCCCGCCACCGGCGAGGTTCTGCGCACATTTGAAACGCTGGACGCACGTGCCGTGGCGATGCGTATTGCCCGCAGCGCAGAGGCTTTCCAGGAGCTGCGCCGCATGTCGATGCAGCACCGCGCGCTCTGCATGGGCAAGCTTGCGGCGCTGCTCGAAGAGGAGCGGAGCGACCTGGCCCGCACGATCACGATGGAGATGGGTAAGACGCTGCGCTCCGCGGAAGCGGAGATCCTGAAGTGTGCCGGATGCTGCCGGTACTATGCGGAGCAGGCCGCACGCATCCTGGCCCCTGCACCCATTCCGGGGGGCACCGGTCAGAGTTATGTGCAGTATGAGCCGCTCGGCCCCGTGCTGGCCGTGATGCCATGGAACTTTCCGTTCTGGCAAGTGCTGCGGTTCGCGATTCCGACGCTGATGGCGGGCAATCCTGTGTTGCTCAAGCCTGCGCTGCAGGTTCCAGGCTGTGCTCTACGAGTAGAGGAGCTGGTGCATCGCGCGGGCTTCCCACGCGGTGCACTCACCGTGCTGCTCATCGCGGAGGAACAGGTGGAAGACGTGCTTGCCGACGATCGCGTGAGAGCGGTCACGGTTACGGGCAGTGAGGACGCGGGTCGCGCGCTGGCCGCGCAGGCGGGATGGCTGCTGAAGAGATCCGTGTTGGAGCTGGGCGGAAGCGACGCTTTCATCGTGATGCCATCGGCAGATCTGGAGGCTGCGATTGCCGCGGCAACGGAGTCGCGCATGGTGAACTGTGGCCAATCCTGCATCGCGGCCAAGCGGTTCATCGTGCATGAATCCGTCTTCACCACTTTTCTGCACAGATTTGCAGGCGCGATGGAGGCATTGCAGGTTGGCGATCCGTTACGGCCCGAAACAGAGGTGGGACCGCTGGTATCCGCCGAGGCGCTGACGCGGCTGGAGGGCCAGGTAAACGCCGCGCTGCAGGCCGGGGCACGCCTGATTACCGGTGGCGCACGTATGGTCGGCCGCGGCAACTATTTCGAGCCAACGGTTCTCGCGGACCTGCCGCGAAGTGCACCGGTTTACCGGGAGGAAATGTTCGGACCGGTCGCACTCGTATTTCGCGCGCAGCATCTTGAAGAGGCAATCGCGATTGCGAACGACACGCCGTTTGGTCTTGGCGCATCGGTTTGGACGCGCGACCCCGCCGAGCAGCGGGAACTGATTGCGGAAATAGAGACGGGCATGGTGTTTCTGAACGCGGTGGTTGCGTCCGATCCGCGGTTGCCCTTCGGCGGCACAAAGCGCTCCGGCTACGGCCGCGCACTGGGCTATGCGGGCGCCCGTGAGTTTACGAATGCAAAGACGGTGGTGGTGGCCTGAGCGTGCGGCCTCGTCTAGAAACTGAAGTTGAGCTGCAGGAAGATGCGGCGGAGCGCCGACTGCGAGGCGAACGGACCACCCGCCAGCGACTGTGACCTGCCAAAGAGATTCCTCGCGGGATCGGTGCTGTAGGCCGATAGAGTTCCGTTCGGAGTCCCGTAGTTGGCGATGTTGAACAGGTTGAGTGCCTGTGCGCCAAGTGAAACGGTGTACCGGCGGTCGGACCCCCCACCATTGCCGAAGCCTCCGGGGCCGCCGCGGCCGCTACCCGGCGGCGGTCCACCAAAGCCGCCAACACCTGGCCCGCCCCGGCCGCCACCTCCTGGGCCACTTGGCTTGGCGACCTTTTCGCCGAAGCCGAAGGCCTTTAC
>CAXTSF010000154.1:0-1557 GCA_964246865.1 uncultured Terriglobus sp.
CCTCACGTTTGCGTGCCACCGCGCCGGCGCGGTCGGTGCGGCGGCGGTCGGCGTCCTCGTAGCGGCGCCGCTGATGGTCGGTCTCCGGCAGAACGGGAAGCACGGGAACCGGGGCACCGGTTCCGTCCACGGCCACGTAGGTGATGTAGGCGGTGGAGACGTGGCGGAGGTCGCGGGTCTTGGGGTCCTCGACCATCGCTTTCACGCCGACCTCCATGGAAGTGCGAAAGGCGCGGTTGACGCTCGCCTTGAGAATGAGGAGATCGCCGATATGAACGGGCGCGACAAAGTCGAGATGATCCATGGAGGCGGTGACGACGGTGATGGCGCGGGCGTGGCGATAAGCGGCAACGGCACCCACCAGATCGATGAACTGCATGAGACGGCCGCCAAAAAGATTGCCGAGAGAGTTGGCATCACCGGGGAAGATGATTTCGCTACGCTCTGCCTGTGACTCAGCAACGGTGCGGTGGGTGTCTGCCATTCCGGTTTCAGTGTACGACTGTGAGGAGAGATGCCTGTGACCCGGGCGGAAAGTGCGGTTACCGGCGGCTTGGCTCGCTTGCCACAGCAGCGGCTGGAGAGAACAATAGGAACTATGGATAAAGCAGTGATGCTGAGCGGGATCCTCGAACAGAATCCCTCCGATTCTTTTGCGCGCTACGGCCTTGCGATGGAGTATCTGGGCCAGGGCAGGACGGATGCAGCTCTGGACGAGTTCACCACGACGCTGCGGCACAATCCGGAGTACGTGCCCGCATACCAGATGTCCGCGCAGACGCTGGCGAAGCTGCACCGCACGGAGGAGGCCCAGGAGCGCCTGCGTCTTGGACTGGCCGCGGCCTCCCGCACCGGAAACGCGCATGCCGCGTCTGAGATGCAGGCGTTGCTTGACGAACTGAGTTGATTCCTCGCCACACCTTATGAGCGCCGTGCCGGTACCGGTGCGGTCTGCTCCTTTCAACGATGATTACCGTTCCGCTCTGGAGTTTGAGCACATGCCGCAAATGAACGCCACACAGACCTTTCCCGCCACCCTGGGTGAGCTGCGCACATCGCAGTGGACCGCAGAGGTGGTTTCGCGCAGCGTGAAGGACGAGATGCGCGACAACCTTATCCAGAAGCTGCGGACGAAGGAGACGCTGTTTCCCGGCATCGTCGGCTACGAGGATACGGTTGTGCCGCAGATTGTGAATGCGCTGCTGTCACGCCACAATTTCATCCTGCTGGGATTGCGCGGCCAGGCAAAGAGCCGGATCCTGCGTGGGTTGACGACGCTGCTGGATGCAGCGGTGCCCTATGTGGCGGGGTCAGAGATCCGCGATAATCCGTACCGGCCGCTGTCGCAGTATGCGCGCGACCTGATCCTGGCGAAGGGCGATGAGACGCCGATCAGCTGGCTGACGCCGGATGAGCGTTACGTGGAGAAGCTGGCGACGCCGGACGTCACGGTAGCCGACCTGATCGGCGATGTCGACCCCATCAAGGCGGCGCGCAGCGGGCAGGAGCTCGGCTCGGAGTTGACGATGCACTATGGGCTGCTGCCGCGGGCCAATC
>CAXTSF010000154.1:1567-7864 GCA_964246865.1 uncultured Terriglobus sp.
CTTGCCGGGAAGATTCAGGTGGCGCTGTTCAACATCATGCAGGAAGGGGACGTGCAGATTAAAGGCTATCCCGTCCGCCTGGAACTGGATGTGGCGATCACGTTCTCCGCCAATCCGGAGGATTACACGGCGCGCGGCAAAATCGTAACGCCGCTGAAGGACAGGATCGGGTCGGAGATCCGAACCCACTATCTGGACAATGTGGAACAGGCGATTGCCGTGACCGAGCAGGAGGCCTGGAGCACGCGAGCGGCGCTCGATATCCATATCCCGCGATATATCCGCGAGGTGGTGGAGCAAATTGCATTCGCCGCGCGCGAGGACAAGCGGGTGGATAAAAAGTCCGGCGTCTCGCAGCGCCTGCCGATCGCGACGATGGAGCTGGTACTTTCGAATGCCGAACGCCGCGCGCTCTACCATGGCGAATCGCTTGCCGTGCCGCGCATTGGGGACATTTACACCGCGCTGCCCGGCATTACGGGCAAGATCGAGCTCGAGTATGAGGGCGAGATGCGCGGGGCCGACACAGTAGTACGCGAGATCATCCGGACAGCGGTGCAGCGGGTCTACGACGTCTACTTCAGCGGCACCAACACGCAGCAGATTGAGGAATGGTTCAACCTGGGCGGTACGGTGCAGCTCTCCGACACGAATGCCGCCGAGGAGTCACTCAAAGAGCTGCAGCAGATCCAGGGCTTGTTCGAGAAGCTGAAGCCGCTTGGCCTGGAGAAGCGCGCCGACGCCGAAGTGCTGGTGAGTGCCGCCGAGTTTCTGCTCGAGGGTATGACGGCGCACCGGCGGCTCAGCCGCAACGAGGAACGAAGCTTCTCTGCGGCCGAGAAGCAGAACCGCAAGGAGCGCGCGCAGAACTATCACGAGGAGATTCGTGACCGCGAGCGCGAGAACCAGGACTGGCAGGCGCGCAACCGTACGAAGCGGGGCTTCAACTAGGCTGACGAGGCATGAGCAGGGCAATCTCAGGGCGCACCCTCCGGCGTGGGATGGTGCGCCCTGCCGATTCCCGGTATGCTGCTGTGACGTAAGGGCCAGAAGAGATGCAATTCCAGAGAATCACCAGCAGCCGGCGGTGGATACCGGAGATCGACGGGCTTCGCTTTCTGGCGATCGGGTCAGTTCTGCTGGTGCATATCTTTGGCCAGCTGGTAAACCGGGCACCGGACAGAGTTCATCTGGCGGGTCACTCGCTCTTCGTAGATATCGTGCTCCGGCTGCCCCGGGGAGTGCAGCTCTTCTTCGTGATCAGCGGCTTTATTCTGGCCCAGCCCTTTGTCCGGCAGTTCCAGCATGGCGGCGAACGGGTCCGGCTTGGACGCTTCTACTTGAGACGGCTCACACGTCTCGAGCCGCCATACATCTTGTCGTTGCTGCTGTATGGCGCGAGCATGGTGCTCTTCCGCCATCGAGACCTGCCCATGGCCGGGCTCTCGATGCTGAGCAGCGCCTTTTACGTGCGGAACTTTTTCCCTGCCCTGCCTCCGGTGAATCTGGTCACCTGGAGTCTCGAGGTGGAGGTGCAGTTCTACCTGATCGCTCCGCTGCTGGCGCTGCTGTTTCTGCTTCGGCCCGCTTGGTTACGGCGATCTCTGTTGGCCGCGGCCATTGCGGGAACGGCATTGCTGCCGGTGGCCCGGCTGGATGCGGTTGGCTGGTGGTTTCCCGGTCAGGCGTGCTACTTCCTGGCAGGGTATCTGCTGGCAGACTTCGGTGTGCACGAACGGAGCGGCGTACGGCATCCCCTGTGGGACGGGGCCGCCCTCGTGCTGTGGCCACTGTTTTTCTTTCTCCCCAGCGGGCCGTTTGCGACGCTGGTTCTGGTGACGCTGGCCATGATGGCCTTTGCGGCCTCCCTGTTTGGACCGTTTACACGCCGGCTGCTGTCGCTGCGTCCTGTGGCGTTGCTGGGCGGCATGTGCTATTCGCTTTACCTGATGCACATGCTGATCATCTCCGCCCTCTTTCCGTTGACGCGGCGATGGATCACGGGAACGGACCTTCTGTGGGATTTTGCGGGGCAGCTGGCGCTGCTGCTCCCTCCCGTGGTGATTGGCAGTGCTCTCTACTACCTTTTCATTGAGCGGCCGTGCATGAAGCCAAACTGGCCGTCCGATCTCCGGCGGGCAATCCGGAGCCGGATGGATCGTCCAAGCATCCAACCAGCATCGACGGCAGTATCGGAGAGTTCGGGCTAGCATAGAGATAGACCGGCATCTCACTAGGCCGCTCCCCTCACGCTGCCGGGTCGGCAGCGTTTGAGCCACAGTGAGAGATTCTCCCTGTCGTACGCATCGCCGGCAATGGATTGGATTCTATGAAGCGCACACGCTACACGAAGTACATCGGCGATCTGGCAAGCGAGATCGGCATGGAAGATCTGATGCAAGCCCTCAGCGATTACCTGCTGGATTCGGGATTCCAGGATCCGTTCTCCCAGTTCCAGGAGCTGAACGGTGAGCACACGATGGAGAACCTGCGCGAAGCGTTGCGGCAGGTGATGGAACAGGGCGACCTACTCGACGAAGAGGCGCAACAGAAGTACGAGGCGATGAGCGACGAGCAGCGCGAGGAGATGCTCGACAAGCTGATGGAGCGCATGCAGCAGGGCGACTTCATCCAGCGGGAGCCAGGCGACCCGGCGCAGTCCCAGATGTCGTCATCGCCAGGCGAGATTGCGCAGCCTGCACCGCCGCAGGGCGACGCCCGGTTCCATGTGACGGACAAATCCATGGACTTCCTGAGCTACAAAAGCCTTCGCGAGCTGCTGGGTGGCATGGGCCGTTCCGTGAGCGGGCGGCACGACACGCGATACGAGGCGAGCGGCGTTGAAAGCTCTGGCTCGACAAAGCAGTATGAGTTTGGCGATGTGATGAACCTGGACGTGAACGCAACGCTCTCCAGCGCGATGCAGCGCGAAGGCATCACTCTGCCGCTGAATGTGGAATACAGCGATCTGCAGATTAATCAGTCGGAGTATCAGTCGTCGTGCGCGACGGTGGTGATGCTGGACTGTTCGCACTCCATGATTCTGTATGGTGAGGACCGGTTCACGCCGGCGAAGCGCGTAGCGATGGCCCTCTCGCATCTGATCCGGACGCAGTTCCCCGGAGACTCGCTGCACCTGGTGCTGTTCCACGACTCCGCCGAGGAGATGCCGATTCAGCAGGTGGCTCGTGTCAAGGTTGGGCCCTACTACACCAACACGCGCGAGGGGCTGCGCGTCTCGCAACGGATACTGGCACGGTCGAACAAGGATATGAAGCAGATCGTGATGATCACCGATGGCAAGCCGTCCGCACTAACGATGCCGGATGGCCGTATCTACAAAAACGCCTTTGGCCTGGATCCAATCGTGATTGCGGAGACGCTGGAAGAGGTCAGCCGCTGCAAGCGCAGCAACATCGTGATTAACACGTTCATGCTGGCTCAGGAGTTTGCCCTGATGCAGTTCGTACAGAAGGTAAGCGCCATGTGCAAGGGTAAGGCGTACTTCACAAGTCCGGAGCGGCTTGGCAGCTACGTCTTGCAGGACTTTATGACACGGCGCATGAAAACGATTCACTGAGGCAGGGATCTCCCTCAGAGTAACAATATCGGCCTAAGCGTGATTACCAGGCAGTCAGACGAGCCAGGACCTCTTCGGGAGCGTCCGTGCAGCTGAGCCGACTGACAACGGTTTCGGCTGAGATTCGCCCTTCGATTGCCGCTGCTGTGCTGCGCAGAGGGAGAGATTTACCCCGAAGTTGGAACCGATTTCCCGCCGGTAGGCTATCGGCCGTAACTTTTCCCTACTTCCTTCGTGCTATTCACAGTTACCCGATGCTATAGTTCGGCTCATCCTTTGTAACGCTTGCACTCCCTGGTCTGTGTTTGCCCCATCTGGTTTGTGATGTTTCTGCGCCCATGACGGCGTAGCCGCTTCCTGTACAAGTCACCGAGGACAGACGCCATTGCTGCGTCAACGCTCCCTCGTGTCCATCAGCGAAACACGAACCTGCTCTGAGGTCCTGTATGCATCTACGTCGCAATCTGGTTCAAGTGTGCTGTCTCGCTGCACTGGCAGCCAGTGCAGCATCCGCTCTCGCCGCCGAACACCCCCAACTGACCGCACGCGCTACAGGTGGCGAGCAGGTCGATTTCGACATCTATCTCCCGGTGCAGCACCGCGATCAGCTTGAGCTGCTTCTGCGCGATCTGCACGATGTGCAATCCGCAAACTTCGGACACTGGCTCACACCGGAGCAGTTCCATCAGCGCTTCGGAGCCGCGGACACAGATGTATCGGCGATGCAGAGTGAGCTCAGCGGGCTTGGCCTCTCAGTAAGCCGCTCCTCCTCCCACCAGTTTCACGTGAGCGGCCAGGCTGCCGTCGTTGAGCGCGCTTTTGGAACGATCCTGAAAACGGGAACACGTGCGAACGGTGCGCGTGTGATGGCTGCCACCAGCAGCATGGTGATGCCGTCTTCCTTGACCCGGATGGGTGCGGTGATCACCGGACTGTCGCCGAATATCCATATGCGACCCATGATCCACACTGCTTCCCCGCAGAACCGCTACTCCACCAGCGGGCCCTACTGGTTTACCGATCTCAAGCAGGCGTACCGGTTCCCCAGCGTGCATAGCTTCAGCGGACGAGGTGCCACAGTGGGCATCCTGATGTCGAGCAGTTTCAATGCGCCGGACATGGACCTGTACTTTGGTCATGAAAAATTAAAGACGCCCTCGATCAGCGAGGTGAAGGTGAAGGGCGGCGCGCCCTTTGATCCCGCTTCGGGTGGATCCGGAGAAGCGCATCTGGATATCCAGCAGGCCGGCGGCATGGCACCGGATGCAAAGATTGTGCTCTACAACATCCCCGATCTGTCGGATACCAACATTCTCGCGGGCTTGACGCGTATTCTGGCGGACAATCGTGCTGACGTGGTCAACATGTCGTTCGGCGGACCGGAGATCGCCTACAGCGCCGCTTATAACAACGGCGTCGACTTTTCGAATGTGCTTCAGCAGTTCGATGATCTGTTTGCACAGGGAAATGCGCAGGGCATCACGTTTGTGGCATCGTCCGGGGACCAGGGCGCGCTCGCGGCACCTCCCGTTGCCTGCTTCGATCCGAAGGCGACGAACTGCGGCAGCTATCTGCCATCGGTTAGCTTTCCGGCATCCAGCCCGCACGTCACAGGCGTGGGCGGAACGAACCTGGTGACCACACACGTTGCTGGCAGCCCAAACCTGAACTCTGCCTATGTCCGTGAGCAGGCGTACGGAGACCCGCTGGCGGTCGACATCTTCTATGGCACAGCAGCGACGGGCGGCTACTGGGGATCGGGCGGTGGTGACAGTGGCTACTTTCCCAAGCCGCTCTACCAGTACCTGGTGAAGACCGGCAATGCGCAGAATCGCACGGTACCGGATGTCTCGCTCCATATGGGTGGCTGCCCGGGAGGGACAATCTCCTGCAATACCGATGACAGTGCCGACATCGAGGTGATTGGCGGCAAGCTTGCCTTTGTCATCGGCACCAGTGCATCAGCACCGGACTTTGCAGGACTGACAGCCTTGGCCGTGCAGCGCTTTGGGCACCGCATAGGCAATGAGAACTACTACATCTATGCCCTTGCGGCGGCGCAAAGGTACGGCCTGATTGCTCCGGTCTTCCGGACCGGCATCCCCGGCTACAACGGCCTGTATTCCACAACACCCACGGGGTACAACCGCGTGCTGGGCAATGGCACCGTCAACGGAGTCAACTTCCTGCTTGCCCCATGGGCGACGCCGGCAGGCGTTCCACAGACATCCACCAATCCATAGACGCAGCACAAAAGCCGAGACAAGAGCCCACCGGTTCGCCCGGTGGGCTTTCGCTTTGTGCGGGAGATGCCAAGATGCGCAGCGTACACGCTGAAAGAAAAGAAGAGACCATCTGAGTTCTTTAGGTCAACCTGGCCCTGGATGTGAACGCATGAACCGGTATCCCGAGTATCCGAAGCCTCCCTTCCCGGAACAACAAAAGGTGGCAGCCCCTGGCGAGACGGGCGACATGAACCCGAAGCCTGACCACGGTGAGGAAAGCTACCGGGGTACAGGCAAGCTGGAGGGATGCGTGGCCGTGATCACGGGTGCCGACAGTGGCATCGGCCGGGCTGTTGCCATTGCCTTTGCGCGGGAGGGTGCAGACCTGGTGCTCTCCTATCTGAATGAGGAGAAAGACGCAGAGAAGACAGCGGAGTGGGTTCGCAAGGCGGGACGCAAGGTTCTGCTGGTTCCGGGTGACATCTCGTCTGA
>CAXTSF010000155.1:0-7798 GCA_964246865.1 uncultured Terriglobus sp.
AGAGCAAAGGCGTAGCGGGAAAGGGCCTCGGGCCCTGAAACGTGAAAGACGCCTCTCTCACCCGCCGCCACCAGCCTGATCGCCGCCGTCGCCAGATCGGTATTGTAGGTCGGCGTCGAGATCTGGTCATCCATGACGCGCATGCGCTGACCCGCACCGACAAGCCGCCTCAGCGTATACAGAAAGTTCTTGCCAGCCGGATCCGGCCCGTACACCACGTTGGTACGCAGGATCAGCAACTGTGGATGCACGCCGGCCAGCATCTGCTCTGCTTGCAGTTTGCTCTGCCCATAGACAGAGAGCGCGTGTGTCGGGTCAGTCTCACGGTATGGCCCGCTTGCGCCGTCAAAGACATAGTCGGTAGAGAAGTACACAAAGGGCACGTTAGGCAACGCTTTCGCCAGCGCTACAGGACCGAGACAGTTGGTGTTCATGGCCCACGCGGGATCCGTCTCGCACCGTTCCACATCGGTCGCCGCACCGACGCAAAAGACAGCACTCACGTCGGAAGGGATCCCGTGGCGCACACTCGCCGGGCTTGTCGCAAGCGCCTCAAGATCGAGCCTGAGCTCGCCCCTTGCCGGATCCCGCCGAACGGCTGCAATCGCCTGGCCCTCGCCCAGCAGTTGCATGAGCTGTCTGCCAACCTGCCCTCGTGCGCCTACTACCAGTGCTCTTCCCAAAGCTTGATCCCTCCCACAGCGACAGCCACCCCGCGCGAGGATCGCAGCCGTAAACATTTATAGTAGATATGTGGAGAAAACCTTCTATATCGAGACCTTTGGCTGCCAGATGAATGCCCATGACTCCGAAAAGGTGATCGGCACGCTGGAGCACGAAGGCTACCGGCGGGTAGAGGACGAGGCAGTTGCCGACCTTATCCTCTACAACACCTGCTCCATCCGCGATAAGGCCGAGCAGAAGGTCTTTCACCGGCTGAACGAGTACAAGCGCATGCAGGGGGAGGGGAAGACCTTCGCTGTTCTGGGCTGTGTCGCTCAGCAGGAGGGAGCAAAGATCTTCGAGAAGGCACCCTTTGTGTCCCTGGTCAGCGGCTCGGCCTCCTATCGAAATCTGCCGGAGATGCTGTTGCGTTTGGAGGCTGGTGAGAGACGCGTCACGGGTCTCGATGACCGCCAGACGGAAGAAACCTTTGACACGGAGTTCACCGCGCGGTCCAACCCGCACCGCGGTTACATCACGATTATCGAAGGCTGTGACAAGTTCTGCTCCTACTGCGTGGTTCCGTATACCCGCGGGAAAGAGCGCTCACGCTCATCGGAAAGTGTTCTGGCTGAGGCACGCCGTATGGCCGACCAGGGCTATACGGACGTTCAGCTCCTCGGCCAGAATGTGAACAGCTATCGCGACCCACTCGCGCGAATGAGCTTCGCTGCAATGCTGGCCGCCATCGCCGATCTCCGGGGCATACGCCGCGTCCGCTTCACCACGTCGCACCCGCGTGACTTTACGCAGGACATCGTCGATGTGATCGCCTCCACGCCGGCCGTCTGCGACCATGTGCACCTTCCGGTGCAGTCCGGCTCCTCGGCCGTACTCAAAGCGATGCAGCGCGAATACACCCGTGAGTGGTACCTCGAACGGATCGCCTGGATCAAGGCGGCCAAACGCGAGATCAGTCTGACCACGGATATCATCGTCGGTTTTCCCGGCGAAACCGATGCAGACTTCCTTCAAACCATGAGCCTGCTCGACGAGGTTGGCTACGACGCCGTGTTCGCCTTTCAGTACTCCCAGCGGCCGAACACACCGGCGGTCGGCATGCCGGACACAGTGCCGGACGACGTCAAGTCCGAGCGCCTGCAGCGCCTGATGAACGCACAGCGCGAGCGTCAGCGTGTCGCATACGGTCGACACCTCGGTCAAGTGATGGACGTCATGGTGGAGGGCTACAACACGCAGCGCGGTCAGGTGACCGGGCGCTCCTCGCAGAACAAGACCGTCAACTTCACGGTAGCCGAGCCGATTCTGCCCGCCGTGGGCAGCTACCGCAACGTTCGCATTACACAAACGTTCCCAAACAGCCTTGTGGGCGAGGCCGTTTCGGCCAGCTAGGAGCGACGATGTCAGGTCCCGTTCAGAACGTCTCGCAGCCGGCAAACGGCACCAGCACACCGGATCAGGTGGAAGTGCGCATCCGCGGGCTCATGATGGACCCAGTCACCAACATGCCGATGATCGTCCTTAAGGACATCAGTGGAGATGGCGTGCTGCCCATCTGGGTCGGCATCTTCGAGGCCAACGCCATTGCGATTGAGATTGAGAAAACAGCCACACCCCGGCCCATGACCCACGATCTGCTGCGGGATGTGCTGCGCGGCCTGGATACCACTGTGACGAGCGTGCTCATCTCCGAACTGCGCGAAGACACCTTCTACGCGGTGATCCGGATGTCTCGTGATGACCAGCCCATGAGCATCGACGCGCGGCCATCGGATGCGCTCGCATTGGCGATGCGCTGCGACTGCCCAATCTTTGTCCAGCGCAGCGTGATGGATCATGCACGCCTTGCCTCCAAAAGCGGCTCCACGGCGACAGCCGAGGAGCTGCGCCGGTGGCTCGAGGGTCTGAACGACGACGACATGGGCCGCTACAAGATGTAGCTTCGGTTTAGGCCGGCTCACCCCCGCGAGGCATAGCCGAACAGGGAAGCTACGCCCTCGGCCCAGCTCTCCTCCGTGGGCAACGCCGGCAAGGGTACGCCGCATTGACGGCAGGCAGCAACGGATGCCATGGCCGCTTGCAGCGCAGGAACCATTCTCACCTCGCCACCTTCCATCACCGTTGCCCAGGGGGTCTCCAGCAGCAGGTCGCTCACCCCGGATTCGCGATGGAGCAGCACAGGAAGGCTTCGCTGCAGGGCCTCAAGCGCGGGAATGCCATAGCCCTGGACCGCTGGCATCAGGAAGAGGTGGGCTCCCTGATAGAGGTCTTCCAGCGTGGTGTCCGGGACGAAGCCATGAAAGGTGACATGTTCGGCGAGACCCAGCTCCGCGGCAAGCGCCGTCAACTCCGCCAGCTGCGAGCCCTTTCCTGCCACGTCCAGGTGCCAATCCACAACCCCCTGCATACCCTCGCGATGCAGGTGGCTCAGGGCGCGCAGGATCCAATCGATCCGCTTATTCGGCTCTATCCGGCAGACCGAGAGCATCCGGAGCGTGCCCTCAACGCGGCGGGCACGCACCGGCGCCGGTGAAGGCAGGCCGCCCATGCGCACGATCTCGGCGTGCATGTTGAATTCGCGCCGGCACTCCGCTTGCAGGTATGTACTGTTCACGGTCGTTACCCCGCCAGAGCGCAGGCCGTGGCCGATCAACTTGTTCGAGAGTGCGATACGAAGCCGGTGTGGCAAACTGCGCCCAACGGCGTCCCCGAACAGCGATGGCGTATCGTGCATCAGTGTGTGAAAGCCACGTACGCCGGCAAGCGTGCAGTGCAACGCAGGTTGGTACCCGGACACGATCGGTGGCGGGCCGCCCCGCAGAGCTTTGCGCAGAGCCGCTATCTTGGCCCCAATACCTGCCCCGGGTCTCATCTCCATCACGCGCAGCGAAGAGTCTGCATAGGACGACAATCCCACGGCATCACGGTACGTAAGCACGTGGTTCCGGTGCCCGTGCTGACTCAACCACTTTGCGAGTGCCAGCAGGCTCCGCTCGGCACCCCCAAAGGCCTCCACTTCCGCGATGACAAGCGGTATCGAGCCGGTCTCCATTAGCGTTCGCTCAACGTCGCCAGGAGAGGAAAGAACTCAGGAAAGGAGATGGCTGCCGCCTCCGAGCCCTTGATGGTCGTTGCGCCCTTCGCCCGCAGTGCAGCAATCGCAAAGGCCATCGCGATGCGATGATCGCCGCCCGAGTCCACCTCGCCCCCACGAACGGTCTGGCCTCCCGGCACATCCAGACCGTCCTCGTGCTCGGTGACCTCGGCTCCCATCGATCGCAGGCCTCTGGCCACGAGTGCGATCCGGTCCGACTCCTTCACTCGAAGCTCGCGCGCGTCGCGGATGCGTATGCCATCCGCCGTGAAAGGCGCGATGGCTGCAAGCACCGGGAGTTCGTCGATCAGCTGTGCTGAGAGCGCCCCCGCAATCCTTGCGCCGCGGATCGCCTCCGGTCCATTCACCTGGATTGTGCCCGCGAGCTCTCCGTGCTTCTCCTCGAGGTTTATGACCTGCACCTTCAGGCCCATGCCCGCCAATACGTCCAGCAGAGCTGCTCGTGAGGGATTCATGCCAAGGTCGTCCAGCACCAATTGCGAATCCGGAAAGAGCAGGGCAGCGCACAAGAAAAACGCGGCCGAGGAGAGATCGCCCGGAACAGTCGCATCGATCGCGCGCAGCCGCTGGCCACCGCGAATCGAGATACTCTCGCGATCACGCTCCAGTTCAGCACCGAAGGCGCGCAACGCATGCTCCGTATGATCGCGCGTGCGCACGGACTCCCTCAACGTCGTCATACCCTCCGCCTGTAATCCGGCAAAGAGCACCGCGGTCTTTACCTGAGCACTGGCAATCGGCCCCGTAAAGTTGATCGCGCGCAGCGGCCCGCCTCGCACCGTCATCGGCGCATGTCCGTCTGTCAGCAAGATCTCCGCGCCCATCTGCATCAGGGGTCCGCGCACACGCTCCATCAGCCGTTTTGTCAGGGAAGCATCTCCGGTAAAGATGAACTCCCCGCGCTGCGCCGCGACCATGCCCGCCAGCATCCGCATTGTCGAGCCCGAGTTGCCGCAATCCAACGCGTACTTCGGCTGATGGAAGCTGCCCGCCAGGCCCGTGATCTGCACGCCTTCAGCGTCGTGGACGACTTTCGCGCCAAGAGCCTCCACACACGCAAGCGAGCTGTGCGGATCCGCTCCGGTCGAGAAATTCCTCAGCCTTGTCGTCCCTTCGGCCAGGCCTGCGAGCATCGCGTACCGGTGCGAAATGCTCTTGTCCCCCGGCAGTCTTGTGCTTCCACGAAAGCCGCGGGCCGGCAGCACCGTCTCGCTTGTTCTTGCAACAGTCTCCATGCCCCTATCCTAACGAAGCCCCGGAGCAGGAACGTTTCAGGCGGGAGGTGGAAGCTTGACTGTCTCTGCACACGCGCGGGGCATTCCAACCCCGGGCTGCTTTCTGCCGTGAGGCCTAATTTACGCGCAGCACGACCAGCGTCTCGTCGTCGAAGTGCTCTGTTCCTTCCTGGAACTGCTCCACCTCGGCCGTAATGCTGGCAATCGTTTCGGCTGCTGTGGTCGCCCCGGGACGCTCGAGCAGGGCGCAGAGCCGTTCCACGCCGAACATGTCGCGCTGCGCATTCTGCGCGTCGGCAATGCCATCCGAGTAGAAGACGATACGGTCCCCGGGCTGAGTCTCGACGACAAGCTGGTCGTAGATGACGCCTCCAAAGAGTCCCAGAGGGAATCCCTCGACCTCAATCGCACGTGAGGTCATCTTTCCGTCGCGTTCGGAGACGTGCATCGGCTGCACCGACCCGGCGTTGGCAATCTGCAGGCTCCGGCTCTCGTCGTTCCACACGGCGAAGAGCATCGTGACGTATTGCGCACCCAGTCCGCGCTCCTGCAGCTGATCGTTCAGAGCCGCCAGCATCTCTGCCGGCGGCAGGTGCTGGGGTGCGAGCGAGCGAAGAATACCGCTCACCATCGCCGCATAGAGAGCGGCCGGTGCGGCCTTGCCGCTGACATCCCCCATGGCGATGGCCATCCGGCCCGGTCCGTACGGGATGAAGTCATACACGTCACCACCGATGGAACGGGCCGGCGAGAAGCGCACCGAAAACTCGGCGTGCGGCATCGGCGCTGGCGGCCCGGGCAGCAGCCGCATTTGCACCTCACGCGCCATCTCCAGATCCCGCTCCATGCGGCGCTCTTCCTCAAGAATGCGCTCATACAAGCGCGCGTTCGTAATCGCGATGGCAATCTGCCCGGCCAGTGTCGTCAGCGTCCGCTGGTGGTCCTCGTTGTAGTAGTGAACGCGTGTGTGCTCCAGGTCCAGTACGCCGATCACCCGGCCCTTGTAGAGCAGGGGCACCGCCAGCTCCGACCGCACCTCGGCGTTGATCGCGATATAGCGAGGATCCTTGCGCACATCCTGTGCCAGCACCGGCTTGCGGGTCTGTGCCGCTGTACCGATCAGGCCGACACCGTACACGGCACCCCGCTCGCGCCGCACACGGGCACCATACCGGGTAGAGAAGCGGTGCTCAAACTGATTGGTACGCTCATTCCAAAGCAGGATGGTAAACATCTGGAATTCCACCACGCGCTTCAGCAACGTTCCAATCTTCTCGAGCAGATCGTCCAGGTCCAGGATGCTGGTAAGCTCTCGGCTGATCTCGCTGAGCACCGTCAAGGTCTGCGCCTGCCGCGAGACACGCGTGTACAGCCGCGCGTTTTCGACAGCCACTGCCATACGCGAGGCGACCAGCTCCAGGACGCGCTGCTGGTCCGGCGTAAAGGCGCCGGTCTGCTCCGCCTCCAGATCGATGACGCCAATTACACGGTTCTTGATGATCAGCGGCACGGCCAACTCCGACCGGACCTCCGGATTGGCCTCAATGTAGTTCGGCACCAGACTCACATCATCGACCAACACCGCCATCCGCGTGGCCGCGGCCTGACCCACAATACCGTGGCCGAGCTTGACGCGCGTCCGTTCCACCTCCGGCGTATGGCCGATCTGGAAGCGCATCCAGAGTTCCTGAGTCCTGTCGTTGATGAGGAGAATGGCAAAGATGCGATAGTCCACCACCGCGCGCACCAGTTCTGCCACGCGGACCATCAACGTTTGCAGATCCAATGTGTTGTTCAACGCATCGGCTAACCGCAGCAAAAAGTCGACATGCTCGGCAGAAACACGAACCCGGGGCATCACCGGGGCAAGATCATCGAGCGCAGGCCGGTAGTCGCCCTCGAACTCCAGAGGCGAATCGCTCACGCCGCCGTACTCCGAGGAACGTACCTCAGAGGCTGCGGACGGCCGTGCGTCGGTCGTCAGCGAGACTCGACGTGTCCGGATCGCTGCGCTCACTGGCCTCCCCCCGCTTCGCATCGCATCCTAGCCGAAACCCGCCGCATTAGTAAGTGCCTGGCGCGATCTGTATCCCGGCAGGCATCTCCCCGGCCAGCTCCTGCACAATCCGCACGCTGGCACTGGCCCCGAGACGGTCGGCACCGGCATGCAGCATTGCCGCGGCGTCGGCAAGGGTGCGCACACCACCGGAGGCCTTCACGCCGCAGCGATCTCCTGCCACACTGCGCATCAGCATAATGTCCTCCACGGTCGCGCCGCCGGTCGAGAAGCCGGTGCTTGTCTTGAGGAAGTCCGCGCCCGCGGCCACGGCGATCTCTGAGGCCCGGAGCTTCTCCTCGTGTGTCAGCAGCGCTGTCTCGAGGATCACCTTGGCGATGGCTCCTCCACCGTGCGCCGCAGCCGCAACGGCACCGATCTCCTCGCCCAAGGCAGTAAACCTTCCGCTTTTCAGGAATCCCACGTTCAACACCATGTCGATCTCCTGCACACCTAGCCTCAGGAGATGCTCTGCTTCCGCCTGCTTCGTCCCGGTAAGGGACGCACCCAGCGGAAATCCGACGACGGCACCCACGGGAACGCCGGTCCCCGCAAGGGCTTCGACGGCTGTCGCCACCCAGCAGGGGTTCACCATGGCACACGCAAACTGGTGCCGCGCTGCCTCTGCGCACAGTTGAAGGATCTGCTGCTCCGTAGCTTCTGCCTTCAACAGCGTGTGATCCAGAACCGCCGCCAGGTTCCCTGGAC
>CAXTSF010000156.1:0-4544 GCA_964246865.1 uncultured Terriglobus sp.
ACCCTCGCCTCAGCAGTCCGCGCCCCAGCCGCTCCCCGGTATCCGCAACATCTTCGCCGTCGGCAGCGGCAAAGGTGGTGTCGGCAAAACCACGGTCAGCGTGAATCTCAGCGTGGCGTTGACACAGCTCGGCTATCGCGTTGGCCTTATCGACGCCGACATCTATGGCCCGAACGTGCCCATGATGATGGGCCAGAGCCGCCAGCCCTCCGTCCTCGAGGGGAATCGGATCGAGCCGCTCGAAAGCTTTGGAGTCAAGTTCATCTCGATCGGCCTCATCTCTCCAGGCGACAAGCCGCTGGTGATGCGCGGCCCCATGCTCCACCAGATCATCCGCCAGTTTCTCCAGCAGGTGCAGTGGGGCCAGCTTGATTACCTCATCGTCGATCTCCCTCCCGGTACCGGGGATGTCGTGATCTCTCTCGTCCAGACCGTGCCGCTCACCGGCGCGATTGTCGTCTCCACCGGTTCCGGTGTCGCTCTGCAGGACGCCCGGAAGGCGCTCGAGATGTTTCATCAGGTCAACGTGGAGGTGCTCGGCATGGTCGAGAACATGTCGAGCATGCAGCTGCCTTCCGGTGAGGTCATCGATGTCTTCGGCGCGGGTGGCACCGAGCGCACCGCCCGCCAATACAATCTGCCCTTCCTTGGTTCCATCAATCTGGATCCGGCCATCCGTGAGAATGGCGATCGCGGCCTGCCCGCAGCCCTGGCCGGCGCGGAGGACCCGCGCGCCGCGGCCTTCTTTGCCCTCGCACGGACCGTGGCGGAACGCGCCGAGGAGCTCGGCAGCAAAGAGGAAAATGTCTTCGAAATCCTTTGAACGCTTCCGCAGATCCAGATCGGCACAGGAGCGGGGTATTCCTGTTCGGCGAAATCCATCGGGAAAGATAAACTAGGAGTATGCGGTTTGATGCAAGTCCAGCAGGGAATCTGAGCGCGCGGCAAGGAGACATCCTTGCCGCCATCGTGGAGCTCTATCTCCTGCATGGAGAACCGGTCGCCTCCCAGCCCATAGCGCTCCGACTCGGCATCAGCTCCGCCACGGTGCGGAATGCGATGGTCGACCTGTCGGAGGCGGGCTACCTTGACCAGCCGCACACCTCAGCCGGGCGCGTCCCGACCGCCAAAGCCTTCCGGCTCCATGTCGAGCAGCTGCGTGGCGAAGACCGCCTCGCCACTGCGCACCTTTCCGAGCAGTCGCGCTCCTGCATCGACTCCCAACTTGCGGGCGTCGCCGGGACCGAGGCCTTTCTGGAGCGCACCTCGCGTGTGCTTGCATCCCTCTCCAGCGGTGTAGGCGTCGCTCTGGCCGGCGCGCATGGTTACGATCTCTTGGAGCACGTGCACTTCCAACGGCTGGCCCAACGTAAGGTCCTCGCCGTCGTCGTCACACGTTCCGGTGTCGTCCGCGATCGCGTTCTGCCACTTTCGCATGATCTTTCCACACCGGAGCTCGAAGCCGCGGCGCGTTACCTGAACGACAACTTCCGCGGCTGGAGTATCGACCTTGTCCGCTCCGAGCTCGCGCACCGGGCCGAGCAGGAACGCAGCCAATACCAGCAGATGGTGCAGGCCGCCGAGGATCTCTGGAGCCGCACCCTTCCCGCCGAAGGCACACAGACCGTCTATGTGGAAGGCGTCGCCAATCTGATCGGCGGCGACAACGACCGTGTGCGTCTCCGCGACATGCTTATCGCCCTCGAGGCCAAGGAGCGTCTTGTCGCCCTCTTGAATGCTTACGTCAGCATCGAGCCTGGCACCGTGCGCGTGATCTTTGATCTGGAAACGCAGGCACCGGAGATGCACGGCCTGGTTCTGGTTGCCGCACCGGCTCTTCTTGATGGCGCGCATCGTGGCACCGTCGGCGTCATAGGCCTGCAGCGCATGCACTATCAGAACACCATCAACGCCGTACACTACGTGGCGCAGCTGTTCACGCACATGCAGCAGGGAGGCGGACCCGCCTAGCGGGCCGCCGACCATAGGATCGACGTACATGAAAGACCGATACAGAAGGTGGATGGGAATGACCGACACAAATGAAACGCTTGATCCCGCGACGGACGCGGAGATGTTTTCAGCCGCCGAGGCCGATGAGGTCGCGACCGCTACGGGCGAAAGCACCACCGGCCTCGTGACGCAGAAGGAGTACGACAGCGTGAAGGCCGAGCGCGATCAGCTGATCGACCGGCTGGCCCGCCTGCAGGCGGAGTTCGAGAACGCCCGCAAGCGCGAAGCAAAAGAGCGCGCCGAGTTCCGCGAGTATGCCGTAGGGAATGCTGTCGAAGCCTTTCTCCCTGCACTGGACAACTTCCACCTGGCTCTCAAGGCCCAGGCCTCCCCGGAGCAGTTCCGCTCCGGTGTGGAACTGGTCGCCAAGCAGATGGAAGAGGCTATGAAGTCGCTGGGCGTTGTCGCCGTGGAAACCGTCGGTGCCGCCTTCAACCCGCATATGCATGAGGCCCTGAGTCGTGTCGAAACCGCCGAGCATCCGGATGAACAGGTGCTGGAAGAGGTTCGCCGCGGCTATCGCATCCGCGAGCGGCTGCTTCGGCCGGCGCTGGTCACCGTTGCTCACAACGCGGCACAACACGAAGCCTGAAACACGGAAGAGACCGGCATAACGCCGTGTCCGAACACTGGAGAGTGCCTTGGCTGGAGCGGGCGTAAAAACGGATTACTACGAGACACTGTCGGTTACGCGGGAAGCGCCCGACGCTGAGATCAAGACTGCCTACCGCAAACTCGCGATGCAGTTTCACCCGGATCGCAACCCGGGTGACAAGACTGCCGAAGAGCGCTTCAAGGAATGTTCGGAGGCCTACGCCGTCCTGAGCGACCCACAGAAGCGCGCCGCGTACGATCGCTACGGCCATGCTGCCTTTGGTGGTCCCGGTAGCAATGGCAATGGCGGCGGCTTTCCCGGTGGATTCACTGGAGACCCGCAGGACCTCGGCGATATCTTTGGCGACATCTTCGGTGAGATGTTCAACATGGGTGGCGGCGGCCGCGGGCGTCAGTCGCGTGCACAGCGCGGCCGTGATCTGCGCTTCGATCTTCCGCTTGAGTTTGAAGAGGCTGTGTTCGGCAAGGAGCAGGAGATCAAGGTTCGCCGCCTCGAAACCTGCACAGACTGCAAGGGAAATGGCACCGCGAGTGGCAAACCGGCTGCCACCTGCCAGCAGTGCCGTGGTGCCGGCCAGGTCCGTTATCAGCAGGGCTTCTTTTCCGTCGCGCGAACCTGCCCCAAGTGCGAGGGCAGCGGTACCGTCATCGCCGACCCTTGCCCCACCTGCCGTGGCGAATCACGCGTCCAGCGCGAACACGCCATCCTGGTCAAGGTGCCCGCCGGCGTCGAAGACGGCACCCGCATTCGTTATGGCGGCGAGGGCGAGTCCGGTAAATCCGGCGGCCCGGCCGGCGATCTCTACGTCGTGCTCGCCGTCAAGCCGCACAAGTTCTTCGAACGTGAAGGCGACGACCTGCTCTGCACCGTACCCGTCTCCTTTGCCCAGGCGGCGCTCGGGGATGAGCTTGAGATCGAGACCCTGGAAGGCCCGGCTGTTCTCAAGATTCCCGAGGGAACGCAGAGCGGCAGGGAATTCAAACTGAAGGGCAAGGGAGTGCCGCACCTGAACGAGCACGGCAAGGGCGACCTTGTCGTTGCCGTGCGCGTACAGACGCCGACAAAGCTCAGCAAGCACCAGAAAGATCTGCTCAGGCAGCTGGGCGACACCATGGAGAAGGAGAACACCCCGCACAGCTCCGGCATCATGGATCGCGTGAAGGAGATCTTCAGCTAGATCTCTATCGACTCGCCTGCGGCACGATCCGCAACCTCGCAAAGACAAGAGCTCTGCCCAGTCGATGGCAGAGCTCTTCTTCTTCGGCGCTATCCACTCTGCAACACCAAACGTTGCTCTGCTGCAGCTGCGCCGGCCTTCCATCCTGCCCGGAAGGCTACGGGCTGTCATCGGAGAACTGCAACAGCGCGGAAGCGATGCTCAATGCGGCAATCGCCGCTGTCTCCGCGCGCAGGATACGCGGCCCCAGCGATACAGGCTGCCAGCCGCTCTCCGCAAAGGCACGCATCTCGTCAGGGGCCCATCCGCCTTCCGGCCCGATTGCAAGCGCCAGACTGCCGCGCCGGCCCGCGGACCGCAATGCGGCAACGAGGCTATTCTCCTCCTCGGTCTCCGCCAGCAGCAGCCGCACCGGCTCTGCGCCCTTCGCCAAAGCCTCCGCGAGAGCCAGAGGATCGCCGATCTCCGGCACGTCACTTCGCCGCGACTGTTGCGAAGCCTCCCGCGCAATGCGCCTCCAACGCTCGACGCGCTTGGCTGCCGCCATCGCCAGATGCTTCTCCGTGCGGCGTGCCAGCACCGGCGTGATCCGAGCCACGCCGAGCTCCGTCGCCTTCTCGATCCCCCATTCCAAGTGGTCGAATTTGTACACCGCCATCAGCAGGTGCACCGGCAGCGCCGCTTCCGCCTCACGCTCCTCATGCAGCGTGAACACCACTTCATCCTCGGCGGCACGCC
>CAXTSF010000156.1:4554-7629 GCA_964246865.1 uncultured Terriglobus sp.
ACCTCCGCACGGTGCAGAAACCCACCTGCGACCACGTCGAAAATCTGTCCCGGCTGCGCCCGCAAAACGCGCGCAAGATGTGCTGCCGGTTCGCCCACCAGTGCCGCCGTCGTGCGCGCCTCATCCCAGGTATCGGCGATCCAGCGTCTGCGTGTCATCTCTGGATTTTAGATTGCCGTCGCGCACGCGGTGAGAGCCGGAGACCGCGCCAGGTCTGCGTCCAACAGAGACGGGCACACAAACAGAAAGGGAGCGCGTTTGCCTCGCGCTCCCCTCTCGTATCCTCACTGTCGTGAGATCTGCTTTGCTGCGTTGCGACCTTTGCCATCGCTCCGCTCTTCTTGCCGTCGTCTACTCTCCCTGAGTGAGAAGACTGCACGCTGCCTGCGTAGAGCAGCTAACGAAATGTATAGAAGTCTGTGCATGAGGTGTCAATAGAAAAGTGCAGGCGCATCGGTGGATCCTGAGAGCTTCTCGCGATCACACGCTCAGCACTCGATCACATTCAGCGCGAGTCCCGCGAGCGATGTCTCCTTGTAGCGCGATTGCATGTCCATTCCCGTCAGATACATCGTGCGAATCACCTGATCGAGCGATACCTTGTGCTCGTCCAGTTCATTCATCGCCATGCGTGTCGCGTTCACCGCCTTCACCGCGCCCACGGCATTTCGCTCGATGCACGGTATCTGCACCAGGCCTCCAATGGGGTCGCACGTCATGCCGAGATTGTGCTCCATCGCAATCTCCGCCGCATGCTCCACCTGCGCATTTGAGCCGCGGAGCGCTGCGGCCAGTCCGCCCGCGGCCATGCTGCACGCCACGCCAACTTCACCCTGGCAACCGACCTCCGCGCCGGAGATCGATGCGTTCTCCTTGTACAGCATGCCGATCGCGGCGGCCGTCAGGAAGTACCGCAGCAACCCGTCCTCATCCGCACCGCTGACAAAGTCACGGTAGTAGCGCGCCACAGCCGGCACCACACCTGCCGCGCCGTTCGTGGGTGCCGTCACTACGCGCCCGCCGGCCGCGTTCTCCTCGTTCACGGCGATCGCGAAGATCGTCACCCAATCCAGCGGCGCAAGCGGGTCCGCGGAACCCTTCGTGCGAATGCGTTCCGTCAGCCTCGGTGCGCGACGCCGCACCTGCAGCCCACCCGGCAGAATGCCCTCCGTCGTCATGCCGCGCTCCATCGAGTCCAGCATCGCCTTCCACACCGCTAGCACGCCCTCCTGCACCGCGCGGTGCTCCGCCAGCGCATCGGCAACGACGAGCGATTCCTGCCGCATTGCAGACTTCCGCATTGCAGCTTCATTGTGAAGAACGACCTCGGCGATCGTCAGCCCGTGTTGCTCCGCCACGCGCAACAACTCCGACGCGCTGCGAAACGGGAAGGGCACTGGCCGCGTCCTCTCCGCCGTGCCGGTAAGCCGCGTCTCCCACTCCTTCTCGGTTGCGATAAATCCACCGCCGATGGAATAAAAGACCTCCTCGCGCACCGGCTCGCCCGCTTCAAACAATGCGCGGAACCGCATCCCATTCGGGTGTGTTGGTGTATCGGCATCGGGATACATCTGAGCCGTGTGCAGCAGCAAATCCTGCGTTCGGGAAAACGGCACCCTCCGCCGTCCGCCGAGCAGCAACCTACCCTCATGCACCTCTGTCAGAATGATCGCGGTGCTCTCCAGCTCCACGGTGGCCGGCTCCTCTCCGCTCAGCCCAAGCAGAACCGCTCGATCTGTGCCGTGGCCGATGCCCGTCAAGGCAAGCGACCCATACAGGTTCACCTCGACGCGCCGGCATCGCTCTAGGAGCCCGCTCTGTTCCAGCCCACGAACAAACGCAAGCGCGGCTCGCATCGGTCCTACTGTGTGTGAACTCGATGGACCGATCCCGATCTTGAACAGCTCGAAAAAACTTGTCACAGCAACATCCTTACAGGTTCCGCGAATGCAATTCTTTTCGCGGCGTGAGCATGCGCCGGCACCGCGTGACCGGTGTCAATGCGAACCTCTCCGAACGACCGGTGCCTTGCCCATCTCCGCGGGCGCAAGCGCCACCCGCAGAAACGCTGCATTTGCCGTCAGCCGCACATTCTCCTTGCCATCCGTCAGCATCGTCTCCAGCGCACTCCGCACCTCCGCGCCACGATATTGGGCCAGCGCTTCTGCCGCGGCCAGGCGTACGCCCGCGTCCTTGTCCTTGGTCGCGCCAATCAGCACACCCCGGACGGCATCGTTCTTTTCTTTTCCAAGCTCCGTCACCGCCGTCACGCGCGGATTGGTTCCGCCGCTGTTACCCCGCAGGTACTGGTACGCGCCCATGCCCATGCCTAACGGCGGTACCAGCATGGAGATACCCTGCATGGCACCGATCTTCGCCAGCGACTCCGGATCGTGCAGCTCCCGGCTTGCGTTGTGCCGCGTGCTCTTCCATAGGCCGTCGGTGGCGGAGCGTTCGCCCTCCGCAACTGCAACCAGAATGTCTTCACCGGAAACATCTCCCATCTTCCAGAGAGCGTTCGCGGCCGTGAATGCCACCGCCGGCTCGGTATCGTTCAGCAGATTGCGCAAGTGCACAATCATGCCGTCGCGCGGACCACCGGCACGTGCCATCTCGCCGGCCGCAACCACGGCGGCCAGCCGCACATCCAGGTTGCCGTCGAGCAGTGCCTTCTCCATCATCTTCTCTGCGCGTGGCACGCCACCCAGCAGTGCCAGCGCCGCAATGGCAGGCAGACGCTGGGCTGGCTTCCTCCCGGCACTTGCACTGTCCTCCAGCAGAACCCAGGCCGCCTGCACATCGGCACCGTCCGCCACAGCTGACCGTGTCTCTTTCCCGGTTGCTTCTGCAGAAACGACCCATGGGCAAAGAAGGCACCCGCAAAGCGCCGCCGCCGCAAGCGCACGCACCGTCCCTCTTAGTCGTCCCTCTACCGCATTCGGGGAATACCGCAGGCCACACGCCTCCATCTACACTGCCCTCTCGCGTCACATTACCCTGTCCTAAGTCAAAACACGAACATGCTCTTAAAAGCACGGAGTGCCGAGGTCTACGGCATCGTCGCACATCTTATTG
>CAXTSF010000157.1:0-7607 GCA_964246865.1 uncultured Terriglobus sp.
TCTTCCCCGTTGGAGCGTCCAATGCAAGTGGGGGTTACACATGAAGATTGTGCATGGGATGATGTTGCTCGTCCTCGCCGCGCCGGCCTCGATCCACTACGGCCAGACTCCATCCGGTAACGCCGCACAAGCGCCCGCACAGGCCGATAAGAAGCACGGGCGCAGCGCCGGCGGTGACATCGGCAGCGGTTCCGGCGACATCGGCAAAGGCGCGGGCAAGGGTGCCGGCAACCTGGCCTCGGGCGCGGGCAAAGGTGCCGCAGATGTCGTCACACTGCACCCGGTCGATGGCGCCGTCGATGTCGGCAAGGGTGCCGGGTCGGCAGGCAAAAACGTCGGCGTCGGCACGGCGAAAGGAACTGGCAAGATCGTCAAGGGAACCGGCAAAGGCATTCGCAAGATCTTCTAGAGCAGCTGCACACAAAGCGGGCGACGCTTCCACGCGAAGGTCTCTTCTACAGCCGTTTCAGGAAGGCCTTTGCCTCATCCAGTTCGGGGAAGAGACGCTCCTCAGCCTGAAACTCTCGCGAGTGCACGCATCGGCGGCCTCCACGCACGCGGACCGGGTGCTTGAGATGCAGCATCTCGTGGTACATCAGATACTCGATCGCGTATCGAGGAACGTCCGGCCGGTCGAAGATCCGGCTCACCACAATTGTGTTGTGCGCCGGATCGTAGTGCCCCAGCAGCCGTCGCGCGCTGTGGGCGCTCCAGGTCAACACCGGCCGGCCCAGCAGTCCATGGAAGAACCTTCGATTCACCGACTCAAAGACCTCGTCCAGGTCAAACCGGTGGCCCTGCGCCGTATGAATCTGCTTGCGCCCGCGTGTCTGCCGCGTCTGCTCTGCCTGACGGCTCACCGCGTCGGATGAGGTGTATCGCCGGTACCGGTCCGCGTGCGATCGCTCAATCGGCTTCTTGTACAGCTTCGCCAGCAGGATATGGGCGATCGCGTCGTGAACCGAGGGCGGTGCTGCTTCCAGTAAATCGGACAGGCGCACGAGCAACTTGCCTTCCCGCAACCGGATGGTCGTGTTGAGGGAAACGAAGCGGCGAAAGCGTATATCGAAGAGCGGCATCGGCGCGCGTGGACGAAGCGAACGGTACGCCAACTCAAAGGCAGAAAGCAGGGCAGGGGACACAGACACTGTACGCAGTGTACTAAGAAGCCACTGCGCCCACATGGCACCGGAGCTGATCCAAACCTTTACCCGTACAAGTGCTCGGACCCTTCAACGGCCCGTCTCCCGTTCCGGTGGATCGTCCTTCTGCGGCGGATGCTCTTTGAAATACCGCTTCTGCGACTCCAGCATCTCCTTTGTCTCATTACGGAGGTCCGCCACCGCCTCCAGTGCCAGCTTGCGCGTGAGAGTATAAGCGTCGTTCTCCGGCGGCTGCTTCAGCACAGACTCCCAGCGAACAACGGCGTCCTGCAGCTTTGGCAACGCCTTCCGCACGTCACGATGTGTCTTGTCGTAGTCGGAGAGATTGTCCTCGA
Source organism: uncultured Terriglobus sp. (assembly GCA_964246865.1). Taxonomy (GTDB): domain Bacteria; phylum Acidobacteriota; class Terriglobia; order Terriglobales; family Acidobacteriaceae; genus Terriglobus. The sequence goes on from CAXTSF010000157.1 coordinate 1,499, forward strand.
TCTCGTTCACCAGCCCAGCCGTATCCTCCATGGCCTGGTGAATGTCCTCGGCGCGGCCCTGTGCCCGCTGATTTACAAGCACATCCTGGATGCGGCTGATTCGCTTGTCCACGATCTGCTGATAGATGCCGATCCGGTGCGCAGGCTCGATCGCCGCCTCGCGAATCTCCTCCACCTCGCCCTCGGAAAGGGCGACAAGCGGTCTTTGCCCAAGCAACACCGCTGGCCCAAGTGCACAGGCAAGCGCACATACGGTAAGCTGTCGCCGGACGTCCATCGCTGCTACTTCTCGAAAATCATGCCGAGCAGTGCCGTCTGAACGGAGTCGAGCCGCTTCATCGCCGACTGGACCCGGGGCCGCAGATCCGAAGAACTCACACGCGCCAGATCCTGCAAACGGCGCTGCGTGGTGTGCAGCATCAGCTCCGCTTTCTTCAGCCCCTTGCTGTTCGCCAGCAGACCGCCTTTCAACTTGTCTGTGCAGGACTCCAAGCGCAACAGCGTTTGCTCCGCTGCCTCCGTTTCGCCAGCGGAGATCTGCTGACTCACAAGAAGGGTCATCCTGTCTGCCAGATCGGCGTACATGGCCGCCTGTTCCCGAGGCCCTGCCTGAAGTGCCCGCGCCTCCAGATCGTCCAGGGAATGCACATCAACCGGCATACCTGCCGGCGCAAGTGCCGCCAAGCCGATGCCTGGCAATCCCAGGCCTGCGGCGAATACTGTCGTTCCTGAAAGAGTCCCTGCAACAACCGCTGCGACAAACCATCCGCGAATCACACCAGAACTGCGCATAGCACACCTCCCGTTCTACGGGGGCTTACTTTGCTTGATGAAGCCCGGCGATGCGCTGCTGCGCATGCCATTCCTCATCCGGAAACGAACCATGAGCGAGGTCGAGGAATTGACGGTACAGCTCCTCAGCTTTTCGCGTGTGGTGTAGCGTATCATGCGCCGATGCCAGCAGAAAAGCGGTGCGCGCATCCGGCTCCAAAATGCTGTTCCGCAGCTCGCCCGCCCGCAACACCGTCTCCGGATCGCCGTTGTTCTCCGCCGCAAAAGCCAGTGCGCCGGCAGCTTCGGCAAACGCCTGTCTTGCAGGAAAGCGGCTTTCCAGGCTTACCGCCAGCTTAAGCGTAACCTCTGCCTCCGTGAATCTCTGTTGCCGGATCAGCGCGTCTCCCCAGTCCGACAGCAGCACAGGATCCTCCGGCGTCGCGTGCAGCAGCTCCGCATAGATCGGGTTTGCCGCGGCCCAGCTCTCCTGCGCCGCGCAGGTGTGCGCCAGCAAACGCGTTACCGCCAGATTTGCCCCGTCCGCCGCGTGCAGCTTAACGAGCACCGGCTGTGCCGCACGCAGTTTCTTCTGCTTCAGCAGCACGGCTGCAAGCTCGGCCAGCACACCCGGAGCCTCTGGATGCGCCTCTGCCGCCCCGCTCAGAACCTCTTCCGATCTGACGAAGTCACCCTTGCGCATCAGCGCTCGCCCGTATTTTGCGGCCGCCTCCATGGATCCCGGGGACATCTGAAACGCCCGTCCATAGGCACTGAGGGCTGCATCGGCATCTCCCATGGCGCCGGCGATCTCCGCCGTCAGCAGCACATCCTCGGCCGTCTCCGGCGACAGCTTCAGGGCGGCCAGCATATCCGTTCTCGCCTTCTCAGGCTCTGCGGGCATGGCCAGCCGTCCCATGGCCCGGTAAGCCCGCGCGCGCAGCTCCGGCTCCGCGTTCTCCGCCGCCGCAGCGGTGGTCAAGGCCTGCTCCGCGCCGGCACGGTCGCCTTTTCTCGCCAGCACCAGCCCGAGTGCCACGGCGCTGCGGAGGTCGCCCGGCTCTGCCGTCTCCGCGCCGGAGCGATACGCCTTCTCAGCATCGGTATCGTCGCCGCTCATCTCACGCGCGTACCCCAGGTCGAACCAGGCCCGGGAGTTCTTCGGCGAGCGCGCCAGCAACACCTCCAGCGCCGTTGCCGCGGCAGGCCATTGCTTCTGCTTGAGGAGAGCCTCTGCCGAGGCAAGCTCAGACACATCGGTTGCCTTCGGTTGCGATGGTCCTTCATCGGCCGGACGTGTCCCGGGCGGGAGTTCCATCTGCGCATGCAGGGCTAATGCGAGTGACAGCATCACCGCCAGCAGCCAGCCCCGTTTCACGACCGAGGCGCCTCCGCCTGGCGCAACACAGGTGCCAGCCACTGCCCGGTATAGGATTCGGGCACACGCGCGATCTCTTCCGGCGTGCCCTCGGCAACGATCCGTCCACCGGCCGCGCCACCCTCCGGACCGACATCGATCACCCAGTCTGCCGACTTGATGACGTCCATGTTGTGCTCGATGACCAGCAGCGATCCGCCGCCGTCGATCAGCTTCCGAAAGGCTTGCAGCAGCTTGGCGACATCATCGAAGTGCAGGCCTGTCGTTGGCTCATCCAGGATGTAAAGCACGCGGCTTGCGGCACGCCGGGTATCGCCTCGTGAGCTCCCGCGGATGTTTGCCAGATGCGTGGCAAGTTTCACGCGCTGCGCCTCTCCGCCGCTCAGGGTCGTCGCGGACTGCCCAAGCCGCACATACCCAAGGCCCACCTCATCCAACACCTGCAGCCGGTCCACGATCTTTGGGTGCCCTGCAAAGTAGTGCAGCGCATCCTTTACCGTCAGGCCGAGGACCTCGTGAATGTTCCTGTTCTTGTATTTGACTTCAAGAATGCCGGGCTTGTAGCGCGTGCCGCCGCAATCCTCGCAGGGGAGTTCGATGTCCGCAAGAAACTGCATCTCGACAGTCACCGTGCCGTCACCCTCACAGGTATCGCAGCGGCCTCCGGGCACGTTGAAGCTGAAGCTGCCGGCCGTGTAGTTTTTCCGCCGCGCGTCCGGCTGCGCCGCAAACAGCTCGCGCATGGCATCGAAGGCCTTGATGTAGGTGACCGGGTTGGACCTTGGCGTACGGCCGATCGGCGACTGATCCACCAGCACCACCTCTCGCAGTAAGTGGCTCCCCTCCAGCTCGCGGTAGAGCTTCGCCGCATCGCTCGTCGCACCCTCGGCACCCAGCGCGAACTGCAGCCCCCGGTAGAGCACCTGGTGCACCAGCGTCGACTTGCCCGAGCCGGATACGCCCGTCACGCACACCAGCATGCCCAGAGGAATCTCCATATCCACGCCACGCAGGTTGTGCAGCCGCGCCCCTTTCAGCTTCAGCAGCTCTCGAGTCGGCTCGCGGCGCTCGCGCGGCACAGGGATCGTCGTCCGGCCGGAGAGGTAGCGGCCCGTAATCGAGTCGGGATCCGCCGTCACCTCATCCACCGTACCGCTCGCCAGTAGCTTTCCTCCGAGCTCGCCCGCACCAGGACCAAGGTCGAGCAGGTAATCGGCCGAAGTGATCACATCCGGATCGTGCTCCACCACCAAAATTGTATTTCCCAGATCGCGCAGGTCGTGCAGAATGCGCACCAGCTTCGCCGTATCGCGCGAGTGCAGCCCGATCGACGGCTCATCCAGCACGTAAAGCGCACCGACCAGCCGCGAGCCAAGCGAAGACGCAAGCTGGATCCGCTGCGACTCACCGCCACTCAGTGTCGAGCTCAGCCGGTCCAGCGTCAGGTACTCAAGCCCTACCTGCTCCAGAAAGCCAATGCGCTGCCGCACCTCCTCCAGAATCTTGCCTGCAATCTCCATCTGCGCCGGGGACAGCGTCAGTCCGTCAAAGAACTCGCGAGCGGCCGTAATCGTTAGGCCGCTCACCTCGCAGATGTTGCGGCCCATCAGAAGGACAGACCGGGCCTCGGCGCGCAGCCGCTGCCCGCGGCAATCCGGACACGGCGCATACCCGCGGTACTTCGACAGAAAGACGCGCACATGCAGCTTGTACTTCTTGGTGTCGAGCTCGCGAAAGAAGCCGCGGATCCCGGAAAAGCCCGCTCCACCGTTTTGAATCATCTCCTGCTCCGCCGGCTTTAGGTCATACCACGGCGTCCTGAGCGGGATACCGTTCGCCTGTGCAAAGCGCTTCATCTCTCCATGGTGTGCCCGGTATTTGGGTGTGGTCCAAGGCGCAATCGCACCATCGTCAAGCGACCGGCTCTCGTCGGGAATGATCAGCTTCGGATCGAAATCGATCGTGTTGCCGAAACCCTGGCAGCGCGGGCAGGCACCGAAAGGATTGTTGAAACTGAACAGCCGCGGCTCCGGCTCGCGGTACGCCCGATGGCAGGTTGTGCATTCAAACGCGGCGGAGAAGCGCAGCCGCTGGGGATCGCTCCCATCGCGCGGTGCGGTCAGGAACACGACCTCTCCGCTCTCGCGATAGCCCGTCTCGATCGCGTCCACAATGCGCGCCCGCACCTCCGCACTCACGCTCAGCCGGTCCACCAGAATAGAGATCGGCTGCGCAAAATCGAGCTCCAGCAGTGACTCCGGCGTCGAGAACTCCACGACCCCGCCGTTCTGAAAGAGGCGGTTATACCCGCGCCGGCGCAGCTCGCCCAGCCGCTCCTTCAGCACCTCGGAGACGTCAACGACGGGCAGCGGAGCTGCCTCCGTCACCTTCCCCTTTGTGACTTTCTTCACCTTCTTCGTGGCAGCGGCTTTCACCACCACGGGTTCCAGCGGCGGCGCGAACTCCTGCATCGGCTCCAGCACCACATCGCGCCGCTGAATGGGAAACAGCGCGTACAGCCGCGCATCCTCGCCGAGTGCCAACACGCTCGCGGCAATCTCATCCACGGTGTCGCGCTTCACCACGCCGCCACAGTGCAGGCATGTCACCGTGCCGCACCGTGCAAAGAGCAAACGCATGTAGTCGTATATCTCCGTCGCGGTTGCGACCGTGGAACGGGGATTGCGCGTCTGGTTTTTCTGCTTGATCGCGATTGCCGGTGCTAGGCCGTCCATGAAGTCGACATCCGGCTTCTCGATGCGCTCCAGGAACTGCCGTGCATAGGCCGAGAGCGATTCGACATACCGCCGCTGCCCCTCCGCATACACAGTGTCAAACGCCAGAGAGCTCTTGCCCGAGCCTGACACCCCGCTCACCACAGTCATCGCGTTATGCGGAATGTCAACGTCAATGCCCTTCAGGTTGTGCGTCCGCGCACCCCGGATGACGATGAAATCGTTGGCCGACACACCGCCACTACGGTCTGCTTTGCCGCCGGCCTGCTGACCTGCCGGTTCGCTAACCGGTTCACTCGCTTGCTCCATCCACTCAACGGCCATGGACGCCCTCCCCCGGCTCAGACGGCCCGTTTCTGGCAAACAACACATCGATCAGCAGCAACACTGCCCCAACGGAGATCGCACTGTCTGCCACATTGAAGTCCGGCCAGTGATAGTGCACGATATGCACCTCGAGGAAATCCGTCACATAGCGCAGAACGATGCGGTCATAAAGATTCCCGACGGCTCCGCCCAGGATGAGCGCCAGCCCGACGGAGGCCGCGGAGAAGCGCCGGCCCCAGCGCCACAGCAGCCCGGCGACGATGCCTCCGGCTACCAGCGAGAACAGCACCAGACCCCAGCGCACCAGCGCCGGTGAGGCCGTCTCCGCAAACATGGAAAATGCCGCGCCGGTGTTGCGCACATGCGTGATGCGAAAGATCCCCGGGATAACCGTGATCGCGTCTCCGAGAGGAACCTTCGCCACGACGGCAAGTTTGCTGATACGGTCCAGCACGATAACGAACACAGAGATGAGCAACAGCAGAGAGCGTCGGTCTGTGTTCCATGTGTTCAGCGGTCGTAAACCTCGCGGCGATGTCCGACGCGAAGGGCCAGAACAATCAGCTGCTCATCTTCGATTTTGCAAAGGACGCGCCAGTCGCCGAACCGGTATCTCCAGAGCTCCCCAAAACGCGGACCGCGCAAGGATTGTCCGATGCTTCGTGGGTCGGCCAACTGCGAAATTCGTTCATACAAGAAGCGTTCGATACGCCGGCGGACTGCCGTGTCCAGCGACTCCAACTCACGCTTGGCAGCGATGTCGATCTCAACCGTCCAGCGTGCCATGCTCTCGCATCATGTCCTCCAGTGCGATCGTGGAGCTACGACCCGCACGCAGTTCAGCCAGCCGCACTTCGGTGAGCTCAATCTCGTCCAGTTCCTCCAGGTGATTCAGTAC
>CAXTSF010000158.1:0-7576 GCA_964246865.1 uncultured Terriglobus sp.
GACGACGTCATGCCCATCTGCGTCGCGACCTGCCGGCAGATCAGCTTATACATCTGGATCTGGTCCGCTGCCGCCACCACCTCGCCATAGGTGTAGTTGATTTCAAATTGCGAAGGTGCCACTTCCGGATGATCCTTCTCATTCTCAAAACCCATCGCCCGCTGCACCTCCGCAGTGGTATCGATGAACTCCCGCAGCGGATCCCCCGGCAGCGAGTGATAGTAGCCGCCCTGGTCCACGTACTCAAAAACGCCTGTCTTGGGGAAGTTCGCCTCGGCGTTGGTTCCTTCAAAAAGGAAACCCTCAATCTCATTTGCGGCATTGAGCGTGTAGCCCTTCTCGGCAAACTGCTGCTGAGCGTACGCCTTCAGGGCACCACGCAAATCGGCTGCATAGTGACTGCCGTTCTTATCGATGACCTCCCCGAAGACCAGCACCTTGCCTGCGCCGAAAACATCCGCCGGTGCCCAGTAGAACGCGCTCCAATCAATGCCGAGCCGCAGATCGCTCTCCCGCTGCGCCGTAAATCCGCGGATGGACGAGCCGTCAAAGGTGAGATTGTCGTACGACCCGATCAGAAATTTCTTGTCATAGTCCAGCATGTGCAGCCGGCCCTCGAGATCGCTGAACAGCACCGTAACCGCTTTGATCCCCCTGGTGTCCGTTAGGTACTTGAGCCGCTGCTCCTGCAGCTTGCCGGTCTCGACGCGGTCTTTGCGCTGCTGTTTCGCCTGGAGGTTCAGTTCCTCCAGCTCCTCATAGGACAGTTCCAAGAAATCGCGATAGTTCCCAGCCATGCAGCTCCTTTTCAGGGATCGGACGAAGAGAGACTCGGTTGAAGGATGGCCACAACGGCGGCGCGCAAGCTACTGCCGCAGGAGCCCTAGTAGAGTAAAAATAACAGAAGATTCGCAAACGGACGGCGTGCCGATCCTGCAGAATCCTGCGAAGTCAGACACTCACTTTTCACAAAGGCGGATACCTCTTCCGGCTCTCTGCACGTGTGATACTGAGTGTGCGGGCTCCCGGTGTGGAGCCGTGTCCTAGGCTGCGAGCCCGGCTGCCAAGCCCTCACACCAGCCGCCATCCCTTCTGATCTGCAGGCAGCCTTCCAGCGACTCCACCCTGCGCACACCATCCTCGGAGGACCTCAACGTTGGGCATGAACATGGTTCCCAAGCGCCTGTTTTTTACCAAAGGCGTGGGCAAACATAAGGAGCGGTTGACATCGTTTGAGATGGCGCTGCGTGATGCAGGTATCGCCGCGCAGAATCTCGTACGCGTCTCGTCCATTTTTCCGCCGCAGTGCAAGATGATCACCCGCAAAGAGGGTTTGAAGTACCTGAATCCGGGCGAGGTCGTCTTCGCTGTGGTCGCAGAGAACAGCACGCGAGAGGCGCACCGTCTCGTCGTCTCTTCCATCGGCGTTGCCATCCCCACTGACCGCAATACCTACGGCTACCTTTCCGAGCACCACAGCTTTGGTGAGACCGAAGACCAGGCCGGCGATTATGCCGAAGAACTCGCCGCGGAGATGCTCGCCACCACCCTCGATGTTGATTTCGATCCGGATACCAGCTGGGACGAAAAGAAGGAGATCTACCGCATCTCCAACAAAATCGTTCGCACTGCCAATGTCACTCAATCCGCCGTCGGAGACAAGAACGGCCGCTGGACCACGACCATCGCCGCCGCCATCCTCATCTTCGACGATGAAGAGAAGTAGAGATTTCCAGACGGCATAGGTGCGAGCGCTGACTTCTGTCGGCGCTCGCTTCTTTGATTCCGGCACTCAGGCAACTTCGGGCTGCCTCGCACATCAGGAAGAGAATGGGTCATCGATCGCACGACAGTTCGCAGCAGTTTGCCAGCGATAACTACGCCGGGATCTGCCCGGAGGTATGGGCCGCCACCGAAGCCGCCAACCACGGCCACAGCACCGCCTACGGCGACGACCCATGGACAGAGCGCGCCGCCAACACCTTTCGCGAGCTCTTTGAGACGGACTGCGACGTCTTCTTCGCCTTCAATGGCACCGCTGCCAACTCCATGGCGCTTGCATCCATGTGCCAGAGCTACCACTCGGTCATCTGCACGGAGTCGGCGCATGTGGAGACAGACGAGTGCGGCGCTCCGGAGTTCTTCTCCAACGGCTCCAAGCTGCTCACCGCGCCCAGCCCCGATGGCAAACTCACGCCTGAAGCTATCGAGACTCTCGCCACCTTCCGGTCCGACATTCACTTCCCCAAGCCGCGAGCCGTCACGATCACGCAATCTACGGAGACAGGCCGCGTCTACTCCATTGCCGAGGTCGAACGGCTTTCCATGGCCTGCCGCCGCCGCGGCCTTCATCTCCACATGGATGGCGCCCGCTTCTCCAATGCGGTCGCAAGCCTCGGCTGCTCGCCGGCGGAGATTACCTGGAAGGCCGGCGTCGACGTGCTCTGCTTCGGCGGCACCAAGAACGGCATGGCCATCGGCGAGGCGATTCTCTTCTTCGACCGTGCCCTCGCCACCGACTTCGACTACCGTTGCAAACAGGCCGGTCAGCTTGCCTCGAAAATGCGCTTCCTTACCGCGCCCTGGGTCGGCCTGCTTGAGAGCGGTGCCTGGCAGCGCAACGCCGAGCACGCCAACCGCTGCGCCCAGCATCTCTACAACAGCATCCGGAATATCGAGGGCGCGCAGATCATGTTCCCCGTCGAGGCGAATGCCGTCTTCCTGCTCGCACCGGAACACAAGCTTGAGGCATTGCGGCAGCGTGGCTGGCGCTTCTACACCTTTATTGGCGGCGGAGCGCGCTTCATGTTTGCCTGGGACAGCGATCCCGCCCGCATCGACGCTCTTGCCGCCGATATCTGCGCCCTGATGGCCACCCGGGAAGAAGAGGTGCTTGCATGAAATCCACACGCGTTGGATTGATCCAGATGGCCTGCGATGTCGACACAGCCGTCAACCTCGATCGCGCCGCAGACCGCGTTCGTGAGGCTGCGCGGCAGGGGGCAAAGCTCGTCTGCCTGCCCGAACTCTTCCGTGCTCCCTACTTCTGTCAGCGCGAGGATCACGTCCTCTTCGACCTGGCCGAGTCCATACCCGGCCCCTCCACCGAGCGCCTTGCCGCTGTAGCGCGCGAGGAGAAGGTGGTCATCATCGCTTCTCTCTTCGAGCGACGCGCCGCCGGCCTCTACCATAACACCGCCGTGACCCTCGAGTCCGACGGCACAATCGCGGACACCTACCGCAAGATGCACATCCCGGACGATCCGCTCTACTACGAGAAGTTCTACTTCACTCCCGGCGATCTTGGCTTCAAATCGCTTGCCACCTCAGTGGGGATGATCGGCACACTCGTCTGCTGGGACCAGTGGTACCCCGAAGGCGCTCGCATTACGGCGCTCAAGGGCGCAGAGGTCCTCTTCTATCCCACCGCGATCGGCTGGCACCCCAGCGAGAAGGCCAACTCTGGCGCGGCGCAGTACGAGGCCTGGCAGATCACGCAGCGTGCCCACGCCATCAGTAACGGCGTTTTTGTCTGCGCTGTGAACCGCGTCGGCTTCGAACATGGCGACATCGTTCACAACGGCGAGGAGATCGACGGTCCCGATTCCGATGGTCTGGAGTTCTGGGGTGGCTCTTTCATTGCTGATCCCTTTGGCCGCATTGTGGCGCAAGGCTCACACGATAAGGAGGAGATCCTCATCGCCGACCTCGACTGGCGCGAGGTGGAAACGACTCGCCAGCACTGGCCCTTCCTCCGCGACCGCCGTATCGACGCTTACGACGGCATCACCCGCCGGTATCTCTCCTAGTGGCATTGACTCCCACACCCCGCGATCTCGGATTCCGCATGCCCGCCGAATGGGAGTCGCATCGTTCTACCTGGATTGCGTGGCCACACAACGCCGAGGACTGGCCCGGCCGCTTCCAGCCCATCCCGTGGGTCTACACAGAGATCGTTCGCCACCTGGCCTCCGCGGAAGAGGTCAATATCCTTGTCAACAGCGAGCTCGCGGAAACCCGCGCTCGCCGCATGCTCGGCCGCGCCGGTGCGAACCTGGCTCGGCTCCACTTCCATCACTGGCCCACCGACCGCGTCTGGCTTCGCGACTCCGGTCCCATCTTTGTCCGCAATCCAGCGGGCGAACTCGCCATTACCGACTGGCGCTTCAACGCCTGGGCCAAGTACCCCAACTGGCACAACGATGATCGCCTCCCGCAGCACGTTGCCGGCCTTCGCGGCATGCAAAGCTTCCAGCCCACACGCTTGCTGGACGGAGATCTGCACCGCGTCGTGCTTGAGGGTGGTTCCATCGACACGAATGGAGCAGGTGTGCTCCTCACCACCGAGGAGTGCCTGCTCTCGGAGGTCCAGCAACGCAACCCGGGCCTCACGCGAAAGGATCTGGAAGCCGTCTTCCACGACTTCCTCGGCATCGACCAGGTTCTCTGGCTCAACCGCGGTTGCGCCGGTGACGACACCCACGGCCACGTCGACGACATCGCCCGGTTTGTCAGTGCAGACACTATCGTCGCCGCCGTCGAGTCCAATACCGCCGATGAGAATCACCTGCCACTTGCGGAAAACCTTGACCGCCTTCGCTCCGCCCGCTCCCTTGATGGCCGGCCCTTCCACATCGTCGAGCTGCCGATGCCCTCTCCCGTCGTCTTCGACGGTGAGCGCCTTCCCGCCAGCTATGCCAATTTCTATATCGCGAATGGTCTGGTGCTGGTCCCTACCTTCAACGACGCGAACGATCGCGCCGCCCTCAACAGTCTTGCCGGTCTCTTTCCCGCTCACCGTGTCACCGGCATCCACTGCGGCGATTTCATCTGGGGCCTGGGCGCGCTCCATTGCATGACGCAACAGGAGCCGGAGTGACTCCCGCGGGCGATGCCATTACGCGGAACGATCTCCGCTCCCCCAGGCTCCTGGGTGGCCATGGCTGACTCTCGACACATGCTCCTCGCCATCGCCGAAGCCCAGGACGCCGCTGCCCATGGTGAGGTCCCCGTCGGCGCGATCGTCGTCCTCAACAGTGAAATCATCGGTCGCGGACAGAATCGCGTCATCCGCGACAGCGACCCAACCGCCCATGCCGAGATCGTCGCGATGCGTGCCGCCGCGCTCCACCTCGGCAACTACCGGCTCACCGGCTGCGATCTGTACGTTACGCTGGAACCCTGCGCCATGTGCGCCGGCGCCATCGGCCACGCCCGCATCGCGCACCTTAGCTATGCAGCCGACGACCCGAAGGCGGGTGCCTGCGGCACTGTGCTCTCCGTCCTCAATCACTCGCAAGCGACTCATCGTGTCGATGTCTCCGCGGGCCTGCTCGCCGACGAATGCGGTTCGATGCTCCGCTCGTTTTTTCATGCCAGACGCTGAATCACTACAAATTGCACGTACGTGTCATTGGCAGCTTGCTCGGCTTTCCCTAACTTCTCAAGGTATGACTGACCACGAAATAGTGCGCAAGCTCGCCCAAGGTCGCGACCCTGAAACAAATATCAAGCTGCCTCCTGAGCACATTCTCCATAGACCCTCGACCATTCGTGCGTTGTATGCCCTCGTCACCGAAGCGAGAACGCAGGAAAGAAGTCGCGAAAAGAAAACAAGCCGCGAACGGCAGGGCCAGCCCTGGACCGCAGAGGAAGATCGAAGGTTAATAGATGGTTTTAAAGCAATGAGTCCGTCCTGTCTCGCCCATACTCATCAGCGTTCAAGAGGAGCGATTACAGCGCGGCTGGAGCGGCTCGGTCTTGTCACGCAGGAATACTCAGGCCGTCTGCGCACTTGAAGCATCCCATGCTGGTATGAGCGCACACAGTCTTCAGGGTAAGGTTGCCATTGTCACCGGAGCTGGCTCCGGTATCGGTCAAAGTATCGCCGTTCGTCTCGCCAGCCACGGTGCACGCGTGGTCGTTGACTACATCGGTGCCGACACTGGCGCGAAAGAAACCCTGCAACAGATCGAGCAGGCCGGTGGCACCGGCGCCATCTTCCGCGCCGACATCGCCCGTCTCCCCGAGATCAACCAGCTCATCGACTTCACCTGGCAGACCTATGGCTCTGCCGATATCCTCATCAACAACGCCGGAGTCGAGAAGGCATCCGACTTCGTCGACGTCACCGAGGAGGAGTACGACTTCATCCTCGACATTAATCTCAAGGGAGCCTTCTTCACCACGCAGGCCTTTGTTCGTCGTCTCTTTGCCGCTCACCAGCCCGGCCGCGTCATCAACATTAGCTCCGTCCACGAAGACATGGTCTTCCCGCACTTTGCCACCTACTGTGCTGCCAAGGGCGGTCTACGCATGCTGATGCGTGATCTGGCTGTGGAGCTCGGCCCGCGAAATATCACGGTAAACAACATCGCTCCCGGAGCCATTGTCACGCCTATCAACAAAGCCCTGCTCGAGGATAAGACCAAGCTGGATGCCGTTCTCGCCAACATTCCCCTCGGGCGTCTCGGCTCCGTCGAGGATGTCGCGAACCTGGCTGCCTTTCTGGCCGGTGACGAGGCTTCCTACATCACCGGATCTACCTTCGTCGTCGACGGCGGCCTGATGCGCAGCTATCACGAACAGTAATGGCTTTAAGCACCACGGCAATCACGCTCTGCTGGGCCGCAAGTACAATCGTCCCATGGACCTCACCATGTACTCTGCCGACTGGTGCCGCGACTGCCGCGAGGCCAAGCGTTTCCTCGACAAGCACAAGATCTCCTACAAGGTCGTTGACATCGAGCGCACCCCTGGAGCCGCGGACGAACTCCTTCGTCACGTCGGCAAAAAGGCGATTCCTCAGTTCGTCGTAGACGGCAGGTGGGTCCAGCCCTACCGGCCGGGTGAGGGCTTTCTTTACGATGAGATGTCGGCATTGCTCGGCGTAAACGTTCCTGGCTAGGCGTCTTCACCAACATCACTGCCCGCAACCTTTGACGATGGCGCTCCCGCCATTCAGAGCTGTGATGGGTCCTCGCGCCGCCGGAACGGCCATCGCACACGCAGCACCCGGTTTCGCATCTCTTCCCGCTCGTTAGATTGCACCCGCCCCTTCAGCAGGTTCTCCACACTCAGGATTCCGCGAAGCCGGCCTTCCCCATCCACCACTGGATAAGAGGTAAGCTTGCTCGTCGCCATCTGGTCCGCGGCGTACCGTAGTGTCACGCTGACCGGCAGGGTCGCCGGACTCGGCACACCGTAGTCCAGCAGTGGCAACTCCGCAACGGTTGTCTCAGCAGTAGGCGTGGACTCCGCCACGTCGATCATCTGTGTCCGCGTCAGCAGACCCAGAAATCGGCCATCCTCGCCGACCACGGGGAAGACGCGCTGCCAGTGCGACCACGCGCTTGCTCCCCGCGCCGTCATCATCTGCAACCACTCCACGGCATCGCGCCGCGTCGCCGCCGCCGGCAGCGCATAGACCGATGTCTGCATGGCATCGCCTACGGACATCATCTCCAGCGGGTCCACGCTGTACTCGCGTGACAGATGGCGGCCACGCCGTGACAGACCTGCTGTGAGAATGGATCGCCTCTGCATCAGAGCGGAGATGGCATACCCTGTCGTGCAA
>CAXTSF010000159.1:0-7445 GCA_964246865.1 uncultured Terriglobus sp.
ATTATGGAAAGCGTCACAGGGAGTTTGGGCATGCGTATTGCAGTGATCGGGTCAGGGCTTGGGGGATTGGCGACGGCGGCGACACTGGCCGCCCGCGGTTATGACGTAGAGGTTTTTGAGAAGAACAGCTGGCTAGGCGGCAAGGCAGCGGTGCTGCGGGAGAACGGCTTCCGCTTCGACATGGGGCCAACGATCCTGATCCAGCCATCGGTGCTTCGGAAGATCTTCGGCGAGGCCGGGCGAAACCTGGATGATTACCTGCCCATGAAGCGGCTGGATCCGGCTTGGCGCTGCTTCTTCGAAGACGGTTCCGTGCTGGACCTGAAGGACAAGACCGCAGACATGATCGCTTCGTTGAACGCGAAGAAGCCGGGCATGGGCGACAAGTATCGCGAGTTCCTGACGACAAGCGAGAAGCTGCACGAGATCAGTGACAAGTTCTTCTTTTGGAAGCCGGTTGGCTCCATGGTGGACACGCTCAAAATGCGGGGCATGTTCGACGTCGGTGTGCTGAAGGACGTGATGCAGATGCGTCTCGGCAAGCCCGTCAGCGGCGTCATCCGCGAGTACATCCAGGACAGCAACGTGGCGCAAATGCTGGATCACTTCGTGCAGTATGTCGGATCGTCGCCGGATGCGTCGCCGGCGATTCTTTGCGCGATCGGTCATATGCAGACGGACGAGGGCATCTGGTATCCGATGGGCGGCACGCGCGCAGTGCCGGAGGCGCTGGTGAAGCTTGGGACGGAGCTGGGCGTGCAATATCACACGTCGGCGGATGTGGAGAGGATCGACACACGCGAAGTCGGCGGTTTGCCGGTCGTCTGCGGCGTGGTGCTCACGACGGGCGAGCGTTGCTCCTTTGACGCCGTGGTTTCGAACGAGGACGCCGTGCGTACCTATCGCGAGCTGATGCCGGGGTCCGATGCGACAGCCAGCTTCGACCGCAAGCGGACCTACGAGCCTGCATGCAGCGGTGTGGTGCTGTATCTCGGCTTGAACAAGCGATATGAGCATCTGGCGCACCACGATTTTGTGTTCTCGCGCGATCCGCATGAGGAGTTCAACGCGATTTATAACCTGGGCCTGCCCGCGCCGGACCCCACCTGCTACCTGGCGTCCACCAGCGGAACGGAGCCGGCGACGGCACCGGAGGGCGGCGATGCTCTGTATGTCCTGGTGCATACACCCTATTTGCGTCCGAACCACGACTGGCGCGAGATGCTGCCGGGCTACCGGCAGGTGATCCTGGACAAGCTGAAGCGCACTGCGGGTTTGCACGATATCGAGGAGCGCATCGTGTTTGAGCGGGCGCTGACACCACAGGATATCCATGACCGGTATCGCGTGCTGAATGGTGCGATCTACGGTCTGAGCTCGCACGGCCGCTTCAACGGCGCCTTCAAGCCGTCCAATGTCGCGCGAGATGTCGAAGGGCTGTTTTTGGCGGGCGGTGCGGCCCACCCCGGACCCGGCATGCCGATGGTGATGATGTCCGGCTGGATTGCAGCGGATGCCCTGGACCGGACTTACCGCAACACGCCGGTTTACCCATGGCAGACGCCGCAGGAGGCAGTGGTGGAGCAGCAGAGTGCGGGATCGGCGCTTTACTAGGAAGCCGTTTCCGGAAAGCGATACGCACCAATCTGGTACGGTTTGACTGGGCTTTACGCTGGCCCGCGCGATCTTTCCTGCCCACGTCAACATGCAAACGTATGGTGGGTGGAGAGCAAGGTCAAGGTTGGAGATGTTTCCGATGCAGATGATGTTTGAATGGCAATGACGCTTCAGGACGCCGGTGTTCTG
The DNA here is from genome assembly GCA_964246865.1 of uncultured Terriglobus sp. Classification (GTDB taxonomy): domain Bacteria; phylum Acidobacteriota; class Terriglobia; order Terriglobales; family Acidobacteriaceae; genus Terriglobus. The sequence continues at coordinate 1,807 of CAXTSF010000159.1, forward strand.
CCTTCCTCGCAGAGCCTGTATCGCTTCTTTGCGTTGTTTGCGCACTGGAACTTGAGCCGCGGCTTTCGTGCGGTGCGGCTGGCCCATGAGGATCGTCTGCCCGCGATGTCAGGTCCGTTGGTTTTTTACTTCAATCATGCCTCGTGGTGGGATCCTCTGCTATGCGTGAAGCTGCAGCGCACCTTTATGCCGCGACGCAGGCACTACGCTCCGATGGACGCCTCCGCGCTCAAGAACTATGGCTTCTTCCGCCGCATTGGTGTCTTTCCGATCGAGATGGATACGCCGCGAGGTGGGGCACAGTTTCTGCGTGGAGCGCAGGCGGTGCTGGAGGCGGGCGGCGTGCTTTGGGTGACGCCGCAGGGGCAGTTTGTGGACGTACGGCGGCGGCCGGTGGAGCTTCGGCCGGGGCTGGGCGCGCTGATGCACCGGAGCACCGAGGTGACGGCCGTGCCGGTGGCAATGGAATACACCTTCTGGGATCAGCGATGGCCGGAGGCGCTGGTGTGCTTTGGCGAGCCGGTAAAGGTACGGAACGGACGCACAACGACGGGCGAGGTCTGGACGGAACGCCTGACCGAGGCGTTGACGTCGGCAGAGGACGAACTGGCCGCGATGGCCATGACGCGGGACCGAAGGCTGTTTCGCGCGTTGATGGAGGGTGCACGCGGTACCGGCGGCATCTACGGCATGTGGCAGAGGGTGCGGTCGCGTCTGCGGGGAGAGACCTACCAGCCCGACCACGAGGCGCGGCACTCACGCATGGCGGCCGAGCCATGATTCTGGGGTTCTCGATCGGCAGCCTGTTGTGCGCCCTGATGCCGGCTGTGCTGACGGCGCGGAACCTGCGCGAGTACCAGCCACCGCTGGAGCCGGAGGGTGAGCTGCTAGGCGTTACGGTGATCATTCCTGCGCGCAATGAGGCCGCAGGCATCGGTGCGTGCATGGATGCGGTGCTGCGATCCTCGGATTGCAATCTCGATCTGCTGGTGCTGGACGATGCATCGACGGACAAAACCCCGGCGATCATCGAAAGCTATGCGCAGCGTGATGCACGTGTGCGACTGCTGCAGGGCGGCCGGCTGCCTGTGGGATGGAACGGCAAGCAGTATGCCTGCTTCCAGGCTGCCGGAGAGGCGCAGTCCCCGATACTGCTGTTTCTGGATGCGGATGTGCGGCTGGAGCCGGGTGCCGTGGCGCGCATGGCGGCCTATCTGGAGCGGGAGCAGGCCGCCCTGGTGAGCGGATTTCCGCGGCAGATCACAGAAACATGGCTGGAACAGCTCCTGATTCCGCTGATTCATTTTGTGCTGCTGGGCCTTCTGCCGATGGAGATGCTGCGGACGACCACGCAGCCGGGCTTTGCCGCAGGTTGCGGGCAGTTCCTGATGGTACGGCGGGATGCCTACTTCGCCAGCGGCGCGCATGCGGCGATACGCCACACCATGCACGACGGCCTGCTGCTGCCACGGCTGCTGCGAGAGCATGGGCATGGGACGCGGCTGGCCGACCTGACAGAGCTGGCAACTTGCCGCATGTATACCTCGACGGCTTCGGTGTGGGAGGGGCTGGCAAAGAATGCGACAGAGGGGCTGGCCGCTCCAGCGCGCATCGTTCCGATGTCGCTGCTGCTGGGCATGGGGCAGGTACTGCCCCTGCCCCTGATGGTGGTTGCCTTGGCGAAGCGGCAGTGGGTGTCGGCGATGGTGGCCGGAGCCGCACTTGCTCTCAGCTACGCGCCGCGCGTGCTGGAGGCGCCGCGCTTCCGGCAGTCTCGCCGGAGTGCTGCAGCGCATCCAGTCGGCGTTGCCGTGCTGCTCGCACTGCAGTGGTATGCGTTGGGGCGGAAGCTGCTGCGTCGTCCGGCCACCTGGAAAGATCGCGCATACGCCGCGAATTAACTACCAGCTTTGCCCAAAGAATGGCAGCTCTCCACGAAGGCTCACTGCTGAGGCCGATCCGCCGCGATATCGCGCCGCCGGAAAATCGTACAAACGAAGCTGCATACGCGACCGGCTCTGGGATAATAGGAGGGTTGCGTTAGGGCGAACCTTGCAGACGTACAGAATGCAGAGGTTCGAGATCGACCATCTCAGGAAGAAAGAAGGCGAAAGAGAGTAGAGGAGTTCGGGTCACAATCGGCGACAGCCGGGTGTGCTTCCGTGACCGGTTCGGACGAAAGACACTCCTCACGACTTGGCCTTGCAGGTAGCTGCTTGCATTTGAATGACACCGGGAAGGATCCGGTTACTCCCAAGAGCACTCCTTCGAGCGGCTACCGCTTGAGCAACCACCTCTTCAACCCGCTTCGACGTGTACGCGTTGCCGTATCAGCGCTCTGCGCTCAGCCGGCTCCGGCGTTTCGGGCGATGGTCTTGGGCGCGGCCGGGCTGACCGCCATTGTCGCGACCGGGGGCACGTGGACCGCTTATCACATTGAGCATGCCGCGGCAGCACCGCTTGCCCCGCCGAAGGCACCTCCCGCCGCCCCAAAAGCTGAGAAGAAATCACGACGGCATGCCTTTCTGGCAAGCTCTCTGCACGGGATCGCATCGTGGTACGGCGATATGTGGCAGGGACGCCGCACGGCCTCTGGCGAGATCTTCGATGACGCAAAAATGACAGCCTGTCACAAGACCCTGCCATTCGGCACAGTGGTGCGGGTGACGGACAAGCGCACACTACGTTCCGTGGTGGTGAAGATCAATGATCGCGGGTCGTTGTTTCCAGGCCGGGTGATCGACCTGTCCTCTGCCGCGGCAAAGGAGCTGGGCATGCTGCGCCACGGGCTGGATCAGGTGCGTGTCGAGGTCGTTGGCAGGGCTCCGATCCGTCCGGCACCGGTGGAGGTCGCACAGGCGCGCTCGGATCGCGACGCCCACTCCGGCGACGAATAAGCCGGATTCGCATGGAAGAGCGTCCACGCATCCTGGGTCTCGATATCGGAGACCGGCGCGTGGGCGTGGCCCTCTCCGATGCATTCGGTATGACGGCGCAACCCCTGCTGACATTGGTGCGCAAAAATCTGCGGCAGGACGTGAAAAACCTGGCCCGGCTCGTGCGCAGGCACGCTGTTGCCGAGATTGTTGCGGGGAATCCCCTGTACATGAGCGGCGATCAGAGCCCGCAGGCGGCCAAGGCACAGGCGTTTGCCGAAGCTGTTCGTGAGGAGAGCGGGCTGACGGTACACCTGTGGGATGAGCGCCTGTCGACAACAGAGGCGCATCGCCATCTTTCGGATCTGGGCCATGCCGCGCGGGGACGGAAGGGGATCATCGATCAGGTGGCGGCGGTGTTGATCCTGCAGAGTTTCCTTGACAGGCGGGAGATGGAACGAGGCATGGCAGGAGTGGTTCCCGGAACAGAATCGACTTAGCCTCTTTTGTTCTTCACGCTCCCCCGCAACCGGGAGTAAGCTGCTGCCGTTTGCGAGGAGGCGGAGAAACCACTTACGAATCTCCTTCTGCTGAATCTCTCCGTGGGCGGCGCTTCCGCGCACCAGACGGCTGCACCATCGGTTTTAGTAACAGCGGCACCGGCGTTCCCCGATTCCAGGTGCCGCTCCCCGTTCTGCGATCTTTCTTCAGCGGAAGACCCGGCCGCAACACTGTGGAAGCTACTGTGTTGTAGCAGGCCAAGTTACGCCGGGGTAGAGGCTGGGAATGCGATTGGCACGGTAGGTGTTCGTGCCACGTATGCTCATCTGCCAGACCGTTTGGTAGTCATTGGTGGGTGTCACCTCATAGATGAGCGAGTTGATGCCCAATCCGGCCAGATTGAATTCGATGTTGCCGTTTCCCATCTGCGCCACGTCCCCGGCGAAGAGGTTGAACTGATCCGCAGGCAGATCTTCATTCGATGTGATTTTGGCTGTTTTTGCGGCTTCGTCCACCTGCAGCACCATGATGGTGGAGTAGCAGAGCGGGCCAGAGCCCTGGCACCGGCTGCCGTCCGGCGATGGGCGGTCATTGCCGTTGTCCATCAGCCCCAGTGAGAAGACGCCTGTGCTGTTTGGACTGAAGAATACAGGCGAGTGCTGGCCGTAGAACCAGTCGGTCGGATCGACTCCGCCCTGCAGGGTGAAATCGCCCTGCCAGCCGAGCTTCCAAAGGATGCTGCCGTCACCCTGGCCGTCCTTGTAGTTGAGCTTGATGACCCAGTGCTGGTGCCGCATGGAGAAGAGCAGGTTTCCATCATCCGGGGAGTAGGTGATGGCGTTCCCGTGGGTCCAGTCCGGAAAGCCCATGGGATGCCGGTTTACATCTAGATGATCGAAGCTATTCCATACCCAGACCGGCGTCAGGTCCTGGTTGAGATCGACGATGACATCTCCGAGCACGTCCGTGGTACCTGTGGCTCCTGGAAGGGCGTCGAAGGACTTCAGAAGATTCGCTAGAACGAGGGTGTGGCCGTTCGGCAGCGGCAGGACCTCATGGTGATAGAGCAGCAATGGCAGTCCGGGGAAGCCCGCAATGACCAGCCGGCGATTCAGTTCCGCCATCGAGAGCCTGCGCACCACGGTGCCGGCCAGGTCGACCTCGCGCAGCTCCACGATGGCATCACTCGCGATGGGGCTGTGCAGGGGTACGGTGGAGTTGAAGCTCGCGGCTGTGAGCATGTTGCCGTTCGGCAGGAAGCGAATGGGAGTGATGAGGGCGGTGTCCTGCTGATCGGGAAACAGGTAGGTCCAGATCACCTTGCCGGCCAGGTCGGTCACGATTGCGGAGGTCTTCACCTGGCCAAACACCATGTCGATCAGCTCCACGCCTGCTTGCGGCGTCATGCCTGGCGATGTGCTTGCCACAAGGCCCGGGATGGACCCCGGGGGAAGATCGCCGGTCGTAAAGGTGTGATCGCTATCGGTATAGGTGAGACCGTTTGTAAAGTGGATGGTCGCCCGCAGGTGATAGGCAGTGTGCTCACGCATGCCTGCCACCAACAGATCCACCGGGCCGCCATCCGAGGTGGGTGTCGGCTTGGCCGAGGTCTTGAAGCCATAGGTGGTGTCTGGCCCAAACTCGACGGTAACAGTTCCGCCGAAGGGCGCGGTGACGGAATAGTTGGCCACCTGAGGATTCTGTGTGGGAGTCACGGTTGCCGCGGGCACTGCGGCCGCAGTGCCGGAGATATCAATCTGTGTGGGTGGGTCACTACTGCCGGTGAACTGTACCGCAACTGAACCCGTCTGCATGCCCGAGGCCGCTGGGTTATATGCCACATTGAGAGAGCAGGTGCTGTTTGGCGCGAGTGTCGATCCGCAGGGCTGATCCGCGGGCAGGGTGAAGCTCGCGTCGCCGGCAACGGAATACGTGACAGGGACAGCTGCGGGCAAGGTATTCGCGATGGTGGCTACTGTCTTCGTCAGCGTGTTGCCTACCAGGTCATCGCCGAAGTCGAAGTGATTGACGCTGACGGTGGGCGGCACGATGGAGTATGCGGCCGAGGCAACGTCGCTCGGCGTGAGCGACGGGCCGGCGGCGAACGCCCGCACCAGTTGTGAGCTTTTGACGGCGAGGCTTCCGGTGTAGGCGCGGGAGGCGGTCGTCGGCAGCGAGCCGTCGGTGGTGTAGTAAATCGTTTCGCCTGCCGTTGGCGTCTGCAGTGTCCGCGGTTGCGCAATCGGGTAGGCGCCACCGGAC
>CAXTSF010000160.1:0-7187 GCA_964246865.1 uncultured Terriglobus sp.
TGCCATGGGCGCGCTTGCGCTGGGTGCGTCCATCAAGCCGCACATGGTGGTGCTGGCAGTCCTCTTTCTCACGATGACTTGCCTGCGCAAGCGGTCCTGGAGCTATGCATCGCGCCTGATCGCGTGGTCCCTTGTGGGGGCTATTCCCGCGATTGTGCTGGTCGTCGCTTTCCTGTGGCGATGGCATGTGACGGACGCCTTCCTGGACCTGCTTCGCAACCTGCTCCCCTGGTATGCGTCGCTGGATCGCGTCGGCTACGTGCGGCTGCTGCTGAAGGCTTTGCCGGGCTTCTTTCTGCCGGCGGCTGCCGTGGCTGGGTTTCTGCTCTGGAAGGATGGCTCCTGGTGGCTGTGGGAGCGGCGATTGGTCCTCGCAGGGATAGGAGCGGGCGTCTTCATGTACATGGTCCAGCGGAAGGGCTGGCCGTACCACAAGTACACCAGCGACGTCTTTCTGCTGCTGTGGATCGTGCTTGAAGTAGCGGACGGCCTCCGGGCCGGAAGGGTACAGCGAGTGCTGGCCGCAGCAACGACCATCTTCCTGATCGGCGTGGCTCTGCCGCTGGTGCTCTATCGAGCGAAGACGTATGCCTATCCGGTAGAGACCGTGACGCACATGCAGCGCGATCTGGAAGGACTGGGCGGTGCGCAGTTGACCGGCAATGTCCAGTGCCTGGACATGACCTACGGCGGCTGTATCAATGTGCTCTACCGCATGAAGCTGGTGCAGGCGACCGGATTCATCTATGACTTTTATCTTTTCCCGCAGAAAGGCAATGCCGTCACGAGCCGCTATCAGGAGCGCTTTCTGCACGAGATGCAGGCGCATCCGCCGCGCGTCATCGTCTTCTGTTCGCACACGTGGCCAGGGGATACCTACAACTATGAGCAGGTGAAGCGATGGCCCGTATTCCAGCACTGGCTGGAGAGCCGGTACCATCTGGATCGCGAGTATACGAGCCACTTCCGGGGCAATGGTTACCGTATCTACACGCTTGGGGAGACCACGCAGCCATAATGGGGAAACGCAAGCGCACCTATGCCATCGGTGTCGCGCTGTTTGCGGTGCTGGTGTGGGTCTTCCATTGGAGGGTGCATTTTGACTGGCACAGCTTCCTGCATCAGTTGCGGGCGGTCGATCCTGTCCGGATCGGTCTCGGTATCGGGTTGATCTATGTGTCTGTCGCACTGCGTGCGGTGCGCTGGGCTCTGCTGCTTCGCCGGGCAAAGGGGCGGGTGCCGCCACGCACCCTCGTGGGACCGCAGTTCATCGGCTTCGCGTCGGTGGCCCTCTTCGGCAGCCTCGCCGACCTTGTGCGGCCATACCTGATCGCCAAACGGGTGGGACTGTCACTCAGTTCGCAGATGGCCACGTACACCGTGGAGCGCATGTACGATCTGCTGGCCGCGGCAACGCTCTTCCTCGGCACCTTTGCCGTGTCGACGTACCTGGCCAGCGAGGCTGATACCCGCCTGCCCCATCCCGAGGTGTTTACCCGGGTCGGTATTGGCAGCTTTCTGGCTGCCGCGGTGCTCTGCCTATTCGCGCTGGGAGTTCACTTTTTTGGGGCGCGCGCGGCAAAAGGGGTGGAGCGCCTGCTCGGTGGCCTGTGGCCGGCTTTCGCCGCGAAGCTGGCAAGAAGAGTTCTACTCTTCCGCGAGGGTGTTCAGACGGTCTCGTCCCTGCCGGCGCTGGCTGGCACGCTGCTGCTGTCGCTGGCTATCTGGGGTCTGGTCGGGCTTGCCTGCGTACAGGTGGTGCATGCCTTTACGCACATCGGCACACTTGCCCGGCTGAGCTTTCTCGGCACGATGCTGCTGCTGGCGGCCAGCATTGGGGGATCGCTGGTGCAGCTGCCGTTTGTGGGGTGGTTTACCCAGATTGCCGCAACCGCCGGAACGATGCACGGCGTCCTGGGTGTGCCGTTGGAGCCGGCCACGGCGTGCGGAGCGCTTCTGCTCGCCGTTACGTTCGTCTGCATCATTCCTGCCGGGCTCTTCTTCGCGCACTTCGAGCGGATCTCCATGCGGGCGGTGGTGCAGGAGATCGGCGCGGAGGGGTGAGCCGGTCCGCCGGTGTGCGCTGCGGCGCGAAGCTTGGGATGCTGCTCTCCGTGAGTCCGCGATTCCGCTCTGACTTTCCTTCGGGAACGACCGGGTATCGCCGGTAAGCGACTCGCCGTGGCGTGGAGTGCTATCAGTGACATACTGAGTGCGTAAGCATCTGCCTTGCGGCGGAGCCGGTGGTGCCGGAGCCAAGCGGCCGTGGTGCACTCACCAGCCCGGGATGGTCCGGCAACGATAGATGACGACGATGCTCGTCACCCTGGGTCCCACACCTGCTTTGAGGAGTCTATGATCCCGATTGCGATTCTCGCCATCGCCACTCTGGCGGCAGTCTATCTCTACTTCCGCAGGCCGCGGGCTTATGTCGCGTATACGCTCTGGATCTGGTTCACGATCCCGTTGCTGCGACGTCTGGTGGACTGGAAGCTGGGCTGGTCGGAGAAGAATCTGATCCTGATTGCGCCGCAGCTGGTCACAGCCGTGTCGGTGTTTTCCCTGGCCTCCCTCTTTATGAAGCGCCGCTCCCGCATTCCGGTCGGGCTTCTGCTCTGCATGGCAGCGGTGCTCTATGGATTCATCGTCGGTGTCATCGTCGATCCTTCGGCGGAGGTGGCCTACGGCCTGCTGAACTGGGGTACCCCGCTGGTCTTCGGCCTTCATCTGCTTCTGCACTGGCGTGATTATGAGCAGTACCGTTCCATGTTCCGGAAGACCTTCCTGTGGACGGCCGGCCTCTTGGGAGCGTATGGCATCTATCAGTACTTCACGGCACCCGCGTGGGACGCATACTGGCTCGAGAACATCAGCGTGGGCCTGATCGATCCCAGCTTCGGCCAGCCTGAACCGATGGCGATGCGCATCTGGAGCACGACGAACTCGCCGGGCACCTTTGGCGGTGTCATGATGACGGCCTTGCTGTTCCTTGTCGTCTCCCCGTCGCTGTTGACGATCCCGTTCGCCATCCTTGGCTATACGGCGTTTCTGCTGAGCGTGGTGCGGGCAGCATGGTTGGGCTGGGCCGTCGGGCTGGTTCTGATCCTGCGCAAGGCAAAGCCAAAGCTCATGCTGCGCGTGGTCGGCTCGCTGCTGGTGCTCGGCATTATTCTCGTCCCGGTCCTCGCCAACATGAAGGAGATCGCGCCGGTTCTGGCTGCACGCTTTTCTTCGTTCGCCGATCTGAAAAACGACGGCAGCCTGCTTGAGCGGCAGGAGATGTATCGCGTGGTGGGCAACTACATCCTGCACGATCCCTGGGGACACGGTTTGCGGACGCAGGAGTCCATCGGGAATCTCGCCGTGGACAGCGGCCTGCTTGCAACAGTGCTCTCCCTGGGCTGGGTGGGCGCACTGCTCTACTGGATGGGGGCCCTGCTCTCCGTGCTGCAAGCTGCCCGGTGCAAGGCCGTGGATCCATTCCTGCTTGCGTGCCGTGCCATTTGTCTGTGCATGGTGGCGCAGTATGTCGGGTCGAATATCTTCAACAGCCTTAGCGGTGTGCTGTTCTGGGCCTGCGCGGGGCTGGCGCTTGCGGGCGAGCAGTGGCATGCGTCCGAGAGCCAACTGGCCGGCGGCGGCAGTGAAGCGAGTACACCGGCAAAGCCGTTCAGGACCGCAGAGCCGGTCGCCGCCATGGTTTCGCTGCATTAGCGTGTGAGAGATCCCGCTCTGACCTGGTAGGGCAGATCGTTCCGCGCGCGTCGCTGGAGAGGCTTCAGCGGAGACGGATGGGCTTGCCGTCCACTTTGATCCGGAAGAGTTGGTAAGGCTTCACCCGCTGGTCCTCCCCGTTGTGCAGGGAGGGTTGGCGATGCAGCTGGTTTGCCGTGAAGTAGAGATAGCCATCACCCGCGAGGGACATGGTGTCCGGCCAGAGGATGCGCGGATCGTGCACGAGGGTTTCGATTCTGCCGGAGGCCGGCTCGAAGCGCGAGATGGAGTCAGTAACGGGGTCGGACAGGTAGACACGGTTCTGCGTGTCGGACTCGAGGCCGTCCGATGGCATCTTGCCAGTAACGATGCGAACAGTGGAGGCGACCTCGGCATCGGACTTGCTCCGGTCGCGCAACATGGCGGTGCTGACGCCGTAGAGTTTGGTGCCGCTGATGGGGCAGTAGAAGAGCTCCTTGCCATCGGCGGAGATGGCGATGCCGTCAGCTGCAAAGAGATTGGGCTCGGCCGGGTGGCCGGGGTAGGTGGTGTAGACGGGCCGGCCCTCCGCGAACATGATGAAGCCCGGCTCACCCTGCGTGCTGATGTGCTGGTTGAGACGGCGAAAGCTTTTGCCGGTGGCGAGGTCAACCACGACGATGGCGTTTGGGCCCTGGCTGGAACTGTCGGTGATGTACGCCGTACCGTGAATGTCGGCGCGCTGCTTGGCGGAGGCTAGCTTCGCCCGGGCCTCGGCCTCTGTGGCGGCAGAGCCTGCCGAGAGGAAATCCGTCGATCCGGCGGAGCGCTCCGCGCTGGGGAACTTCGGGTCGGCGGGAGGCTTGTTGGGATCGGCGGCATTGCGGCTGCCCGGCGCTGTTCCTGCATCCTGCAGGCCGCTCTGGCCCACGGAGAGATCAAAGCGCACATCGTTCATGTAGCTGTTGGTTCCGGCGGTTTCGGGCGGCAGCAGGATCGTGCGAATGATCTGATTCGTCACGAGGTCGATGCAGATGAGCTTGGGGCCGCCAGGCACGGTATTCCGGAGCATGGGTGCGCCGGTGTCCAGCACCCAGAGCCGGTCGGCCGGATCGACGACCACACTCTGAACATTCACGAAGTGCGTCTGATTTGCCTGCTCGTCCTTGAAGGCGTTCGGATTGGGCAGCTTGCGGCCGGGCCAGTCGTTCACAGCAGGATTCGGATAGGCGACCGCTTTGCCTTTCACCAGTTCGGCAACGGTGAATGGCACGTCATCGCCCCAGCGCGGGAAGTTGACGAAGATGCGGCCGGTCTCTGAGACCGTGACACCGGTGGGCATGGGACCGTCGAAAGTCGCCACAGTTTCGAGCTGTCCCACGGGCCTGTCCGTCTCCGCACGGGCACCATTGCCCCGCGCTCCTGCCGTCTGTGCGATGAGAGAAAGCGGACTCAGGAGAGTAACCGCAGCAAGGCTGGAGAGGAGAACAGGGGGAAAGCGCGTCATGCTTCGGTGAGATGCAACTCCAATTCGATCCTGTTGTTGCATGCCGCTAGATCGCATCGGAACAGCGATCCTTTGCTGGGCCGCAGAGAAAGCCTCCCTGCGGCTGAGAGTCCGCAAATGAAATGCAGAGGCAGCCACGTCAGATTCCGCCAGCATCCCAAGACAGTCATGCGGAGACCCTGAGCCGCAGAAGGAGACAGAATGAAGGATCGGCAGAATAGACTTTTGCACGCCTCGGCAGTGTTGGCCTCGCTCTTTTTGGTTGCAGGTTGCAGATCGGAAAAGGACAAGGCTCTGGACCAGGCGAAGCAGGATGCCGTGTCGACCGGTCGGCCGCAGGAGGTGATCGCCGTGGAGGATAGCGGCACAACGGTCGCTATGGTGCAGCCTCCGCTTGCCGCAGGTCAGCAGCCGGTGGTGACGAGCTCGACCGTGGCAAATGGGTCGCCAATCACCTCCATGCCGGATTGGAGCAACGGCAGCCGGCCGGCACCCGGTCACGCGGCGCGTTACACGGCACCCGGTGTACCGCTGGCTGCGGACGGGAGCGCCTCTGTCCCCGTGGTGCCGCCCGCAGCGCAGAGCGGCCCCACACTGCCGCCTCCCGGGTCTGTAGCACCATCGTCGACCGCGCCTCTCTCGCCTGGTGTTGCGGCTCCGTCGGGCGTAGCTCCGTCCGCCGGCCAGACAGCGAACGCTCCTGTCTTCATCCCGACCGATGTGACCGTTCCCGCAGGGACTGCCCTCGCTATCCGCATTAACCAGCACATCTCCGTCAAGACGAACAGGGCAGGCGACCGCTTCAGCGGGGAACTGGCGGAGAGTGTCATGCGCAACGGAGGTGTGGTGTTGCCGCGCGGTACGCGGGTACATGGGGTGGTGACCGAGTCGAAGCGTCGCGGGCACTTCAAGGGCCGGTCCTACCTTGGCCTGCGGCTCACCTCGCTCGATTACAACGGCCGGGAATATCCGCTGGCCACAGGCAGCATCGTGCGCACAAAGAAGGGCAAGGGCAAGCGCTCGGCGGCCTTTATCGGTGGCGGGGCGGGTACAGGCATGCTGATTGGCGGCCTTGCTACCGGCGGCGTTGGGCTTCTGGTGGGCGGACTCGCAGGTGGCGGCCTTGGCACAGCGCTTGCCGGAGCCACAGGCAATCGTGACATCGAGATTCCAGCGGAGACTCTGGTGCGCTTTCGTCTGGAGGACGACCTAACGGTACAACCGGCACGTTAGGCATGTGCGTTGCACTCTGGAGGAGCTGAGGCCCGCGAGATAGCAATCCGGGCTTCTTTCATCACCTCCCGGCCAAAGCCTGGGAGCCAATGGATGCGCGGGTCTTTTCGGAACCAGGTGCCCTGGCGCTTGCTGTAGTTACGGTGTCCCTGCTGTGTCGCGGCAAGCGCTTCCGCTTCAGTCATCTCACCGCGAAGCACCGCGCGAGCTTGCGCATAACCCAGGGAACTGAAGGCGCGGCATGTATCGCCATAGCGCTCCACCAGCGATCGTGTCTCCTCGAGCAGTCCATCCCGAAACATGGCCTCGCACCGAAGGTCGATGCGCCGGTACAGCTCTACGCGTTCCGGCGCAAGACCGATCTGCAGCACACAAAAACCGGTGAGCGGTTCGGGCCGTTGCTGCCGCCAGATCTCGCTCATCGGACGGCGCTCCAGAAGAAACACCTCAATGGCGCGGATGAGCTTGGGCTCGTCGTTCGCGTGGATGTTCAGAGCGGCTTTCGGATCCGTCCGCCGTAGCAGCCGATGGAGGAATGCCGGTCCGCGCCGATCCGCAGCAGCCCGGAGGCGGCTCCGCAGACCTTCATCACGCGGCGGAATCGGACTCAGGCCATCCAGCAGCGCACGCAGGTACAGGCCGGTTCCACCGGTGACGATCGGTGTGTGCCCACGTGCCCCGATGGCATGCGCGGCTGCGCGTGCAGCCCGGCCATACTCCCCGGCGCTGTACTCCAAAGACGGCGGGACTACAT
>CAXTSF010000161.1:0-311 GCA_964246865.1 uncultured Terriglobus sp.
AATCCGGTCGGCGTGGCATGATCGTTTTCCAGGAAGGCAGAGTAGGAGTCGATCTCCCGCCGAAATCCTTTGCGCAACACAAGACTCACGTGGGCGAGCGATTGCACCTCCGGATCGATCTCCGCACCGGCAGTGTTCTGCACCGTGTGATCGGGCCACAGCGCCTGCCGCCCATACGGCGTCTCCGCGGTGTCCAGGAAGGGCCGCTTGCCGTGCCGCGAGGCAAAGGAGATGTGCGCGGCAGGGTGCCAGTCCTGCGTGAGCACGACCTCGGCAAATCGCTTGCCCAGCCGATGGATCACAGGGAGGAT
>CAXTSF010000161.1:347-7146 GCA_964246865.1 uncultured Terriglobus sp.
ACGTACACTACGGAGATGAGGACAGTGCACCATGCTGAAGCCCGTGTCCGCGTCCGGTACGCCGAAACCGATCAGATGGGTGTTGTCTACCACGCCAATTACCTGGTTTGGTTTGAGGTGGCGCGCGTGGAACTCATGCGCTCTCTCGGACTGGACTATAAGCGGCTCGAGCAGGAGTTCGACTGCCTTATCGCCGTTGTCGAGGTGAAAGCCCGGTATCGTGCACCAGCCCGGTACGACGATGAGATTGCCGTGCGCACATCCATTCTTGCCATGCGTGGATCGATGCTCAGGATGGGCTACGAGGTCGTGCGCCTGGCTGACGGCGTCCTGCTGTGTGAGGGAGAGACCTCGCACGTTGTGGTGAGCCGCGATATGCAGCCAAAACCACTGCCGGACCGCTACGCAGAGGCGTTCCGGTCCTTGCTGCTCCGTGACCCTGTCAGGCAAGGGCCCTATGACGCCGTGATCTAAAGCGACTGCTCCTGATCGTTACGGTTCTTCGACGGCGGGTCAGTCTCGGACTCTCGCCCTGCCTTGCCTGTCTCCGGTGCGGGTACGTGCGTTGTCGCATGCGGTCGAGGGTTGTTCACCAGATCGCGCAGCTCCTTCGAGGGTTTGAAGTAGGGAATCCGTTTCGCCGGGACCTCGACACGGTCTCCCGTCTTCGGATTGCGCCCGACGCGAGATTTTCGCTGCCGCGAGCGAAAGCTGCCAAAGCCGCGGATTTCAACCTTATCGTCGGCCTTCATGGCCTGCACGATGTTCTCAAAAAGTGTCTCTACAATCACTTCGCCATCGCGCCGGGTCAGGTCGCCCAGGGCGACTACCTGGTCCACAAGATCTGCCTTCGTCATCCCCGGTTCTCCTCCCGAGCGAACAGGACCGTCACCGTTAGCTTACTGCCGTCATGTGCGGCTCACTTCCAGAGGAAATAGAAACCGGGTGCCTCATTAAGCATCCGAGCGGGATTGGGCAGGAGGCTATCCGCGTCACTGTGCATCAGGGCATTCAGCAGGCCGCGCTTGTTCTTTGCAGGCCGGATAATCCCTGGCTCCCCCTGAATACCGGCATCTCTTGCCGTGTCCATGAGCGCGACCCGGAAGCCGCCCTCGCGATCGATCAAGTGCAAGGGCAAAGCCTGCTGTCCCGTCCAGACCTGCCCTGTTGCCAAAGGCCGGATCGTTGCGTCCTGCATGCCGCGGCCCGTCGCAACATCATGGATGAACTGGCCGTACATATTGTCGATGAGGCCCTGAAAGTAGGCCTGCTCCCTGGGCGTGACATCGCGTGTAGGGTCACCCGCATCTTTCAGCTCGCCGGCGTGCAGCACTACCGGCTTCAGCTTTGCCCATCGCAGCAGGTCGCCATACTGCGTCCACTCCATGATGACTCCGATGGAGCCAACGACCGAGGCGTCGTTCGCATAGATGCGATCGCACGCCGAAGCGATATAGTAGGCTCCGCTCGCCCCAACCGTTTCGATCGAAGCAACGATCTTCTTATGCTTGTCCTTCCGGACGCGGAGGACCTCATGGTAGAGCTCCTGCGAGACAGCCGCACCCCCGCCCGGCGAATTGATGTGCAGGATGATCGCCTTCACATCGTCATCGTCACCGAATTTACGAAGCTGCTGACTCAGTGTGTCCGCAGAGAGCAGGACGCCATCCACGTCAATGACGGCGATCTTATTGCTTCCGCCGAGTCCGCTGCCTGACTCTGTGTCGTTACCGGTGGAACGAACCGCGGCCCAGATGAGCAGGCCAAAGATCAACGCCACGCCCAGGATGGATCCGCCGATGACGAGCAGATAAAACCAGGCCGGCCTGCGTCGCGGGGCGGGTGGTGGCGGGTATACGTAAGGCGCATAGGGAGGTGCGTATGCGTCGGAGCGGGATGGAAGAGCTGTTTCGTCCGGCACAGCGCTGAGTCTACACCTCGCGTCCTTATGGGGTTATTTGCCCGCTGTTGGTCCGGCTGGAATATTGTCATCTTCACGCTGTAGTCACACGTCTAACGAGTGCGGTATGATCATCGGCGTTTGTACTCGTATACGTATCGGCGTACGAGCACACCTATCTCACACAGGAAGTTTGTCTATTGGCCCACCCTCAGGTCAGCATAGTCATTCCGGCGTTTAACGAGCGGCTTCGTATCGGTGCCACCCTGGACCGGGTGTTGCTGTGTATTGCTGAGCGTTCGTGGGATGCCGAGGTGCTGGTGGTAGACGACGGATCCACCGATGAGACGACAGAGATTGTGCGTTCCTATATGGCCACACACGATCGCCTGCACTTAATCGAGAATCCAGGGAATCGTGGGAAGGGCTATTCCGTTCGTAATGGCCTTTTACAGGCTGCGGGAGATATTGTCCTCTTCACCGACGCCGACCTGTCAGCGCCCATCGAAGAGGCGGAGCTGCTCATCCGTGCCATCAACCAGGGCGCGGACGTGGCCATTGGCTCGCGCTGGCTTGACCGGAACCGCCAGACACGCCATCAGCCTATCTATCGCCGTTTTTTCGGCCGTTGCTTCAACACCTTTACCCGTCTGCTGATGAACCTTCCGTACGCCGACACACAATGTGGTTTCAAGGCCTTCCGTCGTGAGGCTGCCCAGGTTATCTTTCGCCTGCAAAGGATCGAGCGCTGGGGTTTCGACCCGGAGATTCTCTTCATAGCCCGCCGGCTCCGTTATCAGGTGATCGAGGTCGCCGTGACTTGGGGCCACGATGAGCGTTCGAAGCTCAGCTATCTGAAAGATGGAGCCAAGATGCTCGAAGAGATGGCTGTGATTCGATCGAATAGTCTGCTTGGCCGCTATGAGGAGGCGATCGCCGCTATCACAGACACAAGCACCATGATCACGCCGCAGGTGCAACTCAAGCGCAAGGTCACCGGTGTAGGCGTTACCGGACCGGCGCACCGCTAAACATTGATGCCGTCAGGGACCGACGGTTCCCATCTCACGGGTGAACTGCCGTAGATCCAGCGTGGACAGCAGATCCTTTGCCGCATCCTCTGCGGTTCGCCTTGCCTGCGCTGCGTCTTCGCCCTTCACCTCTGGAATCTTCAAGAGAAGCGAGAGACGGAGCTGCGAGCGGGCGGACACCGGCGCGACCGCAATGGAGAGCCCCTGTCTTCCGAAGCCCACCATGGAAGCGTCCGTGCAGGGACGATCCGCCCAGCAGGTGGTCTCGGCGAAGAGCGTCGGAGCGGACTCGTTCCCTTGAGAGAACTCGTCGCTCATCGTGAAGGCGGAAAGCCGGATCGGATCTCCAGTAACTGAATGTCCGTTCAGTGTGCCCGTCCAGGTTGGGGTGTCGCCATGAATCCGCCGGCTATTCAGGGCGTAGTGCTGCAGGGGAGACAGCCAGACACCGAACTCCACGGAACGTCCGAGCGTGTCTGTGTACGGAGCCCAGATCCAGATCGTCTGCTGGTCGATCTCCTGGGCCTCGAAAGAAAACGCGCCGCGGTGCCAGGTTCCCGCCTGGAGCGGCAGGACCTCCATAGCGCGCCGGACATCCGTAAACCCCTCCCCCGGCTTCGTTACCCGGGCAAAGGCGGATGGAATCTCAGGGAGGCTGCACAGAAGGAGCAGCGCGATCAATAAGCGAATCTGCCACCGGCCAAACAGGACGTGCCAGGGCAGCGGAGCACTTCCAGACCTGGGGGGAACACTATCCGGGTTGCGAAGAAAGATCCAGCCTGCAAGGGAAGTAATCAGGAGAAACAGAATGCCGCCGATGAGATAGTCGATGCCCTCGCCGTGTGGCCGGAGCGCTGCAATGTGGATGCCGGCCCAGTAATAGAGCACGAGCAGACAAAGGCGTATCAGGTTCAGAAGGTATCCCAGCGCCACGGCGGCAACGACGCAAAGCCCCAGGAGAAGCGGACGGTAGCGCTTCCAGTAACCCAGCAGCAGCATCATGTAGCCCATCGTGAGTGCACCGCGCATCCCGTTGCAGCCCGGCACAATCATCATGCCAAAGCGAGGCGCGAACAACATCTGCAGCTGTTCGCCGGAAGGGCGCAGGCCGAGCAGGTGCGCAAACGAACGTGCCGTGTTCGCGGAGGCTGCCTGCATTGGCAGGTCAATGAGTGAATTGAAGAGGTGCGGGACCGGGTTGACGCAAAAGAGCAGGAGCAACGGAAAGAGGGAGGCACGCCAGAGTCTGCGTCCACCCAACAGAAGAACGACGCCGCTTCCGTACGCGAAGAAGAACAGTCCGGGTTGGAGCAGGCTCAGGGAATGGCTGTGAAAGCGATAGGTAACCACGCCTTCACCAAGAATGCGAGCCAACATCACCGCCAGGCCCAGCGGGAGAAAGCCCCACAGGCTCGAATGCCAGGACCAGCCAGTGTCGCGCCAGGCGGACACTACCAGCACAATCGAGATGAACGGGAAAAAGATGCCCACACTGCGCAGTGGGTCCTCATGCCACAGGTGAATCAGCGCCACCGTGAGCGGGAGCATCGATAGCGCTCCCGCCGTCCATAAGAGAAAGACGAGTATGGCCGCCGTGGACTCATTAAAAAGGTCCGGTCCCGGTGCCCTCACGGCCGTAGTGGCCACTGCTGTGGCCATCTTAGGCGATGGCCGGAACCATCCGTCTCCGCTTCATGGCACCGCGCGTCTTGCTGCCAAGCAGAAGGCCGGCAATGCCCAGCATGCCAAGCAGAACCGTTGGATTCTCTGGAGAGTCGGTGCAGCCGTTTCCGCCGATGCCGCAACCCGTGGGATCAAGCAGGCTGCAACCAGCCGCGGGTGACGCTGCCGGAGAGGGGGCTCCCGTCAGGGACGAGTTTGCCGCGGCAAAGTCGGTTGCCAGAAAGGTTGCTGTGAGTCCAACCGGGGAAACACCCACGGTCGACGCATGCATGCTGCCGGGCAGAACGGCTGCAGCAGCGAGAGCTAAGAGAAGAGCAGAGTGAATTTTCATGGCCACATCCAGGAGTTCAGAGTCTTCGGCCTTCCAGGGCCGAAGTACGTCATCTTTTGGTTACTTTGGTGAAATTAGAGCTGTCTAAGGTTCAGACTCACTCACGGTACCATTGGCCCCTCAAAACACAAAGTAAATTTCTTCGTGGAAAAGTTGACAAAGCTTTCGCCGGAACCGAAGACTTGGGAACGATGCTCCGCTCCGGTCTTATCGCTCTCTCGCAGAATGCGTCCCTTCGTCAGGTTATGGAACAAACCACACCCGGCAGGCGCATCTCCAGCCGCTTCGTTGCCGGGCTCACTATCGAGGATGCGCTTGAGGCCACGCACGTTCTGAATGGCGAGGGATTCTCCGTCTCCATGGACTCGCTTGGAGAAAGCGTCAGCTCTGAAGCGCAGATATACGCGGCCGCCAGTCTCTACCACCGCCTGCTCGACGAAATCTCGACAAAGCAGCTAGATGCCAATGTTTCGTTGAAGTTGACCGGTGTTGGCATGGATATTGCGCCCGAGCTTGCGGAACGGATTACGTCCGAAATCGTCGAGCATGCATCCGGCAACCGCAACTTCGTCCGCATCGACATGGAGGGCTCCCCCTACACGCAGGCGACCGTTGAGATGACGGAGCGGCTCCACAGCCGTTATCCCGGAGCGGTGGGAACGGTCCTTCAGGCTTACCTGTACCGCTCCGCCGAGGACACGGCGCGGCTTCTGCAACAGGGGATTCGCATCCGTCTGTGCAAAGGTGCCTATAAGGAGGCTGCCGAGATTGCCATCCCACAGAAGAGGGACGTCGATGCAAACTATATTCGCCTGATGCAAACGATGATTGCGTCAGGCGTCTACTGCGGCATCGAGACGCATGACGAAGCGATGATTGCAGCGGCCGAGCAGTTTTCCCGCACACACGGCATCAGTCCGGACGCATTTGAGTTTCAGATGCTGTACGGGGTTCGGCGCGATCTGCAGCGGGACTTGCTCGGACGTGGCTACCGCGTTCGGGTCTATCTGCCGTTCGGTACGGACTGGTATCCGTACTTTATGCGCCGGCTCGCGGAACGGCCCGCCAACGTCCTGTTCATCGCAAAGAATCTATTTAGGAACTAACGCCGCAGAGGGTCTCGACCGAAGGCTAGCGCTTCCGGCTCCAGGTCGCACTGGTCAGTTCTGTGCGCACGACCGGTCCGGATGGGTAGAGTTCCCCCTCGGACTTCAGGAAGGCTGGACACGCACCGGCACTGATCCACACGCCGATGTCGGAGGGCTGTTTGCCGATGAGGGGTGCGACCGCCCCGGCGATGCCCCCAAGATGGACCTTGATGACAAAGTGATTCGCCCTGTGTGTCGCCCCCGCCACATAGAACGGCTCCGGTGCTGCCGAGCTTACCTGCAGCTTTACCAGGCGTGGCTTGGGCGCGGCGGCGACGTAGGACAGTGTCGTTGCCACACCGGGGGAGAGGTTCTTGATCGCGCTCAGGATCAGGCCGTTGGCCAGGTCGGACGGCAGATCCATGTGCTCGACCTCTTTTTTGAACTGATCGTTCTCCCCGTAGCTCACCGTAACTGAACCGCTGGGGACATCAATCTGAAGATCGACCGGCTTCGGAAAGGCTGGGCCTTTCTGGATGTGATGATCACGGATCAGCCGGAACGCACCGTTTTGGGTAAAGGTCGCAACGTCGTCGTCGATAGAACCGTCTTTGAACCGGTATCTGAGTTGTACCGTGACCTGATCTCCCTGCACGCTCTGGATCAGTTCACCCGCGGCCAGCAGCTTGCCTTCAGGCGTCCGCAACGACAGAAAACCGTGCAAGGATCCCTCACGATTCCGTACATGCACAGGCTCGGCAACAAG
>CAXTSF010000162.1:0-5376 GCA_964246865.1 uncultured Terriglobus sp.
GCTTTGCCAACATCGGCTCTGTGGGCATGCAGATTGGCGGCATCGGCGCGCTCATCCCGGAGCGGCGAAATGAACTGGCGCGGCTGGGTTTGCGGGCCATGCTGGCGGGGACGATGGCGAACCTGATGAGCGCGAGCATTGTGAGCATGCTGCTGCGGTAGGCGAGAATGCGCGTTGGTATGCTAAAGCCGAAAGGCCCCGTATGACGCCGTGACATCACGCGGTTCAAGTGTACTTCTGGTTGATGTCTCCTTACCTTCTCGTGATGGAGGAGGGCAACAATCGCGTTACCATCATTACCGTCCTGCACTGCTCGCGGAAGGTGGCGCGTGTTTGCGGCAGAGTCTCAGCAGAAGGAAAGCATGACGTCGACATACACTTCTGCAGAGGACGCAGCCAGATTTGTGCAAGAGCGCATATCACTCCGCCCGCGTCTCGGCATCGTTCTCGGTTCCGGCTTGAACGACGTTGCCGATCAGGTCGCAGACGCAACCGCGATTCCGTATGCGGAGATCCCGCACTTTGCGCGGTCCACCGTGGAGGGGCATGCCGGGCGGCTCGTTCTCGGTACGCTGGCGGGTGTGCCGGTAGCGGTAATGCAGGGCCGCGTGCATGCGTACGAGGGTTACACGACCGATGAGGTGACCTTTCCCATCCGTGTGCTTGGGCTGTTGGGGATACGCGAACTGATTGTGACAAATGCCGCCGGAGGAATTGATCCGGCGTATGGCCCCGGGTCTATCGTGGCCCTTCGCGACCACATTAATTTGACCGGCATGAACGCGGCGGCGGGGCCGAACGAGCCGCGGTTTGCGCTCACGCCTGACGCGGGTCTGCGCTTCTTCGACATGACGGCGGCGTACTCGCCACGCCTGCGGGCGCTCGCGGTGGAAACGGCGGCGGAGCAGGGTTGGGCGATGGCCTCCGGGGTGTATCTTGCGGTGCTTGGGCCAAGCTACGAAACACCCGCGGAGATACGAGCCTTTCGCACGATGGGCGCGGACCTGGTGGGCATGTCGACAGTGCACGAGGTGATCGTGGCGCGGCACATGGGCATGGAGGTGCTCGGGTTGTCGCTGGTGACGAACCCGGCTGCGGGTGTAACAGGCAAGCCGCTGCACCATGCCGAGGTGATGGAGGTGGGTGTGCGCGCGGCGAAAGAGATGGTCACGCTGCTGCTGGCGCTGCTGCCGCGGATAGATGCCGTGGTGCGCGGATGAGTGAGGGAGATCGCGGGGGGGTGGTGTGCGGGATTGGCGGGCCTTCCGGCTCCGGAAAGACGACCCTGAGCCGCGCGCTCGCGCTGCAGCTCCATGCGGCGGCATTTCCGCTGGATGTGTACTACAAGGACCTCTCGGCAACACCTCTGGAGGAACGGCATAGGCAGAACTTCGATGCGCCGGAGTCACTCGACCTTTCGCTGATGGTGGAGCATCTTCGCGCATTGCGGCACGGCAGACCGGTGGAGCAGCCGGTGTATGACTATCGCACGCACACGCGTGTGGCGGGCAGGTCTGCGCGTTTGGAGCCGCGGCCGTTTGTCATCGCGGAGGGCATCCTGGCGCTGCACTTTGCCGCGCTGCTGCCACTGTATGCATTGCGCGTTTACTGCGACGCACCGCATGATGTCTGTCTTGAGCGGCGGACCAGGCGCGATGTGCATGAGCGCGGAAGAACAGAGGCGAGTGTGCACGAGCAATTCGTCCGCCTGACCAGGCCCATGGCCGAGCGGTATGTGCTGCCGTCCGAGCGAGAGGCGGACATCTCCGTCGATGGAACGCTTTCGCTGGACTGGTCGGTGGAGGCGGTATTGCGGGCATTACGCGACCGCGGTTTGCTCCACCGCGGCGGCAATGCGCCCGGTTGAGACTGTGCTCTGCTTTGCCCGGATGAGAAGCTCATCCATCGATCGCTGACAGAGCGCGGCGGCGGTGCGACGATCGGTGGCGTGGATGGGCTCGGACGCGATATGGAGATCGGCGGAGACGCGGCCCAGCTGCAGCAGACGGAGGATATGCGGACCGAAGGTCATGCCGCCCCAGTAGCAGACGTGCTGACCGGTGCCCCGGAGCGAACCGTCGATGCTGTAGGCGATGGCCGCGGTCCAGATTGGCTCGTTCCGCTGGACGGGCGCCTGGAAGAGCGGGGACTGCACGGGGAGTACCTGTTCGCCCGCGGAGCTGGTGCCCTCCGGAAAGAGGACGACCGGCAAACCCTCGGCAAGGGCCTGATCCATCGCGCGGTTGGCGGCCGCTGCGGATCGCGGGCTCTTGCGATCGACGTAGATGGTGCCGCCGCTCCGGGTGATGAAGCCGAGCACTGGCCAGGAGCGCAGTTCCTGCTTGCCGACAAAGACTGCCGGTGTGACAGCGCCGTAGGTGAGGATGTCGAGATAGCTGAGATGATTGCCGGCGAGGACGCCGCTCGCGGGGACAGTGCCATAGACGCGGAGGCTGATGCCGAGCGCGTCCAGAACGATGCGGCTCCAGCGCTGCCGCCACGCCACGCGCGCACGCAACCCGCGCGGGCGGGTGAGCAGGAAGTGCGCGCAGCAGCCGAGCAGGAGCAGGCCGAGCCATGCGGCGCGAAAGGCTCCACGCAGGATGTCGAGTGTGCCGGGATCGGCGATGCCGTCCATGCAGGGCTCGCCCGCGAGGCGCTTTGCGGTCACAGGTAGCGCCGCTGGATGCGTGGGTTCATGGTTTCGAGGTCGAGCAGAGTCAAGTAATCAATGGTGCGGAAGCAGCGATCGATCGCGGGCTCCGAGCAGATGCGTGCACCGACGGCAAGGTAGGCGCGCAGAAGCCGCGGCGGTGCTGCCGGAGCAGCATCCGTGGCAACGAGATCCAGCGCACAGGGGGGGGTTGCACCGGTCATCAGGGGGGGCTCAACGAGATAGCTTTGCAGGCCGGCAAAGACGGCCGAGCCCTCTTCCACATTCTGCGAGGTGAGCGAGCAGCAACCCATCAGGTAGCGCGCGCCTCGTTGAATGGCATAGCGCATGATGCCCTTCCAGAGCAGGTTCAGCACCTCGGAGGTTCGGTGGTTACGGTGCACGCAGGCCCGGCCCAGTTCCAGGATGCGCGAGCGCATGTCCTCATACGGTGTGAAGTCGAACTCCTGCTCGGAGTAGTAGCCGAAGTGCTGCGCGGCACAGATGCCGGTCTGCATCCGGTAGGTGCCGACAACGCTGCCGGTGGGCGTGTGTTCCACGATGAGCTGCTCGCATACGGTGTCGAAGACATCGGCGTCATAGCCGCTGTGAAAGGCCGAGTCCAGCCCTTCCCTGAGTTCGAGATTGAAGACGAGGAAGCGAAGACGGTAGGCCAGCAGCCTGTCTGCCTCGGTGCTCGCGAGGCGCGCACGGTAGACACCACACTCTGCGATGATCTCCGGCCGTTCGGTAGCGGACGCATCGCTATGACGAGGGGATAGAACAGGGAAAGGCGGAGGTGCGGCGAACGAAGTCGACATGGCGCTCCACGGATTGAATGGCTACTGCGGAGAGGATGGCGCCGCTTTACGAACGGCCGTTCAATGCGCGGTGAAGATCGTTTGAATGCGTGCGACTTCGGCGGAGATCCCGGTGGCTTTTGCGGTGGCGAGACTCAATCCATCCGAGTCGCGCTGACACACGGCGGAGCGCTGTGCTCTTGTCTCACCTTAGCTTCGCAAAGGTGGGGCACCCGGTGCGAGGCAGGTTCGCTTCGCGACTAAACCAGCACGGGGATGTTTGTCATACCGGCGAGGCCGAAGAGATGCCGGTAATGCTCCACCAGCTGTGGGGGACCGTAGGCCTTTGCGTAGTTGTCGGAGAGTTTGACGGCGGGCCGGCCGCCGGCGCCGCTCAGCTTGCAGAGAAGTGAGAGGGGGGCCAGAGCCTCATCGCCGCGCGGATGGCAGCCGCGAAAGTCGTTGGTCAACAGCGTGCCCCAGCCGGCGGAGAAGCGGATGCGGCGCTCCGGAGTCCATCGCTGTTTGTCGGTGAAGTCCGCGGCTGTCCGGAAGTCGAGCGCGCTGAAACCGGGTGCAATGCGGCCGGCGAAGTAGGCGTGAAGGCTGAGTATGTCGCCGATATCCAGGCCGTCTGAGGCAATCAGGAGTTTACCCGCCGGGTCCTGGCCGTGTTCCGTGAGCCACGCGATGTACTCGTCACCGGCAACAAAGGGATCCTTGGAGTCGACACGCTGCCCCGTCCACGCGGCCACCCATGCGGGGGCGTTTTGCAGAAACTGCGTGGTCCCGTAGGTATCGGGCAGCATGACGAGGAGAGCGCCGCCATAGGTCTTTTGCCAAAGCTCCAGCATGGCGTACTGCGCCTGTTTTCGTTCTGCGTCCGTGGTGGCCATGGCCGCCATGGCCATGGGCAGTTCGTGCGCGTTGGTGCCGATGGCCTCAAGGTCATGCTTGTAGGCAAGAAAGGTGTTGGAGGTGCCGGAGAAGGTGCTCCCTAACTCGGCGTGCATCGCCTTCACGATGTACTCCTGCCAGAGGAAAGAGTGGCGGCGGCGGGTGCCGAAGTCGGCGACCACAAGACCGGGGACGCCGCGCATGCGTTCGATCTTGTCCCACAGGCGCGCCTTTGCGCGGGCGTAAAGGATGTCGAGTTCAAACTCCGTCATGCCCTTGAGGGCGGCGCGTGTCTTGAGCTCGCACAGGATGGAGAGCGCGTAAATCTCCCATAGGGTGGTGGCGACCCACGGTCCCTCGAAGCGAAGCTCAAACTGACCGTCACGTTGGGAGAGCTCGTAGGCGGAGAGTTCAAAGTCGTGTTCCAGCCAGTCGAGGAAAGCCGCTTCAAAGATGCCGCGCGTGCCGTAAAAGGTGTTGCCGGCGAGCCAGATGAGCTCGCTGCGGCCGAAGCGGAGCGTGCACACATGATCGAGCTGCGCGACGAGCTCAGAGCGCGGCACCATCGCCGCCATGCGAAAGTGCGTGGAGCGATTCTGCAAATTAAAGCTGGCAGGCGTGTTGCGGAAGTGCTTCCAGATGAATTGCAGCATGAGCAGCTTATAGAAATCCGTGTCCAGCAGCGAGCGCACGATGGGGTCGAGCTCCCAGTTATGGCTGTGTGCACGGTCGGCAAAGTTGATGATCATGGCGTGCCCCTACCTTACCAACGTCGGCTTCCGTCGCGATGAGACAAGTAGCCGGCGTCGTGTGGCGGTGTTTGGAGCAGTTCGCCGGAAGGTGCTGTGCGAGTCGGGGCGGCCTGTGCGGTTTTCTCACCAGGAAAACGGCTTTCTCTTACCTGTCCGTTTCTCAGGATCAGCAGAACTGCTCTAGTATTGGATTTCGCTTCTTGAAAGGTGTGTGCATGTCCCTGTCCTTCTCTCGCCGTGAGTTTGCACGTCTTGCCGCCATTGCCGCCAGCGC
>CAXTSF010000162.1:5476-7014 GCA_964246865.1 uncultured Terriglobus sp.
GCCGAAGCTTTGCCCGGTGAGGGTACCGGCGCTCCCGCGGTTGCCACAAAGAAGACCGCCTCTGCGCGGTCAGACCGGCAGTTCCCGGCGGGTTTCCTGTGGGGTTCGGCCACAGCGTCGTACCAGGTGGAGGGTGCGGCGAAGGAGGACGGCCGCGGCATGTCGATCTGGGACAAGTTCTCGCATACCGCCGGCAAGACCCACAACGGCGACACGGGCGACGTTGCGGACGACAGCTATCACCGCTATGCCGAAGATATCGCGCTGATGAAGGACCTTGGCCTGAAGACGTGCCGGTTTTCAATTGCGTGGTCACGCATCTTCCCCAACGGCACCGGCCAGCCCAATCAGAAGGGCATCGATCACTACCGCAAGTTTGCGGAGGCGCTGCACGCGGCGGGTGTAGAGCCCTACTGCACGCTGTTCCACTGGGACCTGCCGCAGGCGTTGGAGGACAAGGGCGGCTGGCAGAACAAGGACACCTCGAAGGCCTTTGGCGATTACGCGGGCTACACCGCGGGTGCGCTCTCCGACGTGATCTCCCATTTCATGACAATGAACGAGATTCAAACCTTTGTGGACCTCGGCTACGGCACAGGCATCCATGCGCCCGGCCTGAAGCTGAATCGCGCGGGTGTGGCACAGGTGCGGCACAACGCTGTGCTGGGCCACGGGCTGGCGATGCAGGCGATCCGCGCCAAGGTAAAGGCGGGGACAAAGGTTGGGTCGGCGGAGAACCTGGCCGCGATTACGCCGGTGTTCGATGCGCCCGAGCACGTAGCGGCGGCGCGCAAGGCCATCGTGGAGGAGAACGCCGGATACCTGAACGTGATGCGCACGGGCAAGTACACGGACCGTTACCTGCAGAAGCTGGGCGGGGATGCGCCGAAGTTCACGCCGGAGGAGTTGAAGGCGATCGGATCGCCGATGGACTTCCAGGGAATCAACATCTACGCGCCGGTCTTCGTGCGAGCGGCGAACAATGCGGACGGCTATGAGAACGTGTCGCTGCCCAGCTCCTATCCGACGATGTTTAGCCCGTGGCTGCACGTGGGGCCGGAGGCGCTCTACTGGACGCCCAAGCTGGCCGCGGAGGTTTGGGGCATCCGGGAGATGTACATCACGGAGAACGGCGCTTCGTCCGATGACAAGGTGGCCGGGGATGGCGAGGTCTACGATATCGATCGTGTCATGTTCCTGAAAAATTACCTGATGCACCTGCAGCGCGCCGTGAGCGAGGGCGTGCCGGTGAAGGGCTACTTCCTGTGGAGCCTCCTGGACAACTACGAGTGGGCGGACGGCTATGAGAAGCGCTTCGGCATCACGTACGTCGACTTCAAAACGCAGAAGCGGACACCGAAGCTGAGCTCAAAGTTCTACAAGTCGGTGATCGCGCGGAATGGGTTGTAGAAGCAGATCGCATTGCTCCAGGGAAGCTGCCTGGCAAAGCTGCCCTGGGGAGATCTGTTCGGATCAGGGCAGCTCTCCCCGCGCGCGCGCCGCTTCGGCCAGCAGAAGCGACCCGGGCGGTGTGAGGT
>CAXTSF010000163.1:0-6757 GCA_964246865.1 uncultured Terriglobus sp.
CCCGTGAGCAGCTCGTGGGCTCCGTCATCAGCGAGGCGGCGGGCGGCGCGGCTGCCATGGGACTGGGCCGACTCGGTCGGATCGGCGGAAAGGTGCACGGCGACCATCTGCTCTCCGTCGGGTGCGGTGACGACGGCGTGCAGCGTGGCCCGACCAGCAGCGTCGTGGGTGCACAGTGCGCCGACGGGCAGCTGGCAACCGCCGCCAAGCGCGTGCAGGACCCAGCGTTCCGCCTCCACGGCATAGCGCGCACGAGGATTGTCGAGCGGAAGCAGGGCGTCGATGATGGCGAGGTCGCTGGTGCGAACCTCGACGCCGAGCGCACCCTGGCCGGGCGCGGGGCAGAGGACCTCGGGGGCGAAGCGCTCGCGAATCCAGTCGGTCTGGCCTGGAAGGTCGGCGTCGGAGGTGTGCTCGGCGAGGTGGTCATCCGCGGCGTGTGTAACGCATTCGATGTGGGGTTCGCGGCCGAACTCCGGATGCTGAGGGTCAAGGGCGACCTTACGCAAGAGACGTGGACCGAGGCGGTCAACGCCTGCGCAGGCGAGGACAAGCGCATCACAGTCACCGCGCTTGAGCTTGCGAAGACGTGTGTCGATGTTGCCGCGAATCTCGATGAACTCCAAGTCAGGACGATGCGCCAGGAGCTGGGCCTTGCGGCGGGGCGAGGTAGTGCCGATGCGGGCGCCCTCGGGCAGGGTATGGAGCTGGAGCCATTCGGGACACAACAGGGCGTCACGAGGGTCGGCGCGCTCCGGGATGGCGGCGAGGTGGAACTGCGGCTCGAGCTCCGTCGGCAGGTCCTTGAGTGAGTGCACGGCGAGGTCGATGCGGTGCCCGCTGAGAGCCTGCTCGATCTCTTTGATGAAGATGCCTTTGCCGTCGAGCTCCGGGGTGATGGGGTGGGCGGCGGCGAAGGCGGGATCCTGCATACGGTCACCGATGGTGCGAACCACGAGAATCTCCGTGGTGTGGCCGAGATCGCGCAGGCGCGAGGCGATGTGGTTCGCCTGCCAGAGAGCGAGCTGCGAGCCTCGGGATCCGATGCGGAAGTGCATAAGGTGATGATACTCGGGAGGAACGGGGTACCTCTACTCCTCATCTGGATCTTCTGACGAGTGAACTATGGGCAATCGAGCCTTCTCATCTCCGCAGAGTTCGCCAAGTCTGCGGAGCGGACGCAATCGGCCGTACTTTGCACGACAAAACGCCCGAGGCGCTGGGGACCACCCTAGCCGCAAGTCCGCGGGGAGGGTGGGCTACCAAATTTGGTGATCTCCCAGCCGATACCGGTTCAGGATCTCAGAGCTATTCGCGGTGGCGGCCCTTGCCGTTGCGGCCGGGATCCTGAGGTGGCTCCTTGAGGCTGCCGGGCTCGCGGCCCTGTTTACCGTAGCCGTCGGGTGTGGTCTTTACATGGCCCTCCGTGGCAAGGTGGGCGGCCTCGGACTTGCCGTGACTTCCCTGTTCGGCGTCCGGGATGGCGGTTTCGGTGCCCCTGTTATGGGCGTCGAAGGACTCCATGGCTTCTTTGCTGTCTTTGCTCTGGCTCATTGATCAGTTCTCCTTCGTGAGGACTTCGCGGACTTTGTCCACCTCTTCGGGCGAGGTGCCGCCGGTGTCGACGGGTTCGTCACCGAAGTCGCGGGCACCGTACTCGTAATCGTTGCCGCCGTCGGTGTTCTGTTTGGTGTTTGGGAGTTTGCGGCGCTCGTCTTCGTTGAGGCCCCAGCCCTGCTCATGGGCATACTCGCTGGCGAGGCCGCGGGTGTGTTCGCCGAGGCCGCGCGGCTCCTTTGGGGTTTCTTCTCCGCTCATCGTGGGCATTCCCTCAGGGGAGTGAGATGTTGTGTGCGGGGATGGGGAGGCCTTTTGGGAGGTTAGCGGCCGAAAAGGGCCGGAGGTGGAGATGGTTGAAGTGCGTTGGGGTCCTTCGCTTCGCTCAGGATGACCAGAGGAGAGTCTCGAACGAGAGACTACAAGAACACGGCGAACCGGGACTTGCTCGGCGTTCTTGCAGGAAGGGCCGGGCGGTTCCCGGTCAAGGGTGTTCAGCGATCAGTCTTTGCGGGTGAAGAGGCGACGGATGAGGTCGAGGGTGGCCGAGTCGCCCTCGTGGGCGCTCCGGCGCAGGGTGCTCATGGGGGTGTGGAGGAACTTGTTCATCAGGGAGCGGGTAAGGGCGTCGACGGCGGCCTGCTGCTCCGGGGTGAGGGTGCCGAGGCGGTTGCGGGCGCGCTCGAGCTCGGCGAGGCGGAGATCTTCGGCGTGCTGCTGGAGGGCAAGGATACTGGGGACGGCGTCGAGTGCGTTGAGGCGCGCCTGGAAGCGGGCGACCTCCTCGGCGACAATGCGCTCTGC
Source organism: uncultured Terriglobus sp. (assembly GCA_964246865.1). Taxonomy (GTDB): domain Bacteria; phylum Acidobacteriota; class Terriglobia; order Terriglobales; family Acidobacteriaceae; genus Terriglobus. The sequence goes on from CAXTSF010000163.1 coordinate 2,362, forward strand.
GGCGCTGGCCTCGCGGGAGCGCTCGGTGAGGTTTTTGGCGGCGACCTGCTGGAGATCGTCGATGGAGTAGACGAAGACGCCGTCGGCCTTGTTGGCGGCGGGATCGACGTCGCGTGGCACGGCGATGTCGATGAAGAAGATGGGCCGGCCGCGGCGCTTGTGGGAGATGAGTTCGGCGTCGGCGCGGGTAAAGATGTGTTCGCGGGCACCGGTGGAGGTGACGATGATGTCAGCCTTGGGCGCGTGGGCGAGCAGGTCGGCGAAGGGGACGGCGAGGCCGTGGAGTTCGGCGGCCAGGGCCTGGGCACGCTCAGGGGTGCGATTGCTGACGAGGATGGAGGTGGCACCCTCGCGGATGAGGTGGCGGGCGGCGAGGTCGCTCATCTTGCCGGCACCGACGAGCATGACCTGCTTGCCGGCGAGCGAGCCGAAGATCTTCTTGGCGAGGTCGACGGCAACGGAGGCGACCGAGACCGAGGTGGAGCCGATCTCTGTCTCGGTGCGGACTTTTTTGGCGACGGTGAAAGCGGACTGGAGAAGGCGCTCGAGCGAGGTGGAGACGGCACGGCCCGGGGGGGGGCGGTAGTTGCTTTCGTTGACGGGGCGGTGGATCTGCGGCGCGCGGACGACCATGCTGTCGAGGGAGGAGGCGACGCGAAAGAGGTGGCGAATGGCGGCACCCTCGCGGTACTCGTAAAGATGGGGCTCGAGGGCGGCGGGCCGGAGGGCAAAGTACTCCTCGAGGAAGCGGCGAAGATTGCCGGAGGGCTCCTGCTCGGTGAGGAGTTCGACGCGGTTGCAGGTGGAGAGAATGAGCCCCTCGCGGATACCGGGCGAGTGAAGCAGAGAGCGGGTGGCGTCGGGCAGCCGGGCGGCGGGGATGCTGAGGCGCTCGCGCACGTCGAGCGGCGCGGTGTTGTGGTTGATGCCGAGGAGGACGAGGCTCACGGGCGGCCCGCAAACTGGTGCACAGAGGAGACCTGGTTGGCGGACCAGACCATGAGCATGACGGCGAAGACAAAGGAGGAGAGCCAGACGGCGCGGCGGCCACGCAGGCCGGAGGAGCGGCGGATGGCGATCATGCCGACATAGGCGAGCCACATGAAGAAGGAGAGCAGGACCTTGGGATCGCGGAAGTAGACGGCGCCGTAGTGGGCCTCGGCAAGGGCGGAGCCAATGAGGAGACCAAGGGTCATGCAGGGCAGGCCGATAAGCAGGGAGCGAAGCGCAATTTGATCTGTGGTCTCGAGCGGCGGCAGTTTGGAGAGGATGCCTGCGGAGGAGCGCGACTTAAGCCGCTTCTCCTGCACGAGATAGAGGATGCTGGCGAGCATGGAGACGAAGAGCGCGGCGTAGGCGGTGAGCAGCATAATGATGTGAAGCCAGAGCCACGCGGAGCCGAGCATGGGCACCTGAAGCTGGTGCTGGCCAGGCGCGAAGGCGGGCATGAGGCCGAGCAGGAAGACGATAGGGAGAATGACGACGCCGATGGAGAGCGTGCGATAGCGGGCATAGACGAGCAGGAAGGCCGCGGCGAGCACGAGACCGAGCGAGGCCTGCACCTCACTGGCATTGACGGGCAGGAGGCGGTGCGCGGCGTTGAGCATCTCCGACAGGGAGACGAAGTGAAAGAGCATGGCCACGATGGCCGTGGGGATGGCGACGTGACGCCAGCGGGGCCGGTCATAGAGGACCGCAGGCAGAACGGCGAGCGAGGCGACGCCGTACAGGATGACCGCGACTTTGAGCCAGAAGGTGGACATGCGTGGCATCTGTCAGAGCGTCGGCCGGAAGGCCTTCGCATAGATTAAGTATACGGTTCAGAGGCCGGTAATCAGCATGGGATGGGCGTTGATCGCGCATGAGGGTGGAGCAGCTCTAATGCGTGCGATGTCGATTGGATCGCGAAGCCTTGCTTCCGGGAATTTGACTCATAAGCAGATGGTCGGCGACCAAAGTGACCATGGTTTTCGGGTAAGAGAGTCAACCGTGCACCATGAGTTTTAGAAAGTACGTGCGAAGTCCTCGCCTCGTGTGTTAGTGTTACGCCCTTGACATTGAGGCCAGCGCAACAGCCGGGAATCCTCTAATCTAAGTGCCAAACCTATAACACGAGGCCGAGAGGCGACGAACATGCCATCGTATAGGTGCAACGTAAATAGGGCCGGACCCGCCATCGACGGAGTCGAAACATCTGCGCCCGTTGTGTATATCAATCTGACCGACATCCATGGAAGTTTCGCTGACACCTGGTTCTATGTGGCCGATGGAGCGCAGGATCAGATGCTCGATGTGGCGATAGCTGCAATTCTCAAGAGCAACACAGTCGATGTGATGGCCGTGGCACCGGGTCCCGGGGGCAGCGGTTATACGCAAGTTGCTCGCATGTACGAAGTGCAAAACCGGCCGCCTGCGGCGCCCACAAACCTGCACCTCATTGCAATACAGCCTGCGCTGAGCCCAGGCCAGCGACAACTACTCGTTGGCTGGACCGATAACTCGGACAACGAAGATGGCTTTATGTTGGTATTCCAACAGCATCCAAACGGCGCCCCGGGTGAGTATCACGTCGAACACAATCGAACGGAGGGCTATATGGTCCTCGATGGCGGGCATGACTACACGATCTACGCTGCTGCTTTCAACAGCGCTGGCACATCGGCCCCGTCGAATTCTATTGTCGTTACGGTACCCTCCAGTCCTGAGGCTGCCACTCTCTCCGCAGCCGTGGTCCCTTCCTCAGGTAATTTTGCCCTGTCGATCACAGGGATGAATTTTGCTCACAACGAGCCGGTTGCCATTGTGGTTGTGTGGTCCGTGGTTGGGGGTGCATCGGGAGCGTATCCGTTCCAGGTGACCGCCAACAGTGTTGGCGAGTTTAGCGTGCCGTTCTTCGGAAACACTCCTGAAGGGTTGTGTCCCATCACTGTGCCCTTCGGACAGCAGCAGCCACAACAGAAGTTTCATGTCGCAGCCACGGGTCTGGCGAGCAGCAAGACAGCCTCTGCAAACGCCGGACCGTTTACGTGCCCTTGAGGGCACCGACCGGGGTATTGCCTCAATCCACACACCAGGGAGAACCAACATGCCATGGTACAAATGCACAGTCAATGAAGTAGGGCCAGCGACGGACGGTGCGGAAACGCCGGACCCCGTCATCTATCTCAACCTCACCGACCAGGGCGGTAGCTTTGCCAGCACCTGGTTTTATGCCGGAAACGGCGGACAAACCCCGATGCTCGCGGTCGGCATTGCCGCGATCAATGGCAACAGGCCGGTCCAGGTCGGCGCTGACGCGCCTAACGCCGGGAACAGCCCGTATACCGCTATTTCGCGCATGTATCTCATGAAGGCTTAAGCTGCCGGTTGCGAGCCCAGTCCCACGCGTAGCGGCGCTGAAGGATTCTGTTTGCCTGTTGCGAGGGTGTGTTCGGCACGCGGCATTCGCAGGATGAACGCCGGTGATGTGTGTTCGAGTGTCCGGTAGCAATCGGAGTGGGGCGGCAAACTTTCCGGGGCAGAGCAGGCATCCCAAAGGCACAGACCGGGTCAAGGCCCGGCCGGCAGTTTCCCCTAGGAGAAGACCCATGGCATTTGGCATTGAAGGCGATCACCGCGTACACGCTGGCGAGGCCCACGAGGGCCCGACGACCGCGTACATCGAAAAGCACACATCGAAGGTGGAGAGCGGCATCTTCCTGGCTGCCGCGGGCGCCTCGATTATTGCCTCGCTCGGCTTCAAGATCGCGCGCAAGGATACGTACGCGTTGTTTGTGGGTCAGTGGGTAGCACCGTTCATGCTGCTGGGGATGTACAACAAGATGATCAAGCAGCACGGATCGGACGCGGAGAGCCGGTAGGGCGGCCGTCATAAGCGGCCGTTCGGAGGAGCCGTTCCAAAGAGTCGTCTCAGGAGCGCCGTCTCAGGAGAGCCGTCTGGAACGGGCGTTTTAGGACGGAATCCTGGTAACGACCTGATAGAACACATCGTAGAACGCCAGTGTGCCGGAGACGGTATGCTGGCGTTTACCGTTTGTGGCTTCCCTTGTGACAAGTTCGACGGATGCGCTGACGCCTGCGATGCGGCAGCACGCGGCGGCGAAGGCTGCCTATCCCGATGCGCTGCTGTTCTTCCGCATGGGGGATTTCTATGAGCTTTTTTATGAGGATGCGGTGGTGGCGGCGCGGGAGCTGCAGCTGACGCTGACGGCGCGGGACCGGGAGCGGGCGGTGCCGATGTGCGGTGTGCCGTACCACGCGGCGGAGGAGTACCTGCAGCGGCTGTTGCGGCGCGGGTACCGGGTGGCAATCTGCGAGCAGATGGAGGATCCGCGGCAGGCCAAGGGCGTGGTGCGGCGCGAGGTGACGCGGGTGCTGACGCCGGGCACGACCCCGG
>CAXTSF010000163.1:6767-7012 GCA_964246865.1 uncultured Terriglobus sp.
GCAGGGGCGGCAGCGGAAACGGTATACCTGGCGGCGATGGCGGGGGCGGCGAAGGGGGAGGCTGCCGGGGTGGCGCGGCTGGATGTGTCGACGGGGGAGTTCCGGTGCACGGAGTTTCGCGGGGCGGAGGCGATGCAGGAGGCGCTCGAAGAGGTGAGCCGGAATCGTCCGCGGGAGGTGCTGCTGCCCGCGAATTTGCGGCTGGGGAGTGCGCAGGGGAGGCTGGCCGGCGAGGAGGGCGGGGA
>CAXTSF010000164.1:0-6974 GCA_964246865.1 uncultured Terriglobus sp.
GGCCGGTCCACAAGTCGAATCCGGAGGCGAGAGCGGCGTACCTGCTGCGCAAACGCCGGGAGAATCCCAGCTACGCGCGCCTCTCGCGCACCGCGCTGCTGAGGGCGCGATCAAGCGAGGATGCCTTCGATGCGCTGGTGAGTGCCATGACGATGGCGGAACACCGCGAGGAGCTGTACCGGCTGCCACTGCCGCGTGATCCCAGGTATCTGGTCGAGGGATGGACCTGGGCAGCGGACGCCATGCGGGCCGGCTAGATTGCGCGCTTGGAACCGTTCTTGTTTTCAGCGGAGCGAATGGAGTTGAGACATGCCGCTCTTCTGGAGAAGAGGCGGCAGTCTCGACTCGCCGTATACCTCCACGAGGATTGACTTAGACCTTTGCGGCTGGCCTTTGACCGGACTGCATCCAGGCCGTTTCGACCGGGATGGGCGTGGGCCGGTCCGGTTGCGTGCGTGGTTTGCGGGTGTGATGCGCCACAGCTTGGAAGACGGCTTGAAGCAGGGGAACCCACGCGGCGGTGATGGCGAGGAGGCCGACGGTGGTGAAGAGGCAGAGAGTGGATTCGGACATGACGGTGCTCCTGTGAGGATGGGGCTGTTTCCTGGGAAGAGAGGGCCTTTACTGGGGAGAGCGACAGCTGCTGAAAAGGGGATCGCCGGCACTCAGCCGTCCGGCATAGCAGCCGCACGGCACAAATCTCAGGCGAGCACTGTCAACAATCTCCGATCGCTATTCGCGGTGATCCGCTCTGAGGCTGGAAGTCTGCGAGACTTCTCTACAGGGCACTGCAATGCCCGCGCCGAGCACGAGGGAGCTAACAGCCGCATGAGCGATCGCAGATCTCCAGAGATGGAGCCCGCCTCTCCCGCAGAGGCGCAACCGGCTCTCCGGACCGGTGCCGAGCCTATCCCGCAGACCGGGGAGGCCGCATGGTTTCCGCCCGCGGAGGACGACCGTGCCGCCGCGCCCGCAGAGCGATCGCGGCCAAAGGATCTTCGCTGGGTCTTTTTCGGCAGCGACGGCCTGCGTGCCGGCTGGTCTATCCTGCTGTTCCTTGTCTGTTTTGGCGTCCTGCAGTACGCCATTTTCCGCGCACTCAGCCTTGCCCACCTGCTGCCCAGGCCAAGGCGCGGCCTGCCCGTCCCAGCCGGCCTGACGTTCCTTTTCGACGGCACCCTTTTTGCGGTCGCCGCTATCAGCGCGTTTCTCGTGTCGCGCGTGGAGCGGAGGCCTTTCCCGCGTTACGGGCTTGGCTCGCCTGCCCGCCGCCCGGGCCAGTTTGCCGCAGGCCTGCTGTGGGGCGTGCTGATGTTGTCTCTCCTGATTGGCACGCTCCGGCTAACGCATCATCTTGTCTTTGACGGCCGCGCGCTGCCGCCCGGAGAGAGCCTCCGCTGGGCCGCGGCATGGTTCGCGGGTTTTCTTGCCGTAGGCCTCTTTGAGGAGTTCCTTACCCGCGGCTTTCTCCAGTTCACCCTGGCTCGCGGCATCGGCGGCATCGTGAAGGCGCTTGGTGCCGGTCCGCGCGTGCAGCATGTTGCCGGCTTCTGGACTGCCGCGGCGTTCTTCTCTGTGCTGTTCGGGTTAGGGCACAAGAGTAATCCCGGCGAGTCGCCAATCGGCCTGCTCTCTGCCGGCCTGATCGGCGTTGTCTTCGCCTTCAGTCTGTGGCGCACCGGATCGCTCTGGTGGGCGGTGGGCTTCCATGCGGCCTGGGATTGGGCGCAGTCGTTCGTGTATGGCGTGGCTGACAGCGGCACGGTGGTGCAGAACCATCTGCTGAACTCCCACCCTACAGGATCTGCCCTGATGAGCGGCGGCCTCACCGGTCCGGAGGGCAGCATCTATATTGTTCCCATCATCCTGCTTACCGCGGTGATTGTCGCCGTGACGCTCCGCCCCGCTCCCGGCTCGGCGTCCCAACTGCCTGCTCGCGAAGGCGGGCGGACCCGGTGACTTGCTGACTCGCTGACTCGCTGCTCTACTAAGTCCATGCCATCCCTCTGGCAGCCAACCGACTGGACCGCCCGCCTCGCCGAACTGGAGGCGCTTGACCCGCAACAGAAGGAAGCGCCCCTGCGCCGCGATGTCCGCTCGCTCGGCTCGCTGCTGGGGGAGGTGCTGCGCGAGCAGGCCGGCGACACCCTGTTCAGCACGGTTGAAACGCTTCGCAAGCTCGCCATTGAGCGTCGCGACGCCGACCTGCGCGGCGATGCCGCCGCCGCCAACAGCATTTTTCAGCAGGCCCTGCTGATCGTCCACACCCTGGACAACGACAGCGCCTACCAGCTTGCGCGCGCCTTCGGCTTTTACTTCGAGCTCATCAACCTGGCCGAGACCAACCACCGCAAGCGCCGCCGCCTGGCCACCCAAATGGACAGCAAGCTCCCGCCGCAGCGCGGCAGTCTACAGGGCACGCTGCGCCGCATGCGCGAGTCCGGCTACACCGCCGGGGAGAGCCTTCAGCTGCTCCGCAAGGTGTGCGTGACCCCCGTCTTCACGGCGCACCCGACCGAGGTCGCCCGGCGCTCCGTGATGTTCAAGCGCCATCGTATTGCCGAGCTCCTGGAAGACCTGGACCGCATTCCCAACTCCGAAGAGGCACTGCAGCGGATTGAGGGCGACATCCTCACCGAGATCACCGCGCTCTGGCAGACGGACGACGTTCGCGTGGAGCGGCCCGCGGTCCGCGATGAGGTCCGGATGGCCCTCGATTACTACGAGGCTTCCATCTTTGACACGCTGCCCGGCCTCTATGCCGAGGTCAGCACCGCGCTGCGGAAAGAGTTCGACCTCCACCTGAACCTGATTGACCTGCCAACCCTGCTCACCTTTGGCAGCTGGATCGGCGGCGACCGGGACGGCAATCCGTTTGTGACACCCGAGGTCACGCGCGAGTCTCTCGGCATGGCGCAGAGCCTGTTGGAGGGCCACTACCGCCGCCGCCTTTCCACGGCGCTGCGCCAGATCGCTGCCTCCACCCAGCAGGCCGGCATCTCTGAGGCCCTGCAGGACGCCATCTACGTCTATCTCTCGCTGATGCCGGACGGCGGCAAGCACCTGACCGAGCGCTTTCTTTTTGAGCAGACACGCTTGATGCTCGCGTGCATGCTGATGCGGTTCGGCGGCACACCGGCAATCTCGTTCGCCGCGGAGAGCCTTGGGGAACTGCCGCCCTACGGCCACGCGGGCGAGTTCCTGCACGATCTTCACCTCATCCGCGACTCGCTCACCGCCAACCGCGGCCTTCGCATCGCCGAGATGTGGATCGATCCGCTGATTGTCGAGGTCCGCACCTACGGGCTTTCGCTTCAGACGCTCGACATCCGCCAGCACAGCCGCATCCACAGCGCGGCCATTGCGGAGGTAAGCGCATGGTGCGCCACCGACTCCCTGCCCGCGGCGCTCTCCCCCGCGACGGCCGAACTCATGGATACGTTTCGCGCGGTTGCCGAGCTTAAGCGCTCGGGCGACCCCGCGGCCATCCGGCAGTACGTGATCTCAGGGGCCACGTCGGCTGAGGATGTCCTCGCGGTGCTGTGGCTTGCCCGCATCGGCGGCGTGCAGGTGGAGGCCTCCGGCGGCAGCGACGGGCAGCGGCGCGATCCGGGTCTGATGGTGGTGCCCCTCTTCGAGTCCATTGAGGATCTCCAGAACGCACCGGCCATCTGCCGCGCCCTCTGGACCTCGGCCGCCTATGCTCCGCTGCTCGACAGCTGGGATCGCCGGCAGGAGGTGATGCTCGGCTACTCCGACTCGAACAAAGACGGTGGCATGATCAGCTCGACATGGGAGATCTACAAGGCGCATCGCGCCGTGCACGATGTTGCGCGCGAGTGCAAGGTGCAGCTCCGTTTATTCCATGGGCGCGGCGGCGCCGTCGGCCGTGGCGGCGGGCCGACCCACCGAGCCATCTATGCCCAGCCGCTCGACAGCTTTACCGGCGAGCTCCGCATTACCGAACAGGGCGAGGTACTCAACTGGAAGTACAGCGATGTCGTTCTGGCGGAGCGCAATCTTGAGTTGATGATTGCCGCTTCCCTGGATGCGCTTGCCCGCCCCGACCTTCGGAACCGGCAGGCCTGCGGCGACTGCACCGGCCATCTCACCGGCGAGATGAAGCCTGTGTGGGAGAGTGCCCTCGACGAGCTCGCCTCCATCAGCTTCGCGCGTTATCGTGCTGACATCATTGACAACCCGGATACTTTTCAGTTCTTTGAGCAGGCCACCCCCGTTGCGGAGCTCGAGCACGCCAAGATTGGCTCACGGCCCTCCAAGCGCAGCGGCAAGCGCGCGCTGGCGGATCTCCGCGCGATCCCGTGGGTGTTTGGCTGGATGCAGTCCCGGCAAATTGTGCCCGCGTGGTACGGCGTCGGCACTGCGCTTACCACCTTTGTGGAGCAGTATGAGGATGGACTGGCGACTTTGCAGACCATGCTGCACGACCTGCCCCTGTTCCTCGACATGCTGCGCAACGTGGAGATGGCGCTCAGCAAGAGCGACTTCGGCATCGCCCGTCTGTACGCGTCGCTTGTACCCGACGAGGCGCTCCGCAACCGTGTCTTCACGATGCTGCAGGCGGAGTTCGACCGCACCCGCACCATGCTGCTCCGCATCACTGGCCAGACCGAGCTCATGGAAGGCCAGCCCGTCCTCGCCCGGTCCATCCGGCTCCGCAATCCCTATGTCGACCCGATGAGCTGGATCCAGGTGGAACTGCTCCGCCGCAAACGGGTGGCCACCGACGAGGCGGACATTCACGCGCTCAACCGCGCCATCACGGCCACCATCAACGGCATCTCCGCCGGTCTGCGCAACACGGGTTGATGACGACAAGCAACTCGCGCCCTGGCCATCGCTCGCATGAACCGCAAGATCCGGAGTGCCGGCGACCGCGGAAGGTCTCTCCATCGCTTCTATGAACACAAGATCGGCGTTGCAGATTCTCCTGCTCTCGGCGTGCTGGGGAGTGTCGTTCCTGATGATTCGCATCGCGGGTGTTGGATTTCCGCCGCTCTGGATTGCCTTTCTGCGCTCGCTGCTGGGCGCGGCGTTGCTCTGGACGGTTCTGCTGCTGACCGGCCGGCGATTGCCATCGCGCGACCGCCTGCCCTGGCTTTTTCTTGTGGCCTTCTTCAACAACGCCCTGCCGTTCACCTGCTTTGCCTGGGGTGAGCGGGTGGTGCCCAGCAATACGGCTGCGGTTCTCAATGCAACGACGCCCATCTGGACGCTTCTGCTCACCATTGCTGTGCACCGTACCCGAGCCAGATGGAACGTGCTCCTCGGCGTCGCGCTTGGATTTGCGGGCGTGCTTCTGGTGGTGCTGCACAGTTCTCCGGGAGCCTCTGTTGCCGTGTCCAAGGCAAGTTTCTTTGCGGGAACGGCCTTGATCGTCACCGGCGCGCTCGGGTATGCGATTGCCACGGTGCTTGCCAAGGCAAAGCTGCAGGGCGTGGACGCGCTCGGCATCGCCGCGGCGCAGCTCGCGCTTGCTGCAGCCATGATCGCGCCCCTGGCCCTCGGCACCTCCCGTCCGGCACACCTGCATGCGCCGCAGTGGCTGGGCATTGCTGTTCTGGGTTTTCTGGGCAGCGGTGTCGCTTACCTGCTTTACTTTCACCTGCTGACCACGATCTCCGCGACTCACGTGGTTGCTGTGACGTACCTGCTTCCCATCTGGGGCGTCGTATGGGGTTTGCTCGCGCATGAGCGCATCGGGATCTTTACCTGCCTTGGCGTGCTGGTGGCGATCGCGGGCCTTTTGCTGATGAATCTTCGCCAGCCTGCGGTGACTGCTGCACCGGCTCGGGTGGTCACTCCGCGCACTCCTGCATAGAGATTTTCGCACCGGAGACTTCCGCAGCCGTGCGCTTTTGAGAAGGAAGAGTACCGGCTCAGAAGAATGATGGGATCTCCGGTTTAGACTGGGAGGCCCTGTTCTTCGAGTTCGGTGGAGACCTGTTCCCACTCGAGCATGAGGGATTCGTGCTGTTTGCGCAGAGAGGCCAGATCGGCGGTCTGGCGCTGTGCCTCTTCGGCGGAGATGAAGTGGGCCATGGCGGTCTCGATGGCGGTCATCCGCTCCTCCATGCGCGGCATCTCTTCTTCGGCGAAGCGGACGCGCTCCTGCATCTGCTTGAGCTTGATCGGGTTGAGCTTCTTCGTATTTGCGTTGCCATTGCCGTTGCTCACGATGGGCTGGGTGGCGGGCGCTTCGATGGCGGGGATGCGGGCGCGCTGCTCCTCGATGGCGGCGGCCTGCAGGGCCTCGGGGCCGCCGTTCTTGCGCCAGAGATAGTCCTCGTAGTTGCCGGGGAAGACCTGAACGCCGCCGTGCTCGCACTCGAAGACGCGTGTGGCGAGTCCGTCAATAAAGTAGCGGTCATGCGAGACAAAGAGGACGGTGCCGGTAAAGGCGCGAATCGCCTCAAGGAGGACGTCTTTGGCGCGGAGATCGAGGTGGTTGGTGGGCTCATCCAGCAGGATGAAGTTCGCGGGCGAGACGAGCATGCGTGCGAGGGCGTAGCGGTTGCGCGCGCCGCCGGAGAGGACGCCAAGCTGCTTGAAGACGTCGTCGCCGGCGAAGAGAAAGGCACCGAGCAGGTTGCGGAGTTCCACGGTGGGCACCTTGGGCGCGGCGGAGGAGATGTCCTCGAGCATCTTCGCGTTGGGATCAAGCACCTTGTACTGATCCTGTGCGAAGTAGTCGGCCACCACGTTATGGCCGTAACGGACCGTGCCGGAGGTGGGCGCTTCGAGCTCAGAGAGCATGCGGATGAGGGTGGACTTGCCGGCGCCGTTGGGGCCGACAAGGGCGATGCGGTCGCCGCGCTCGATGGTGAAGTTGACGTTTGAGAGGATCTGCTTCGGCTCGTAGCGCTTGGAGAGCGCGTTGACCTCGCAGACGGTGCGACCGCTGGCGGGCGGCTGCGGGAAGGAGAAGTGAATGGTCTCCTCGTCCTCGGGCC
>CAXTSF010000165.1:0-6967 GCA_964246865.1 uncultured Terriglobus sp.
GTGCGCTTGAGGATCAGCGGCAGAGGATACTTGGGCAGCTCACACAGATCGTTGGTGTGCAACCGTTGCCCACCAGCAACGGTGGCGTCTCACTCATGCTTGCGAATGGGAAGCTCCTGGTTGGCGACGCGGATGCCCACCCGCTCTCCACTTCCGTGATCTACGGAAGCAACGCTGTTCTCGCAGGTGACGGAAGCGACATCACGGCGACTCTTGTGGGGGGCAGTCTTGGCGGCGTGCTGCAGGCACGAGATCATGATCTGCCAAATGTGTCGCACTCGCTGGACGTGCTCGCACAGGCTGTCGGGAACGCTGTCAACCAGCAGAACGCGGCGGGACTGGATGCGTACGGCAATCCTGGTGGCAGCATCTTCGACCTGCATCCTGGACAGGCGACAGCAGGTGCAATCAGCCTGATCAGCACAGACCCGAGCCGGATTGCGGCAGCGGCACCGGGGGAAGGACCGGGCGGGGGCACGAATGCCGCAGCTCTCGGTGCGCTCCAGAATAGCCCGCTGAGTGGTCTGACCGGTCAGACGGCGGCACAGTTCTTTTCATCGACACTTGCAGAGCTGGGCAGCACGGTGGCTGGTGCCCAAAGCGACAGCTTGCGGAATACCGCATCGCTCACCGCCGTCACTGCACAGCGTGACAGCATCTCCGGCATCTCTCTTGATCAAGAGGCGGTCAATCTTACGCAGTACCAGCGCTCGTACCAGGCTTCCGCCAAAGTGCTCGCCATCGTGAACAGTCTGCTTGCCTCAGCAATCAATCTTGGTACTCCAACCTCCGTTTAGCAGGACAGGTATATGCGTGTAGATGCAGCCGTGACGCAGCAGCTGGTGAGCTCCGCCCAGGAGCTCCAGGCAAGGCAGGGGAAGATTGCAGCGGAACTCTCGAGCGGTGTGAGGATCCAATCGCTCAGTGATGATCCGGCTGCCGTGGCTCAGGCTGGACTCCTCGCCAACAACCTGCGGCAGACGGACTCTTTTCTGGCTACAGCCGCTACTGTGCAGAACCGTATGCAGGCGGCGGACAGCGCTCTCGGAAGCGTGGTTTCGCAACTAACGTCAGCGATCTCCACGGCTGTGGCAGCTACGGATCCAACGCTGACGCCGCAACAGCAGGCTACGGCGGCTCAGAATCTTCGTGCCCTGCGCGATGAACTCTTGTCTACGGCCAACAGCAGCTACGCCGGCACCTATCTTTTCGCTGGCACTGCGACTGCAGGTGCCCCATTCGTCCAGGCTGCGAGTGGTGCTGTCTCCTATGCTGGCGACAACAACAGAGAAGTGCTCGGGCTGGTGTCAGGAGGTTCAATTCCAGCCAGTGTGCCTGGTTCGAGCGTCTTCGTGAACGGCGGTAGCTCTGTCTTCAGCGCGATGGACACGCTGATTGCGCAGCTGCAATCCGGAAGCACGATGGGCGCCGGTGCGCTGGTAGGCAGCATGCGCGCGTCGCTCGACAATGTGCTGCAGCAGCGGCAAACGCTGGATTCCTCTCTTACGGCGCTTGGTACGGAAACAAGTTATCAAACGACGGAGCAGACGAACCTGAGAGCCAACCAGAGCAGCCTGCTTGGCGCGGACACGGTTTCTCTCGCGACGGATCTTTCTCAAACGTCGACGCAGCGTAGCGCACTTCTCAGCACCATCGCCAGTGTTGAAAAGGGAAGTCTGTTCGACTACCTGCACTAGCCAAACGCCCAGCCATACGTAGCAGGGCTACACTGAAGTGCAGTGTTGAGCGTCCTGGCCTATCTCTGGAATGCGACCCGCGGGTACCGGCTCACACCCTGGCGCAGCCCCTATGTTCGCTGGCGGCTTGAGACGTACACCGGTCAGCATGCCGAGACGATCGGCGCCGTCGATGTCTTTCACTTTCTCTGGGCGGAAAAACGAAATCTGTTCCGATTCCTACGCTGGGCGAACCGTATGGGCAGGGTGGCGCGGCGCGGAGCATGAGCGTGTCTGGTGAACAGATTCCCGCCACGTGATTGGGTGTTCCCGGCGCGGAATGATATTCTTACTCGAACCTAAAAGCATCAGTTTTGAGATCAGGAGTACCGCAAAGCGTGTTGGCAACTCAGAAAAAGAACGACATCATCACCAAGTATCGGGTGCACGAGAGTGACACCGGCAGCCCTGAGGTGCAGATCGCCATCTTGAGCGAACGTATTGGACAGCTCACAGACCACTTCAAGACGCACAAAAAGGATCACGGTTCGCGTCGAGGTCTTCTCATGCTGGTCTCGAAGCGCCGCAGCCTGCTGGATTACCTGAAGAAGAGTGATTCGGATCGCTACCGCGACGTGATCGCAAAGCTGGGCATCCGCAAATAGTTGAACACTCGTTTCAGCGAAGGACCAGATGTGGATCGTTCTTCCATCATCGTCGCGATTCTGGATGCGCCTTACCTAGGTGAGGCGTGACCGTTTGAACGTGCCGACGTCTCGTTTCTTTTCCGACGGCACCCTTATGACCTTGTCTGAATCACACCACCGCCGTCACGCCCGCGAGCATTCCGGGCCTGGCGTTGCGGCTGGTTTGCGCTTGCAGTTCTTCCGATCCTGGAACTCGCGCCAACAGCTTCCTACCCAACTAAAGAGAGAACCCACGCTATGAAGCAGGAGATTACCGTTGAGCTTGCCGGGGGCAAGCGCATCACATTTGAGACTGGGCGGATTGCCAAGCAGGCGTCTGGAGCGGCCTTTGTCACGGCAGGCGATACCGTTGTACTGGCAACGGCGGTAGGCGCGCCCGAACCGAAGGAAGGCGTTGACTTCTTCCCGCTCACAGTGGAGTACCGCGAAACAGCTTACGGCGGCGGCCGGATTCCTGGCGGGTTTGTGAAGCGCGAGGGCCGGCCTTCCGAGAAGGAGATCCTGACCTCACGCCAGATCGATCGTCCCGTGCGGCCTCTTTTCAATGAAGGCTACCGGAATGAGACGCAGGTGGTTGCATTTGTCTACTCCGCCGACAAGGAAAACGATCCAGATGTGGTCGCCATCAACGCGGCCTCTTGCGCCATCACGTTGAGCGACCTGCCGTTTGAAGGACCGATCGGCGCGGTTCGAGTTGGCCTGGTGGGCGAGCAGTTTATCGTCAATCCGACATACACGGAGCGTGCAGAAAGCCTTCTGAACATTATGGTTGCCGGTACGAAAGACGGCATTGTGATGGTGGAGTCCGGCGCAAAAGAGGTCTCCGAAGACAAGGTTGTGGAAGCGATTGAGTTCGGCCATGAACAGATCAAGCTGATCTGCGCAAAGATCAGTGAACTGGCACAGGGCGCGGGTAAGCCGAAGCGCCATATTGCCGAGATCGACCGCCATAGCGAATACTACGACGAGCTTCGTGGTCATCTTGGCGAGCAGCTTGCCGACGCCCTGAATACGCAGAAGCACGACAAGACAACCTCCTACAGTAAGGTTGCCGAGATCAAATCCGCCGCGAAGAAATCCCTGCCGGAGGGCGACACCGCGGCTTCGAAGAGATTCGGCAAAGTCTTCGAGCTGTTACGCGAGAATATTTTCCGCGAGCAGGTACTCAAGGATCGGGTTCGTCCGGACCGCCGCGCTTTCGACGAGATCCGGAAGATCGACATCGAGGTCGGCATCCTGCCGCGCACGCATGGCTCAGCACTCTTTACACGGGGTGAAACGCAGGCGCTCGTCACGGCAACACTTGGCACCGGCGACGACGCGCAGCGGCTCGAAAGCTATGAGGGTGAGCAGAAGAAACGCTTCATGCTTCACTACAACTTTCCGCCGTATTCCGTAGGTGAGGTTGGCCGTATGACCGGAACCGGCCGCCGCGAGATCGGCCACGGCGCACTCGCGTCGCGCGCCATGGAGGCTGTCCTGCCAGCGGATTCCGAGTCGCCCTACACGCTTCGCGTGGTCTCGGACATCACTGAATCGAACGGATCGTCCTCCATGGCTACAGTCTGCGGTGCTTCGCTGTCCCTCATGCAGGCCGGCATTCCGTTGAAGGCCTCAGTCGCCGGCATTGCCATGGGCCTGGTCAAGGAGGGTGATCAATACGCCATTCTGACCGACATCGCCGGTGCAGAGGATCATTACGGGGACATGGACTTCAAGGTAGCCGGCACTCGCAATGGTGTGACCGCGCTGCAGATGGACATCAAGATCATGGGGATCACACCCCAGATCATGCGGGAGGCGCTGGACCAGGCGAAACGCGCGCGTCTGTTTCTGCTCGACAAGATGGATGCGGTGATCTCCGCAGCTCGTGAAGAGAAGTCGCGGTTCGCACCGCAGATCAAGACCCTCCAAGTGCCGACAGACAAGATTCGCGACATCATCGGACCGGGCGGCAAGGTGATTCGCGGCATCATCGAGGCCACGGGCGTGAAGATCGACGTGGACGATTCAGGCCGCGTCGATATCGCCTCTTCGGATCCAGATGGGCTTGCGCGCGCCATCCAGATGATCTCCGACCTGACTGCAGTTCCGGAGCCGGGCAAGACCTATCTCGGCAAGGTGGTCCGGCTGGCAGAGTTCGGTGCGTTTGTTGAAATCTTCCCCGGGACCGACGGACTTCTCCACGTCTCTGAAATCGCGGAGCATCGCGTCAAGGAGGTCAAGGACGAGCTTCGCGAGGGCGATCAGATCCTGGTGAAGGTACTCGCGATTGAAGGAAACCGGATCAAACTTTCACGCAAGGCGGTGCTTCGGGAGCAGCGGGCGAAACTGGGTCTGCCGGAGATTGATCCGAATGCTGCAGGAGCCGGGGATGACCGGGGCTCCGACCGCGGAGGAGATCGCCAGGAGAGGGGCGGACGTGGTGAGCGCGGCGACCGCAGTGGCAGGCCGGAGTCGCAGCGGTCCGAGCAGCCTCGGGCACCTCGGCCAGAGCGTGTCGCACCGGCACCCACCAGTGAGACGATCACACTCGAGGGTGGAGACGAGTACGACGGCGATGACGAGCTGATCGAGGATGAAGAGGACGACCTGGACGAGCCGAACGGCAACGTTGCCGATGGCACAGCCACCACCGAAGCAGGCGCTCCCGCACAGGGGCAGCGTCCGGCAGGTACGGGAACACGCCGCCGCCGCCGCCGTGGAGGACGCCGCAGCGGACCCGGCGGTAGTGGCAGCGCAGGAGCTCCGCCTCGGGCATAAGCCGGAGCGGGTAAAAGCTAAAGGGCTGTGGCATCCGCCGTGGCCCTTTCTCTTGCTACCATCACCTATCCCATGATGACGGTGAGAGCCTCATGTTTCTGTCTCTGCGCAAGCTTGTTCTTGGCGGCTCCTTACTTGCCATGCCGTCGGTCTTGAACGCTCAAACAGTTGCGCCCATGAAGGCGAGTCCAGGCCAGTGGGCGATCGTGCTTCATGGCGGTGCCGGCGTCATTGAACGCAGCTCGATGACGCCCGAACGGGACCGGGCTTACCGGGACGGCCTGGGCCTGGCGGCAAAGACCGCAGCCGATGTGCTGAGCAGGAACGGGCATGCCGTCGAGGCTGTCGAAGCAGCTCTGCGGAAGCTGGAAGATGATCCTCTCTTCAACGCCGGCAAAGGTGCGGTCTTCACCGGGGACGGCCATAACGAGTTGGACGCGGCCATCATGGACGGCAAAACCATGGCGGCGGGTGCGGTCGCGGGTGTGATGCGCACGAGGAACCCGATCTCGCTCGCAAAGGCAGTGATGGAGCGGTCCCCACATGTCTTCCTGATTGGTGCCGGCGCGGATCAGTTTGCGGCAAGCGTTGGCCTGGAGCAGGTGGACAATTCATACTTCTTCACCGAGCGCCGCTGGCAGGGTCTGGTAGAGCAACTTCGCAAGGAGAACAGGCCGGTGCCGCCGCGCCCACAGGGAGCGCCACCCGCGCCCGAGGCACCGAAAGCAGATCTCGAGCTGCCAGACGCGCACAAGTACGGCACCGTCGGGATTGCGGTGCGCGACCGTTTCGGAGACGTTGCGGCGGGAACTTCGACAGGCGGAACGCAGGGGAAGCGCTTTGGACGCGTAGGCGATACGCCCATCATCGGTGCGGGCACATATGCCTCGAACACTTCCTGCGCCGTCTCCGCCACAGGCACCGGCGAGTACTTCATTCGCCTCACGGTTGCCAGCCGTATCTGTGCGCTGGTGCAGTACACGCATATGCCTTTGCAGGCGGCAATGGATCAAGTGATTCAGCGGGATCTGACAGCGATCCACGGGGACGGGGGAGTCATCGGGTTAGCGCCGGACGGGCAGATGGCATGGAGCTTCAACACGCCGGGCATGTTCCGCGCCAAGCTGGTGGAGGGCGGGTCGCTGCAGGTCGGGGTCTATCGGGACGAACCATAAGCCGCAGGGCACCCGCGATACACTGGCGGCAGATGGCTGCGTGCATGTACATCGTGGTTGAGGGTGAGGATCCCGGCTTCGACATCTTTGTGAACGGGCGTGCGATGGCACGCAATGAGGACGCGCTCGAACGTCTCGCACTGCGGCTGAGTGTGCGGCCGTTGATTGAATTCTTCTCGGCCGATGAGAACTCAATGGCGCTGTTGATTGAAGAGGGTGCGGGCGACCCGGCACTGCTGCACAAGCTGCCGCCGCCGCAGTGGTATGCCGGCCCGCAGGGTCTCCAAACCATCCGTGCCCTCCTGGTGGAGCTGACCGCCGACCCTGCGCAGCTGGGCAGTGACGGGGAGTTCATCCGCGAGGAACTCAAGGAGTATGCAACCGTGCTGGAGAAGGTTGCCGCACACGAGCTGCGCTGGCATTTGGCAGTAAGCTGGCGCTGACACCCTGCACAGAGGAGAGACAGATGGTCCTCGCGGATCCAGAGTACGTCGAGCTCCAAACGCGCTTCGGCCCTATGCGGACGCACATTGCGCGACCTGCTGCGCCTGGGCGCTACCCCGGCGTGCTCTTCTTCTCAGAAATCTTTCAGCGCACATCACCGATTGCCCGTACGGCGGCGCTGATTGCGGGGCACGGATACGTG
>CAXTSF010000166.1:0-5395 GCA_964246865.1 uncultured Terriglobus sp.
CTGGCACGGCGGCTTTGCCGGGAGATGGCGAAGGGTGTGATCGTGCCGGAACGGCGCGGACGGCTCTCCACCCGGACGTTGTACGGGAGCAACGACTGGTACTACGCCTACGGGCAGAACACAGAGGCAGGCATCCTGCGGGATGCCGCGCTCATGCAGGAGATGGCACCTGCGAGCGGTCCGCGACCAGCGACGGTGGTGGATGACGGTTACCAGGACCGGGCGCGCTTTCCGGAGATGGCACGGCTGGCCGAGCGCATTCGTGAGCGGGACGTGGTGCCGGGAGTATGGGTAAGGCCGCTGCGCGCAAGTACCGCCACTGCGGGGCGAGGGCCTTTGCTGCCGGCGGAGCGGTGGCGCGGCCGGGCCGGTGAGCAGGCTCCGCCGGCGTATGACCCGACGCTGCCGGAGGGCATGGAGGCGGCGCTGGCGGTGGTACGGGAGGCAACTGGCTGGGGCTATGAGCTGATCAAACATGATTTCACCACGTATGAGTTGCTCGGCCGGTGGGGAAGCCAGATGGGTGCGTCTCCGGCACAGGGAGCGTGGTCCTTCCACGACCGCTCAAAGACAACGGCGGAGGTGATCCAGGATTTGTATCGCGGGATGCGCCGTGAGGCAGGCGAGGACCGGTGGATTCTGGGCTGCAATACCGTGGGCCACCTTGCGGCAGGCCTCTTTGACGCGCAACGCACCGGGGACGATGTGAGCGGGCGGGCGTGGGAAAGGACGCGGCGCATGGGCGTGAATACGCTGGCGTTCCGGCTGCCGCAGCATGGTGTCTTTTTCAGCGTGGATGCGGACTGTGTTCCGGTAACACCGGAGATTCCATGGCAGCTTACGGAGCAGTGGCTGCAGGCGGTGGCACGAAGCGGGAGTGTGCTGCTGGTGTCGCCGGACCCGAAGAGTGTGGGAACGGAGCAGAAGGCGGCGATACGGCGGGCGTTTGCGCTGGCGGCCAGTGGAAGTACGGCAGAGCCGGTGGACTGGCTTGCCTCGCGTACCCCGGAAAGGTGGACGAACGGCCATGGGCAGAGCCGGTATGCGTGGCTGCCGGAGATAGGTGCCGATCCGTTCTCAATCGGCGTGGCTTGGGAAGAGGCGTGATCGAATGCAGGCTCGGATGCGTTTGTCAGACGGTGGCGAAGTTTCAAGCGGCCCTGCTGCTATCGGGGGAGTGCCGCTTTCGTCCTAAGCATGTAGCTTAGAATCGAATGCGCATGCCGACTTTTCTGCCGAAATCTGTGACCGAGGTGCGTCCACGCCTGGCGGTGGAGCTGCGGCCGGAGGGCGTGTATGCCGCTGCGGCGAACGACGCGGCGGGGCTGCTGGCTCAGGTGGGCAGAGCCGATCTGCGGCCCGGCGCGCTGGTGCCGTCGCTACGGGCGGGCAATGTGGTGGATCGCGTCGCCGTCATTGCAGCGCTGCGGAGTGCGGTGGGCTCGCTGGCGGCGGGAAAGGCACGTGACCTGACGCTGATTGTGCCGGATTCCGCGGTGCGCGTGCTGCTGCTGGACTTTGATTCGCTGCCCGCGGACGCCGAGGATGCGCTGCCGGTGGTGCGGTTCCGGTTGACAAAGCTGCTGCCGTTCAACCCGGAGCTGGCCGAGGTGAGCTACCAGGTGATGAGCCAGCACTCGCGCATGCTGCAGGTGCTGGCGGTGGCGATCCCGAATGAGGTGTTGGCGGAGTATGAGTCGGTGGTGCGTGAGGCCGGCTTTGAGCCGGGAGCGGTGCTGCCGAGCACGCTTGCGGTGGCCGCTGCACTGGACGAGTCGGGGCAGCTGGCGGCGTTGCTGGTCAATGGGAGCGAATTTTCCGTGACCACGGCGATTGTGCGGCGAGGGGAGATCCTGTTGCACCGGACGCTGGAGTTGAAGAGCGACTCGATGGCGGAGGCGGCGGGCGCGGTGGCGCTCGAGCCGGCGACGGTGGCTGTGGCGAGCGAAAGGAATGCGGTCGCGGTGGCGGAGCAACTGCAGGTGATGGTGGAACAGGGGATTGCGGATCGCGACCGGGCTGCAATGGAGCTGCTGCAGGCGATCTCCGTTGCGGCTGCGTACTTCGAAGATTCGCTGCTGGTGGCACCGGAGGAGATCCTGACGGCGGGCACGCTGTCCGCCGGTACCCTGAGTGCGATGCTGGAGGAGACGGGGTTGCGAGCGCGGGATGTGCTGGTAACGGAGGATTTGTTGGCGACTGCGAGCACCGGCGGCACGCCGCGGGGTCTTCTGGCCGGGCTGCGGGGAGCGCTGAAGGGCTGACGATGCGGTTAACGATCAATCTCGCAACACGGCCGTATGTGGAGCTGCACCGGATCTTCCGGCAGCTGCGGATCGCGATTGCCGCGCTGGCGTTGCTGGCCGTAGGACTGGGCGTGTGGCTGCATCAGGTAAACGCGCAGACGCGGGAGCAAGAGCGGCAGATCGCCATACTGCGGGCGCAGGCTGCGGATACACGGCGCGAGCACACGCGCAACGAGGCGCGTATGCGGCAGCCGGCGAATGCCAGCGTGCTGGAGCGGGCGGAGTTTCTGAATGCGCTGTTTCAGCGGAAAAGCTTCTCCTGGACGGCGGTGCTGATGGATCTGGAGCAGGTGTTGCCGCCGGGGGTTCAGGTGACGAGCATCGATCCCCAGATCCTGTCGAACGGCGAGGTGAATATCCGTCTGCGCGTGGCCGGGAACCGGGAGCGGGCCGTGCAGCTGGTGCGCAATCTGGAGACGTCGCGCCGCTTTCTGGGACCGCGGCTGGCGGGCGAGGCGCTGCAACAGCAGCAACAGGGTTCGGGTGTGAAGGTGGCCGCGGCCTTTCTCTCGCCCGGGCAGGTGCAGCAGGCGAACGTGGCCGGTGTGCCGGGCGGCGTGGAGTTTGAGATCATCTCCGGCTATAACCCGCTGCAGCCGCGAGTGCGCGAGGAGTTACAGAGGCGCTCCGGCAAACCGAGAGCGGCTGTGCCCGACAGCACCGTACCGGAGGGACTCGAGTGAACCTGAGCTTTGGGCGGCGGGGAGAGACGGGCAGCTCCGGACTGGAGCGGGACAGCCGGCTGGACCAGGTGCGTGGATATCTGTCGCCGCTGAATCTGCACATCGGTGCGGTGGCGGTGCTGCTGCTTGTGACTCTGTATCTCGTGGCGCATCTGCTGCTGGTGTGGAGCCATCGCGGCTCGGCCGGCAATGAGGCGACGGCGACGGCGCGTACGGAGGCACTGGCAGCCGATCTGCAGGCGAAGCCGCTGCGCGGGCTGGACGGCAAGATCGCCGCATCGCGCGAGCAGGCGGACACGTTCTACACGACGCGGCTCCCGTTCGGCTATGCGGATGTGGCGGAGGAGCTGGGTGTGCTCTCGAAGCGGACCGGCGTTCGCCTGAGCCGGGTGCAGTATGTGCAGACGACCCCGGCCAATGGGCTGACGGAGCTGCGGATGGATCTCGGCCTGACGGGGGAGTACCGGCCGCTGGCGCTGTTTCTGAACGGCCTGGAACGGGACCGGCGTTTCTTCTTGGTGCAGAATGTGGCGCTCTCGGGCCAGCAGGGCGGCGTGGTAAGCCTGCGATTGCGCATGACGAGCTACCTGCGTGAGCCGATGCCGAGCCTGCAGACGGCGCAGGCCACCAATGGAGCGCAGCCATGAAGCTGGGCGCGGAGGATCGCAAGAAGGCCATCATCGCGGGCGTGCTCGGCCTGCTCGCCGTGAGCTTTGCGGTGTACAACCTGGTGGACTTCGGTTCGGGAAGCTCGACACCTGCAACGCCGCCACCGGTGCCCGCGCAGACGGCGCAGCTCTCAAGTGGCCCGGCAGCACAGAAGATCTCGGGATCGCGGCTCGATCCGACGTTGCACCCTGAGGGCATGCTGCTGGCCGAGCAGCTGGTATACGGGGGCAGCGGACGGAATATCTTCTCGGCTGTCAACGAGGCTCCAGTGGCAAAGGTCGTGATTCCGAAGCCAATTACGGGTCCACGGACGGAGACCGTGGCGGTTCCTCTGCCACAGGGTCCACCGCCGCCGCCGCCGATTGATATGCGCTTTTTTGGCATCGTGACCAGGGCGGATGGCAGCCAGCAGGCCTTCTTCCTGCGAGGCGAGGATGTGCTGATTGCGGCAACGGGCGATGTGGTGAGCCGGCGCTATAAGGTGGGTGCGATTGCGGCCACATCGGTGGAGGTCACCGACCTGACGAACAACAACAGCCAGCGTCTGCCCCTGGTGCTGCAGTAGAGAGGCTATGAGGACGCGAGAGCAAAGGGCGGAAGCCGGGGGATCCGAAGAGGGTTTCCTGCTGATCTGGCTGGGCGTGGTGACGTTTCTGCTGCTGCTGACGCTGGGCATTGCGGCTCCGCGTGTCGCGAAGCAGCTGGAGCGTGACCGCGAAGAGGAGTCGGTGCAACGGGCGAAGCAGTACGTCCGCGCGATCAAGCTGTACTATGCCCGGACCCGGAACTACCCTACCTCGATAGAGCAATTGGAGAAGACGAACAACATACGGTTTCTGCGGAAACGGTATATCGACCCGCTGACCGGAGCGGAGTACCGGCTGATCCCGTTCGGCCAGGCGAAGACTGAGGTAAAAGGCTTCTTTGGCGAGCCGCTGCAGGGGGGCGCACCGGGAACCCTGGGGACACTGGCTGGGCAGGCCTCGAACCTTGGTACGGGTACGGGTGCGGGGAGCGGGCAGAGCGGTCAGCCGGGCACGGGTTCTATCGGGGGCACCACCGGCAGCGGGTTCGGGTCTTCAGGAAGCAGCTTCGGGCCTTCCGGCGGGAGCTTTGGATCGTCGGGCAGTAGTTTTGGATCATCGAGTGGCAGCAGCAGTTTCGGTGGAGGTGGATTCAGTTCGTCGGGCAGCGGTTTCGGGTCGCCTTCGAGCGGGCCCGGGGGCGCTGGCAGCGGTCTTGGTTCAGGTCAGTTCGGCACGGGAGGCCAGAGCTCGTTCGGCGGCAGCGGAGGTGCGGGCAGCACGCTTGGCGGTACGAGTGCGACGGACTTCAAGGGGAGCTCCGGGCCATTTGTCGGGGTCGGCAGCACGAAGAAGGGGACGGCAATGGTGGAGTGGAATGGATCCACCAATATCGAGGATTGGGAGTTTCTGTATGACCCGCGCGTGGAGGTCCTGAAGCAGCGGGTGAGTCTGTTCGGAGGCGCACCCGCAACGGGACCCGGGACGCTGGGGCCGGGAGGAACTGGGCAGGGAGGCATCGGGAGCAACACGCCGAGCGGCTTTGGAACCCCCGCCGGTGGTGGAGCCGCACCGGGAAGCATCGGCAGTCCAACGACCGATGCGCCCGCAAATGGTGGGCAGGGAATGGGTGCTCCGGTGAATGGGGCGCCTCCGAACGGAGCACCCGTGAACGGTGCACCCGGGCAGGGTACGAACTCCGGTGTGGTGCCTG
>CAXTSF010000166.1:5495-6906 GCA_964246865.1 uncultured Terriglobus sp.
GGAGCACCCGTGAACGGTGCACCCGGGCAGGGTACGAACTCCGGTGTGGTGCCTGCGCCGGCACCGCCGCCGCAGATTGGGGCGCCGAACGCGGCTCCGCAGTAGGCTGAGTCGGGCGTCAGAAATGAGGGAGTGCCGCTGCTGACTCTCTGATTCCTGCCAGGAACGGGTATGTGCGGGTCGTACAAACGTTGCTGAAGGACGTGATGCTGGAGCGCGAAGCTGACCTAAGCGACTGAAGCCCTGTTGTAAGCAAGGCCTTCATGCAGGCTTGCCGCTACAGCGGCATTGATCTGCGTTTAGCGGACGGTGACGGTCTCGAAGCCGAGGCCGTGGAGCAGGCTTTCGAGGCTGCCGCGGGCGTTGCTGCGGGCTGTATCCAGGATGCCGTCAGTGAGGGCGGCCTGAAGGATCTGGGTTTCGGCCTGGCGGCGTGTGTCGGTCTCGAGATTGGGATCGGCGGGGACAAAGACGCCGGTGGTGCGGGCGAAGACCCTGGACTTTGAGTTGTCGATACTCGTGGCGAAGACGGCGGAGGCGGGGAGGTCCAGCGTGATCGACCGGCCGGAGATATGTACCGAGTCCTCCTTGAGCTGGCCGAGATCGACGCCAGCGATCACGCGGCCGTGCACGACGAGCAGAAGGCGGTCGCCGAAGAGAAGGTCGGGGAGGACGGCGTTCTGGTGCTTGCCCTCAACGACGGTGTCGACCGAGTAGCTGACGGTTTCGAGGCGGTTGAGGCGCTGGATCTGGCTGACGACCGCAGGCGCGGAGGTGTTGAGCGAGCTGCTTCCGCGAAGCAGGACCGACGCGAGCCGGCCGGAGATGCCGGACTGCCCAGCACGATGAAGCACGAAGACGACCGACGCGATACCAAGCGCGAAGAAGAGAAGGAGGCCGAGGAGGACGGAGCCGCCACCAGGGCCGGAGCGCGGCCGGCCGCCAAGGGAGCCTCGCTGCAGGCGGGAGAACTCGTGCTGCCGCTCACGTTCGGAGACGAGTGGGTCGCGTTCGGTGGGCATGTGGGGATTGTAGACGGAAGTGAGCGCGTGCTTCTCGCTGCTCTGGTTTCAGGGGGGATGGAAGATTCGTTCCGGCTACGGCTGCCTGGTCTAGCGGAGCTCACTGCTTGCGGGTAGAGACCGTGCGCCTCCGACGAGGCGGCTCGGCTGATGCGCAAGTGGGAAAGGGGTGTACAGGCCTGACATCGTAAAGCGCAAAGAGTGCGTTTCAGAAGGTACGGATCTGGAGGCTGACTCGAGGAGTCCTCAGGTTCCAACTCACCACTTCCGAGAATGCGACTTGGCGGGACTGATTCAGCTCGTAAGCAGTACGAGCTGCACCTGCCAGAGCAGAGTACGAAGATCAGGAGCATGACAGGATGGCATCAGAGGCAGCTAAAGTGCTTTAT
>CAXTSF010000167.1:0-6880 GCA_964246865.1 uncultured Terriglobus sp.
CGTCCTTGCAGTGGAAGCAGCGCTGCGCATCGTTGCGCTGATAGTCGGGATTGTCCAGCTCGGAGGTGTGGAGAATCTCCGTTGGGATGCCGTGCTCGCCGGTGAAGAGCAGAGCCGACGCGAGCTCCTTCCGCGGCAGGGAAGGCGAATCCGCGATGACCGCCAGCATACGATTTCCCAAGGCCTGGTGCGCGCGGTAGGCGAGAAATGCTGAATCCGTACCGCCCGAATACGCCACCAGGAGCGAGCCGTAGCCGCCAAGGGTCTCCTGCAGCAGAGCCGACTTTGCCTCGAGGTCCACGCAACGATTGTAGGCCAGACCGCGGTGGCTAGCGTGCGAGTGGCGGCAAATGGTCGCTCAGGCCGAAGAGGAACACCGTGCCGATGGCGAAGCTGTACACCGCGGTGAGCGACGTGATGGCTGCCTGAACCCTTGGGCGATGTGTGCTGCCGGCGAAGATGCCGGAGGCGCTGGCTGTCATAACGGTATTCATGATCAGGAGGCCTGCGATAAACGCCAGCAGGCCCACGAGACCCTTGCTGGTACCGCCGAGATTCGCCGCGAGAAGGAAAAGCAGAAGCTGCGATGGTGTCTCGGCACCCAGGCCGTGAATGATGCCGACGGTGAACACCGATCCCTGGTCGTACTGGAACCGGAAGGGATCCGGCGGGGGCGCGGCCGAACCGGCCAGCTGCCGCAGGCGCCACCATGCATGGCGGGCGCCGGAGACGAGCAGGGCGATGCGGCTTCTTGGAGGATGCATGTGTTGCGCAGAGGAGAGGTGCTCGCGGGAGCGCCAGAGCGAGGCGAGCACATAGATCGCCAGAACGATCAGCGTGGCCCCCACCATCCGCTCGCCGATGGCATCCATACGCGCCGGCAGGGAAAGGTGCAGCAGGATCACAGCCGTGCCCAGCAATGCCACGGTGAGCGCATGCCCCAACGCGTACAGCAGGCCCAGGCGCATGCCCTCGCGCCAGCTCCTCTGCACACTCGTGATGTCTGTGATCGCGGCCAGGTGGTCGTAGTCGAACCCGTGACGAAGCCCCAGCAGGAGGCAGGAGAGCAGCGCGAGTTCCAGGGGTGTCGACATGCCGCCTCCTCAGGCTATGGCTTCGGTATCAGCATGCGCAAGCGGCAGGATCTCTCCTGCTGCCTGCTGGCCTTCCTATCCGTGGAAACCTGGATTAACCGCGGGTCCGGTCGGTGAAGCGGAAGAAGAGCGACTGCTTCGCCACCGGCTCCGCGGCGCTGTTCAGTGCCGCCATCTGTGTCCGCGAAAGCGGGGTGAAGTCGCGCGCAATCTGCACATTCTCCTCCAGCTGGGCCAGGTTGTCGCACCCGATGATGACCGTGCTCACCGGGTGGGTCAGAGTGAAGTGCATCGCGTCCCGCATGGTCATCACGCCGGGACGGGTCGCAATCGCCGAACCCTCCCAGGAGTGCCGCTGCGCGTCGAGCGGTGGAGGCGTCCAGGAGGAGAGCAGACGTCCGCGCGAAGGCACCTTCATGCCGATGATGCCCATCTGCTTCTCCACCGCCAGCGGCAACAGCTGGTCGCTGAAGCTGTGGATGTGCGAGTCGGCTGCATTGAGTGAGAGAAGTATCGCGTCGAAAGGATGGCGATGGATCGTGTCGATCAGCGCCTCTGGCCGGTAGTGTCCCGTGACTCCCAGGTAACGCACCACCTTCTGCTGCTGCATTTCGATCAGCGCCTCCATCGCACCGCCCTTGGCGAAGATGGCGTCAACGTCCCCCGGCAGGCCTACATCGTGCAGCTGCCACAGGTCCACGTGGTCGGTGTTCAGCAGCTGAAGGGACTTTTCGATCATGCGCAATGAAGCATCGCGCGTGCGTTCCTTCGTCTTGGTTGCGAGAAAGGCTTCCGAACGCCGCGTCTTCATCATGCGGCCGACGTACTGCTCGCTCCAGCGCTCCGGGCCGCCATAGATGGATGAGGTGTCGATGTAATTCACGCCGAGGTCAAGCGCACGCTCGACAATGGGCACGGCCACGTCGAAGTTTGCGGGACGCTCCAGAGCGGCCTGACCGCCCAGGCTGAAGATGCCGACCTTGTACCCAGTCTTGCCGAGATTGCGCGTCGGCATGGCCGCATTCGTGCGCGGGTTGGCGGGCAGGGATGGCAGCGTTCCCGGCACGTTCGGCTGGGCGACTGCGCTCTGCGTCAGCAAACCAGCGGCAAGGGCACCACCAGCCTTGAGGAAGGTACGACGGTTTCGTGTAGTGCGCACTTCGGACATGGATTCGCGTCTCCGCTGCTGATTGTAAGCAGCCGGTAGGCCGGACCGCCATCGGCATCTTCAAGACGCCATCGTTGCTTCAATCGTAGGCTGTTATTTGCGGCTGTACAGGAGTTCGCGAATGGCACTCCGCCGTGCCTCGTTGGCCTCAGCCAGCGACTTTCGTTCGTCCGCATCCATGCGCGGCTGGCCGGAGGTGCCGCCCTCCGGCTCGCTGCATGCAGGGCAACGGTTGGCGAAGCCGGGCTTGCCGGGACGCAACTCAAACTCTTCGGAACACACGACACAGGTCTTCCAGGGGAATGCCATACATCCATATTCTACGAAAGGCGGCGGAGCGGAAGGCCACCCTGTAGCCTGCGCCTCTCAAGCAGGCAGTTATTGCCGTTGCAGTGTCACCGGTCCATAATTGCCGGCGCAATTGCTTCCGGTAATTACGAGTGAAGGCACGGTCAGCACCGTCGCAGCGGGGTCGATGTTGCCGGAAAGATTGATCACCGCTCCGGAAGCTCCATCCGCATTCAGCACCAGCGACACTTTACTGCCGCTCACGTTGCCACCGCCCGCCGGAACCGTGGCGCTCGTGAAGCAGGCAAAGCCGCCGATGGTTGCCGTGCCGGAGAGCAGAAAGGTGCCCTCGCCCGTGGGGTCCGAGTTCTGTGTCAGCACCAGCGAGACGGTGTGGCTGCCGCTTGCGCCCGTCCCCCCGGTAGCGGTTGCTCCCGCAAAGGTGCCGGAAGCCGAGCTGTAGCGCGTGCCTGCCAGGGTTCCGGATTCCCCGTTGCCGCAGCCGCCGCCGATGGTGTACGTCCCGGTCATGTGCGCAGCCGTGCTGTCAAAGGTTGCCGCCAGATCCATGAACTGTCCCCGCACCGGAAAGGACCTCACCGTAAAAGCAGTGCCGTTGATCGAGCCCTCGAAGGGCACCACCTCCGCCTCTGCATAGCAGCCAGCCGTAGCCTGGAAGACGACCGTGGCCCGGTGTGGAGCTGCCCCGTTCGACTCGAGGATCGATCCGGAAAGATCGGTCAGGGGTGCGGCTGAACTGCCGTTCTGGGTGGTGGCTTTGGTGGTCAGCTCCCAGTTGTTGCTGGTGCCTGCGACCGGGGAGGTGCTGATCGGCTGGCCGCCGAAACCACAGCCCGTCAGCGAAAGGGCGGTCAGCGATCCGGTTGCGGCAATGAATCGCCAGAATTCTCGTGTCGTCAATCTCATCGGTGGCAATTGCCTCATTCGGAAATCGGGCTGCGCCCTGATTGGCTGTGCTCTGTGTCCTATGCGAAACGCCTACTGCTTCGTCAAGACAAGCGATCCAAGGTTTGCATCGCAGCTGCCACCAGAGACGGTCGCTGTGCTCAGCGTCAGGGTTTGTGCCGGGAGATCCAGTTGACCGGCAAGTCTTACCTGTGACTTCGCTGCATCGTTTGCGGTCAGGGCAAGACTCACATTTGTGCCGCTGATCGTGCCGCCGCCAAGGCCAATCTGTGCGCCTGTGATGCAGGAAAAACCGGTAAATTGAGCAGAGCCGGTCACCACAAAATAGCCGCCGCCGGTGCCGTTCTGATCCTGCAACACCGTGACCGCGACTGTCTTGCCCGCCGCCGTACCGGAGTAGGTTCCCTGGAAGTTTGAAACACGCTGTCCGGTGAAGTTTCCTGCCTGCCCGTCCGCGCATCCGCCGGCAATGGTGTACGTGCCCGTCAACTGGTTTGCGTCCGAGCTCTTGGACGCATCCAGTGTGAGCGTCTGCGCCTTCACATCAAACGAACCCAGCTGCACGCGAGCCGATGTGACCTGGCCGTCAAGTGGCACAATCTGCGCGTCCGCGTAGCACGGCGACTGAACCTCAAGGGTCGAGGTGGTGAATCGCGACGAGGTGTTGCCCTGCTCGGCAATCACGCCCGACAGGGTGATCGGGGTCGCCGGACCGCCCTTCGCCGATCCCGTGCCCGTCATCTGCCAGTTGCCGGTGATGGCAAGGAAGTCGGCTGGTCCGGTGACAGGCGGGGTCGGTGTGGTGCCGCTGCCCCCACCACCGTTCTTCGTGCAGCCGGTGAGCAACGACAAGGCAACCGCCGCAAGCATACCTGCGCAGATGCGCTGGGCTCGGACACGGGTCGCAAAGCTCCGCCGGAGGGGCAAATCGGTCGGTACCGTCGAGAAACGCAGTTCAGTAGTTTCGGTCACAGCTCTCACTAATCTGATGCCTTTCCTTGTTTACGATGCCGGAATCAGAGCGGATGTGTATGAACGTAGGCCATCACCGCTATGGAAACCCTTGCCGATATGTTCTGTGACCAGGCGCCTTCAAGACTACGCCAGGAACGTACTGCCACAAGAGGCTCCGCCTTCGGACCAGGTGCTTTCCCGAAGACGAGCGCTTCCTCTAGCTTGAACCCACACGTGGGAGTTTCGATGCGGCCGTCAGCCTTAAGGCGACAGCACTTTGCACCCTTTCCTCTAAACTCCTCACAGAAGCGAAGCATCTATCGAGAGACCCGTGCGAACTGAAGCACGGCACGAAAGCACGGCACTGGAGACCGGCACACGAAAGCGGCCTCTCATTTTGGTAGCATCATCGATGATCTCTGATAAGGCTTGCGTGAAGCTAGGCAAAGTTGTTCTTACATTGTGCATTCTCCTTTTTGGCACCTGCTTCGCCGCAGCGCAGGCGACACCCACAGCGGCCAGAGCTCTCCAGGTATCCGCCTTCGGTGGCCTCACCGGCGTGTATACCGGCCTCAACGGGGGAAGAAATCTGAGCATCACGGCGGGTGGCGATCTCGGCATCCGATCGTACTATCGCCTATACCCTTTCTTTGAGGTACGTGGGACATACCCGATCAACAAGGGACAGATCGCCGGGGCAAAGAATATTCTCGTCGGCATCAAGGTGGCGAAGATCTATGATCGCTTCACGCCGTACGGGGATATCCTTGTTGGGCTCGGACAGCTCAACTACAAGAACCTCACGCCAAATCCGGCGGGAACATTCGCCTACAACTACTCTTCTTCTACCGTTTTCTCACCAGGCGCGGGCCTGGATTTTCGGATCGCCGATAAGTACTCCATCAAAGTCGATGGCCAGCTACAGCACTATTCCGTGCCGGTCGTTCCGTCCGGGCACATATGGACAAAGGCCGTCACCGTCGGTGTGGTCTACCGTTTCTTCAGCGATTCCACCCCACGCTAACCGGGCGCTCGATCCGGACGACAAGGGGAAAGGGAGCTCATGCTTCAGATTGCGATACCTGCCGTTGGCTTCCTCGTCGGGCTCCTGCTCTATCGTAAGCGGCCTACGGTCTATATCGCTTACTCTCTCTGGGTATGGGTGCTTATCCCCCTGATCCGCAGAATCGTTGATTACAACTTTGGCTGGCACAATCAGAGCCTGATCCTTTTGACGCCGCACCTGGTCACCTCCGTTTCCGTGCTCGACTTTACCCGATCGCGGGATAAGACCATTGGCGCGATACCGGTCAGTATCCTGCTTTGCCTGGGCGGGGTGCTCTATGGCCTGGCCATCGGCCTCCTCCTGCACCCCTCCGCGGAACTCGCCCTGGGACTGTTGAACTGGATCACGCCTCTGCTCTTCGGAGCCCACCTGGCTCGCGACTGGAAACACTACGAGCCGAACCGGGCAGCCATCCTGACCTGCATGATCTGGATCACGGGCGTTATGGGCGTCTATGGTGTCTACCAGTTCATGGTGGCGCCCGCGTGGGACCGCTACTGGCTGGAGATGATCAGCCCAGGGCTGATGGATCCAAGCTTCGGACAGCCGGAGCCAATGGCCATCCGCGTCTGGAGTACGCTCAATTCCCCAGGGATCTTCTCCTTCGTCATGGCGGCGGCGCTGCTCTTCGCCACCACGGCAATTACTTCTATCTACGCCCTTCCGTTCACCATAGCCGGATATCTGGCGTTTCTCCTGTGCCAGGTGCGCGCCGCCTGGCTCGCCTGGCTGCTTGGGCTTGTGCTTGTTCTCCGGCGTTCCAATTCCAGAACCGTTGTGCGGGTCGTCGGCAGCGTGGCGGTATTGGCCATCTGTATGGTGCCGATCCTTCTTGCCTTTGAGGACGTCTCCCAGATGATCTCGGATCGTGTTTCCAGCCTGAGCGACGTCCAATCCGACTACAGCGTTCGCGAACGGCAGGAGGTGTACCAGGTCGTGCTCGGCACTATCTTGCACGAGCCATTCGGCCACGGTCTTCGCAGCCTTGAGAGTGTCGGAAACCTGCCGGTCGACAGCGGCATTCTGAGTACGCTGCTCTCGATGGGCTGGATCGGCACCGGATTCTATCTGGCCGGCGTTGCCGTCGCCCTTGCCCGGCCTCGAGGCGGGACCAGCGATGCCTTTATGAACACCTGCAGGGCCGTATGCTTTGCCAATCTCGCGCAGTACTTTGCTGGCAATGTATTCGTCAACATTGGTGGGAACGTCTTCTGGATGTGCGCCGGCCTGTCGATCGCTGGCTTCAAGTGGCGAGATCTGCAACAAACCCTGGAGCTCACGGGCACCACGGAAGCTGGTGCACCACACGCGCCAGCCGAGACCGCAGTACCGGTGGGAACCTGAGAGACGCGCAGATGTCCCCGCGTGATGGCCGTCCAGCTC
>CAXTSF010000168.1:0-6776 GCA_964246865.1 uncultured Terriglobus sp.
ACCGCGCACCGCGCCGTACCAGCGCGGGTTGACGGTGAATTTTGCTTACGTGTAGGCGGCCTTTTCATTGACCACGGGCGTAATGGTGTAAGGCATGGTGAAGTGCTGCCACTCGCCCTGGACTGTCAGGTGGCCGTGAGTCCAGGTGCCATCGATGCCGTAGGCGTGTGCCGGCAGTTTACTGATAGCGATCTCGCCAGGAAGGTAGTGCTCGCCGTTCCGGTCGAGATATGGCCCGCGATAGGCCGAGGCACCGATGCGGAGACCCTGACGCGGGGAGAAGCCGCCGCCGCCGCTCCAGTTTGCGTACTGGTCACTGGCCGTGATGCTCCTCGGGTTCGCGGGTGACGAGTTGCTGAATTGAACGCGCCCATCCCATTTGCCGCGGCTGGCGTCCACCTCGGTGGCCAGCAAACCACGGAGCGACACAGGCCCGTAGTAGCCGTATTCCACCGGGAGATCGACGACGGGATTCTCGGCGTCGTCGTAGCGCAGCGGGAAAGAGCCGAAGGCGGTTGAGAGTTGTCCGGCGCGTACGAGCAGAAGGCCCTGCGAGGACACCCTTGAGTAGTTCAGCGAGCCCTGCAGAAGGGTCCCATTGACACCATTGCCGGCATTCTTAAAACTGTCGTAGTAGAAGGGACGCGAGTACAGCTGGAATGCTCCGGTCGCGCCCCAGTGTTCGCTCAGGTTCAGGACGGGATAGAAGACGGATCGGAATCCGGCGACCGTGGAAGAGCCGTTCCGCGGATCTGCCGAGAGCAGGGGCGATCCTGCCACTTCTCCGCTCAGTGTCGCCCGAAGGTCAAGACCTGTGGCCGTCTCCTGACCATAGGTGGTTCCCGATAGCGCAACGAGTACGCAGGCGCTCAACAGAGTTCGTTTCATGCGACCTCGACCGCCTGTTCCTCTGTGGGCGCAAAGGCGAGAGGCAGGGCATCAGGCATTCGAAGTGTGTGGGAAAGAGAGATAAAGACCTCCACGAGCTTTGGATCGAATTGCGTGCCGGCGTACGTTTCGAGAATGGAAACTGCTTTGGCGTGCGTCATGCCTTTGCGGTAGGAGCGGTCGGTCGTCATGGCATCGTAGGCATCGGCGACATGGATGATGCGGGCATCCAGGGGCACCTGCTCGCCTGCCTGTCGGGTGGGGTAGCCCGTGCCGTCCCAATTTTCATGATGGAGTTCTACGGCGGAAAGAAAGGGCGCAAACCCCTGCACGCCTTCAAGGATGCGCCGTCCAATGACCGGGTGCTGCCGGATAGCGTCAAACTCCTCTGCTGTGAGGCAGCCAGCCTTCTGCAACACCTGGTCGGAGACCCCGATCTTACCAATGTCATGCAGCAGGGCACCGGTGCGGATGCGCTCCACCTCCTGCGGCGGAAGGGACAGAGCGGAGGCGATGGCGCAGGCCACTTCGCTGACACGCCGGCTATGGCCGGCGGTGTAGGGGTCGCGTGCATCGAGGGCGCTGGCCAGGGCACCGACGAACTCGACATAGGCAGCCTGAAGAGATTCGCCACTCTGCCGCACCGAGTGGGCTGCGCGGTTATAGCTTTTCTCCAACTCCCGAAGTTCAGAGATGGCCGAGGAACTGCCTGTGAAGGAGGTCAGTTCCGCGTGCTGTGCATCCCCGCGCATATGTGCGACCAGGCCGGCGATCGGGCGGACAAGCCAGCGCGAGCTGGCTGCGCTGCAGATAAAGACGATCAGGAGAGAACAGAATGCGACCAGCAGAAAAATGCGCTGCAGACCGGACCGGATTGGCTTCACTGCGAGGTCGACGTCCTCCAGACTGCGAAGGACGTACTCGTCATTGCCTGTGAGCAGAGGTGCGGCTAGGGACATCCAGTCGCTCCCGTGAAGCCGGAAGTGGCAGTCGACGCCTCCTGTGCAGGCCGTGAGAGCAGTCTGAATCTCTGCGTTGGGGATGCCGGAGACACTCGACATCACCACGCTTCCGTTATGAAGCAGGACGGTGGGCGTGCCGAAGGCGGCAAGGTCGAGACGCTCGCCCAGAAACAAAGCCCCCACGCTGCTGCCATCGGTCTCGATGGGCATAGCGGCGACCTGGAAGAGACGGCCACGGATCATCAGAACGCCGGGTCTCGTGGGCGGGAGGACCGGTGCCTGCAGCGGAAGAAGGCGC
The DNA here is from genome assembly GCA_964246865.1 of uncultured Terriglobus sp. Classification (GTDB taxonomy): domain Bacteria; phylum Acidobacteriota; class Terriglobia; order Terriglobales; family Acidobacteriaceae; genus Terriglobus. Next base: position 2,149 of record CAXTSF010000168.1, read on the forward strand.
GCCGGCTTGCCGTCTGCGCGCTCCGCACCGCGTGCGACGCCAGCCAGAAGACTTCCATCCGGTGCTGTGATCAGCAGAAGATCGAAGCCCATATGCTCGCCAAGTTCGAGCAGCTGGTCGTCAACGGTTCTGCGCGCGGCGTCCTTATCTGTCTCTGCCGCGATGAGTTCCAGTCCAGCTTTCAAGGCGGCGTTGTCGCCGACGACACCAAGGAAGCGGCGGTTCTGCAGATTGTTGTCCACCTGAATGCGGTTGATGACAAGCTGGTTTCGACGCAAGGATGAGCGTACGCCATCCCGCACCGTGGATTGGACCGCTTGCTGCACGATCAAGGAGCTGGCCGCCAGCAGGATCGCCAGCGGCACAAAGCCCACAAGAAAGGCGCGGGTTCCAAGACGCATGGCTAGCGGCTCCCCTGCGTTCTGCCCTCATGGGACATGGTGTCGTGCGGCGGCATGGGCTCCTGTTCCATGGCAAGCTCTCGATCGCTGGAGAACGGGAGGGTGAACGTCACGGAGGCGTCCCTGCCTGCCTCGATGTGGATCGGTTGCCGGAAGCTGCCGACGGCCTTGTGCCAGGCGACGACGGTGTAATTGCCTGGAGGCACGTCCCGAATCTGGAAATGACCGGCCCGGTCGGCCTGTGCAAACCAGCGATTGGGCGCAACGAAGATGGTCGCGGTCATATTCGGATGGAGATGGCAGTAGACGGATTCAATACCGGGTTTCGGGAAGGTAATCCGCCTGGCGTCGCCCCGATCGTAACTACCCAGGTCAAAGTTTCTGAGATGTGAGAGTGAAAAAACATTGTGAAAGATAGGGTCCATGTTCGGGAACGAGACCGAACCGCCCGCGGGGATGATGACGAGATCCGGCTGGAACTGCCGGCCTTCCTGCCGCATGGCTGCGTTTGCACCGCGGCTGTCGGCGGGCGAGGCGGGGAGCGCTCCCTCCAGGTAGACGAGGACGTGGGAACGCTCAAAGTCCAGCGGAGCCTCGTCCGCGATGTTTGCCAGCTTGGCCGAGGGTCCACGCTGATAGACCGGCACCGCTGCTGTCACACTCTTGTGCGTGAGCGTTCGATTGATGCGGATTGTTCCGCTCAGCGTTTGCGCACCCAGATGCGATGCCACAGCGGCCAACGCAAGCATAGTGAAAGTTTTCCGCATACCGTCCCAGCCAGAGATTAGAGGTCTGTAAGAAACCGGGCACTTGCTCGAAGAGGTCAAGCTGGCTTACACGAAAGACGTAGTGACTGGGCGGGTATTTGGCCCTGAGCGGTGTGCCACGCGGAGGAGCACGAGCCGGCAAGTGTGTCGTTTCGGTACGACAGTCCCGCTATGTCGCCTGATTTCAGTTGACGCGATTTGGCGCTCTGCCGAGAATACGTGAAGCTATGCGTCTTTTCCTGGCTGTTCTGCTTGCTTTCGTATCTGCCATCTGCCCAGTTCTCACGCTCCCCGCTTTGGCGGAGGAACGCTGGACGGAGGTGAGCAGCCCGCATTTTCGTGTGTTGACGGACGGCTCTGTTGCCGATGGGCGCAAGGTGGCAGTGGAGTTCGAGGAGATGCGTTACGTCCTTCACTGGCGGTTTCCGGAGGCGCGACTGGACCCGAATAAACCTTTCCTGATCGTTGCCGCACGCACGGAGAGCACGGCGGCACGGCTTCTTCCTCTGGCCTGGAAACAGACGAACGGAAAGAGTGCGGGAATGTTCATCTCGGGCTGGGACCGCAACCTGACCCTGGTGCGGCTCGACACGTGGAGCAGCGGAGCGCGTGAGGTGGTGTATCACGAGTACACGCACAGTGTTCTGCACCTGAATGCGCACTGGCTGCCCACATGGCTGGACGAGGGCATGGCGGAGTTCTTTGCCTACAGCCAGTTTCGGCCGGACCGGATTGTGATTGGTTCTCCGACGCAGCGGTGGCGTGCGCTGGACCGGCGAACGATGGTGCCGGTGAGGGATCTGGTGACGGTTCGCGGGGTGGATTTTCGCAGTGACACGAGCATGCAGACTTTTTATGCCGAGTCCTGGGCCATGGTGCACTTCATGACCTTTGGACCGGGCATGGAGGGAGGCAAGCTGTTGGGTGACTTCTACGGGCGGCTGCAATCCGGTACCGACCAGAAGACCGCCTTCACTGCTGTGTTTGGCGATCCTGATGCGTTTCAGGAGAGGTTCTACCGATACCTGGAGAACTTCCTGCTGACGGCCGGTTCGATACCGCCTGCGCCGGCGTCGGATGTTTCGAGCTTCACGGACCGCGTGCTTCCTCCAGCAGAGGCATTGCTGCGGCTTGGGCAGTTTCACACGACATCTGGCGACCCGGAGGGTGGGCGCGTGCTGTTGAAGCAGGCGTTGGCGCTGAATCCGAAGCTTCCCGGAGTTCTGGAGGAGCTGGGATTTCTGGACATGAGTGAAGGCCGGCTAGAGCAGGCCCGCAAGGAATGGGCAGACGCGCTTGGGTTGGACGCCTCGCTCTCCCGTTCTCAGTTTGCGCTGACAATGACAGGCTCGCTGCTGAAGGAGCAGACCCCGGAGCAGAGGCTGGCGACGCTGGAAGTGCTCCGAAAAGTGCTGCATGCCGATCCGAAGTTTGCCGGTGCGTATGCGCAGCTCGCATTGCTGTTCTGGTGGCAGGGCGATCTGGATGCGGCCCTACGTGCATCGGCTGAAGCCGAGCGGATGGAACCTTGGCGGTCTGGTTACCGGATGCTGACGGCACGACTCCTGCTGGCAAAAGGGAAGGGAAGAGAGGCCGCGGCCATCGCCCGGCAGACAGCAGACAGGTACAGAAAGACGGACCGGTATGAGGCGGTGGAGTTCTGGCAGGAGATACCGGCGGGAGACCGGGATGAGGGGCCGCCACTCACGCTCGACCTGCCACCGGGCACTGTCATGCGGCACGGGACCGTGACGAAGCTGGAGTGCGGCGAGGCACAGGGCCAGGGGCCGAAGGCGCGGATCTGGTTTGAACCGATAGAGCAGGCGCGGGGTGAGGCAATTAAGGGAGAGCCGGTCGAAGTGGCCGTCCCGGGCTACGGCTATTCAGGCGCGACAGATACGCTTTGGCTGGGAGGAGGACAGCCGACGCTTTGCCAGCAGCGGCCGGGGCAAGCAGTGATGGTGGCTTACAAACCAACGGGCGGCAAGGGAGCCGAACTGGTTTGGGTGGATTTGGCAGAGCAGTATCCAGGTGTGCCGAGGAAGAGCGGTGGGCAGGAATCGGCTTCGATGGACCGGTAGAAGGAAGAAGCGAATCGGCAGAGTGTCTCCCCAGTGCCGTCCAGCATAGGGAGACACTGCTTCAGTTCTTCACGGTGAGGAGATCGGAGTCGACCGCCTTCTTGCCCGACACGCCCTCAAGCGCGGCAAGAATTCCGCGATATTCATTCTTGTCGCACTGCATCGCAAAGCCGCCCTTTTGCTCGCCATTTGCGTATGTGATCCCGACAAAATGCTTCTTTGACTTGCTCAGTGCCATCAGTCCACCGATGCCGTTCGGATTCCATCAAGTGTCTGTTGGATTACAGATTGACCATGGTCATGGCCTGGGGGGTGTAGCGGTCGCCCTGAATGTGGTCGGGGTGCATGATGGATTCCATTTCCGCGACGTCGGCGGGCGAGAGGTGGAGACCGGCGGCTTTGCTGTTGGATTCGAGGTATTTGCGGCGTTTGGTGCCTGGGATAGGAATGATGTCGTTGCCCTTGCTGAGGACCCAGGCGAGGACAAGTTCCGAGAGCTCTGCGCCCTTGCGTGCGGCGATGGAGCGGAGCTGTTCGACGAGTTGGTTGTTCTGTTCGAGGGCACCCTCGCCGAGGCGGGGATAGCTGCTGCGGCGGAAGTCGTTCTCCGGGAGATCGGCGATGCGCTGGATGGTGCCGGTGAGGACGCCGCGGCCGAGGGGACTGTAGGCGACGAGTCCGATGCCGAGTTCGCGCAGAGTGGGGAGAATGCTGTTCTCGACTGCGCGCTCCCAGAGGGAGTACTCGGTCTGGAGAGCGGTGATGGGGTGGACGGCGTGGGCGCGGCGGACCGTGGCTGGGGAGGCCTCGCTGAGGCCGAGATAGCGGACCTTGCCTGCCTCCACGAGCGCGGCCATGGCACCGACCGTGTCCTCGATGGGCGTCGATGGGTCAACGCGGTGCTGGTAGTAGAGGTCGATGGTGTCGATGCCGAGGCGACGGAGGGAGGCGTCGCAGGCCTTTTGAACGTAGGCGGGTGTGCCGCTGATAGCGCGCTTCTTAGGGTCGGCGGGGTCGCGCACAATGCCAAACTTGGTAGCGAGGAAGACTTCGTCGCGGCGGCCGCGGATGGTTCTACCAATCAGTTCCTCGTTGGCGCCGATGCCGTACATGTCGGCGGTGTCGAGGAAGGTGATGCCGAGGTCCAGGGAGCGGAGGAGGGTGGCGGCGGATTCGGCGTCGTCGCGCGTGCCATAGAAGTCGGACATGCCCATGCAGCCCAGGCCCATACGGGAGACGTGGGCACCTTGTGATCCGAGGGGAACGGTATTCATACGGGTTGGATGCAGGGAAGGCGAAGGGGAAGCGGTGAAGCGCCCGCAAAGGACACAGCGGTTGCGCGATGTCATGCGAGGGATGTCTCTGCTTCGGCCAATTGT
>CAXTSF010000169.1:0-6695 GCA_964246865.1 uncultured Terriglobus sp.
GCGGTTCTGATGGGTATGCACTTTGTACTCACCCACGCGGAGCACCGCTCACTGGAATACCGCAACTTCCCGGCTGCTGCGCTCACATGGCTCATAGCCACCCTCTTTTTCTTCGTCATGTACGGTCTGCGCGATCGCGAATTTCCCAAACCGCTGCTCTGGCTGGGCCGCATCAGCTACTCGCTTTATCTAACGCATGTAATCATCATCCCGCTTGTGTTCGTCTACGTTCCGGCACGCCGTTCCGTCGTGTGGCTGCTTACGCTGGCACTGTCGCTGCTGGTAGCCGAGGCCATGAGCCGGTTTGTGGAGCAGCCCGCGCTCAGACTCTCCCGGCGGAGCGCATCACAGGGCAGTGCATGAGGCGATCGCGCTTTTGCGATAGGTGGGTCCATCGTGCGCAGCATCCGTGTGCCTGCCTGCACGAAGGGATAGGCACCTCCCATGGTCGGGTAACAGACCGTCCCCGGAATTGGGGATTAACACCCCTGTAACAAAAGGTCTACGATCCGTTCACGCTGCATTCTGCGTGGAGGCCGACGATGAACAGGATTGGAAAGAATAGCTGCAAGTCAGGTACATGCGCGTCTCTGCTGGCGCTGGCGTTGGCCTGCTGCGCAGCTTCAGGGCACGCACAGAGCTGCGGTGCGGTGTCGGTCGGCAGCGCCACCATCTCGGCCAGAAGCCTGAAGGTGCCAGCCAAAGCGTGGGAGCACTTCCGTAAGGCGCGTCTTGCGGCGGAACGCCATAACGATGCTGAGTTTGAGCGGGAATCCGCTCGCGGTCTCGCGGACGCGCCGGAGTTCGCCGTCATGTACCTGCTCCGCGCCGCCAAGCAGGTCAGCTCGCATGAGTACACCTCCGCCATCGCCAGTGTTGCCGAGGCCCGAAGGATCGAGCCGGAGGCGCCGTGGGCTGGCGTGCTGCTGGCCAGCGCCTACAACGGCATGGGGCGCTACGACGCCGCCGCGAGTGCGATCCAGCAGCTGCGCGGGACCGACGCGACCACATGGCAGGCTATGCACGAGATGGCGCGCGCGGAGGTCGGCCTGCGGCACACCGAGGAAGCTCTGCTGTGGAGCGAGCGCGCCGTGAGTGCGGCACCTGCAGCCTGTGTCTCCACCCGGCTGGTGCGGGCCAACGCGCTGATTGTGGCAGAGCGCTGGAGCGAGGCCGCGGATGAACTCAACGCGTATCTGGTGGGTTCACCGGAAGGTCAGCTTCGCCCTGCGGTGGAAGCGACCATGCTGCGCATGCGGCAGCGCGCGCGAAGCGATGAGCTGCGGTCGGCGGTGCTGAACCAGAGTTGCACAGAGCAAGCGGGCGGATGTCCGGTCACGGCCAACAAGCCTGCTCAGACCAGTGCCATGGTCGCGCAGAAGGAGGATCCCACGATCCGCTAAGCCCTCTCACTATCGCAGACCCGCTGAAGTAAAAGCCTGCCCAGCCTCAGCTAGGGCCGAGGCTGCTGGCGGCGAGGCTCCCGGACGCAAGCTGTTCACATAGTTGGCGATGGCAAGGACGTCACTGTCGGGGAGGTATTCGTGACCGGGCATGTCCGCGCCGGGCAGGCCAAACTTGACGATCTGCGCAAGCCGCAGCGTTCGAACAGAGGAAGGGACATCGCTGCCTGGGATGTTTGCAAGATTGGGCGCATCGAGGTACGGCGGAAGACGGTGGAAAGAAGCAGCCCATCGAGCGCGTGCGCGCCCATCAGGGAGATGGCAGGTCCCGCAATACTTTCCGAAGAGCCGCTGTCCGGCGGCGAGGTCTGGTGCAGGCGCTTTCGGCACCGGCTGCCAGGTGCTGGAAAGGTGCTGCAGGTGCGCCAGACTGTCTGCTGTTTTCAGGCTGGCCGCGTACGCAATCAGAGCTTCACCGCGACCATCATGGAAGAGGTACTCATAGGAGGGCATGATGGAACTGCGGCTCACGTCGCGCGGGTTGATGAAGTGCATGCGAAGCCAGAGTGGGGAGCGGCGGCTTCCCACCTGACTCAGATCGGGTCCCTGGCGGCGGTTGCCGATCAAAGGCGGATGCTCGCGCCGAATGGATTCGAGGTCGCGCGTGGGACCCCACATGAGCATGTCGGCAGCCGAGTTCGGCCGGATGTACTGCGAGTGACAGTGGATGCAACCTTCGGCGATGTAGACACTGCGTCCCTCCGCTATCTGCGAGCCGGGCTCTTGTGACGGGAATCGATAAAGCGCGCGATGCAGTCCGGTGGCGAGAAGGAGAGAACCCCCCACCGCGGTAGCCTGGATGCGCCGAGCGCTTGTCGCCTGCAGGAGCAGCGGAATGGCGAAGAGGACGGCTGCTGCAGCAACAAAGGCAGGCGGCACCCGATGAAGATTCTGCCCCATGCCGATGCCCAGCGCCGAGCCAGTCCATCCCGCAACGGCATAGATCCATCCGGCCTTCCGGCCACGTTCGGCTGTGGAGGTGACGCTCAGCAAAAACGAAGGTGCAGCAACCAGGGCAACTGAGTACAGCGAGACCCCGACCGGGTAAAGCACCGCGGCGAAGTAGGCGTGTTCAGGGCTGATGAGGAGAAGGCAGGCACTGGCCAGGCAGCCGAAGGCGGTAAGTAGCGTGAGGAACAGACCGCGGCGTGCGATCAGCAGGGCGGAGGCAAGCGCACCGAGAAGATGCAGGACACCGTTACGCCAAAGGTGGGCCGCGCCCTCCCAGGTGCCGGACCTCAGCGCCGGCGAGCTCTGAATGATGAAGAAGGCGGCGGAGTCCAGCCAGATGAGCGCGGTGAACCAAAGCAAAACAACTGCAAAGCTCGGCGATTTCCCCGGCAGCGATCGGCTGGCTTGCGTCTCGTGAGTTCGCACAAGGGGAAGCACAAGCAGGCACGCTGCCGCGGAACAAAGGGCGATGGCGTTCGGCGTGGCTCGGAAGAGCGGTGGAAGGTTGCAGAGAAAGTAGCCGAGACCCGTGCCTAAGCCGACCTGCAGCAGCGGCTCTCTGGAGGCGAGCAGCCGCGGCAGATAAGTAACCAGTGTGACGGTGAGCAGGCCGAGTGCAAGACCGATCAGGGCAGCAACAGCCGCTCCAGCAAAGACGGAGAGCGGCAGTGCCGACAGCAGCGCTGCCAGAGCGCATCCGCCAAGCCCAACGCGGAGCCGGGCTGCGGGAGTGATGCGGCTGAGGAGACGCGGCGCAAGCAGGCTGCTGAGGATGCCGCCTGCGGCCATGCTGCCCATCACCAGCTTCAGGTGATCGCCGCTGATCCCGAGTGCATCCAGCCGCTTCAGGAAGCCGAACTGCGCAAAGATAAGGAAGTAAACATAGGTGGCTGCGATCAGCAGGATGCCGCTCACCCCTGCAGGGAGCATCTCCGCCGGGCTCTTCCTGGAAATCAACGGGCAGCCGGAGGTTCAACGGCCAGCCAGCCTCGCGCGAGCCCAATCCACTGGATCACCGCGAGCGCACCGTCGGACACGGCGACCAGCACCCAGGCGGGTTCCAGTTGGCCTATGGCCACGCTGATGATAAGGAAGAGCGCGACGAGGGTACGCGTGACAGCGGTAATACGCCATTGCATCTGCCAGGCAGCGGCAGCCGTGGTGGTCAGCGGATTGCGCGTCACCAGAAAATAGCTGAGCCCGACGGACAGCACGAAGACGCCGATAAAGCTGGTGAAGGCGGCCGGCTGTGCCGGAGTGGCGACACGCATGGTCCTCATGGCCCACGCAGGCAAGAGGATCAGAAAGATGCCGGTAATGGCGTCGGAAAGGCCTGCCAGGTACTGATATGCGGGAAGCCATCGTTTTGGCTGTGATGTCATATTGCGTCTCCATGGAACAGGGCCGGTATCGGCCTCTCAAGGATGGGAGTGGAGCGCAGCCGCATCTGTTGTGTGAGGCGAATCAACCAGTTTGCCGAAGCGGCAAACATCGCCAATCCGCAGAGCAGCCGGACGAAGTAGAGCAGGTTGCGCGCACCGCTGGGAACCATGGTGAAGGCAGGATCGGACCCCTCAAGCCACCCGGCCGTAAGCATGGCGGCGGTGTAGAGCAGCGTGGCAATGTGCCAGGTGTAGAAGGGCCAGCGCCGGTTGAAGACGGCCCCGGCATCGCCCAGCAGGACCACCAGCAGGAGCATCAGGAGACTGGTAACAAAGCCCGCCATGGCTACCAGCGAATGGCTTACCAGGCCGTCAGTGAACTTGAGGTGATCCAGCACGCCGGGCAGGAAGAGGCACCAGCCTGTGGGCACCAGAAGGGCCCACCAGAAGAGGGTGGCTCGCCTCCACATGCGCGTGCGCGCCTGCCAGCGGAAACCACAAAAGTAGGCAGGAATCAGAGGTATCCACACAAGAAGACTGCCCAGGCTGAGGAACTGCACAGGGCGGTGGTGACTCACGTCCGCGCGGCCAAGACCGAGGCAGAGAAGGCATTCGACGGCAAAGACTGCCCATGCGGTTCGAACCCACAGCCTGTGCTCTCGGATGCGCTCATGGAGGCCGTACGGCAGGACGAAGAGGATCAACACAATCACAAGGACAGACTCAAGTTGACTGGCACCGGTGGGGCCACCGCTGTCCGGGTTGACGGGCGGATAAAGGGAGGGATCGGCGGCTACATAGATGGCAGGTGGAACAAAGAGGAGCAGGGCAAGACCGCACAGCTTCGCGATGAACAGCGAGCGAGAACCATGCCTCGGCCGGCTTTGCAGGAATGCCAGGAGCAGCACTGTCCACAGAACGCCAATCGCGATGGGAAAGAACTCGCGGGTGAGACCGGTCCAGTCCAGGAAGAGCTTCCCGCTGGAGTGGCCACCAAGCCAGGAAAACGCGCCGAGCGTGAGCGCGAGTGACCACAGGGTAAGCGCGGCGTTGCCCCATGGTGCGATGCCGCGAGTGTCCGCACGATAGACACGCAGGAGCCACGCGACCAGGGGCAGGCTCAACCAGCCGTAGAGCTGAAAGTTCAGATGAACAGGCATCCAGCGGCCATAGCTCCAGTCCCCCATCCAGCTGCCGGCCGAGGGAACCAGCAGGAGAATGGCAAGCCAGACGCCAACGCCGTTCGCGATCACAAGCCACGCCACCGCGTGCCATGCGGCTGCATGAACCGGCGATGGATGTGAACCGCTCCTGCCTGGAGCCTCGGGTTCCGCTGACGCAGGGCGCTGCCGGCCCGCCCGCTGATCCAGCGAAGAGATTTGCGGATCGAGTGCCGGCGCGGTACTCACAGGATCTTTCCATCGCGCATATCCAGCAGGCGATCGCACCGGCCGGCGAGTGAGCGGTCGTGCGTCGCCATGACGAGTGTGATGCCCTCGGCGGCGACGAGGTCGAGCAGGAGGCTGAAGACCTGTTCCGCGGTGCGCTCGTCGAGCGAGCCGGTGGGTTCGTCGGCCAGCAGAATACCCGGCCGGTTCATCAGCGCGCGGCACAGCGCCGTGCGTTGACGCTCGCCTCCGGAGAGCTTCTGCATGCGCTGGTGCAGCCGGTGCGAGAGGCCGGTGCGCCCGGTGAGATAGGTGAGCCGTGCGTTTGCTTCCGCGCGCGATGTTCCCGCGGCCACAGTCGGCAGGAGGCAGTTCTCCTCGAGCGTCAGATCGGCGATAAGGTTATGCAGCTGAAAGACAAAGCCGACCTGATGCCGTAAGAGCTGCACCGTGCTGCTGTTGCGTGTGATCTTCTGTCCGTTGACCAGAACGCTGCCGCGATCGCAGAAATCCAGACCTCCGAGAAGATGGAGCAGCGTGCTCTTGCCGCAGCCCGAGGGTCCGCAGAGCGCGACGGTCTCTCCGGTGCGCGCCTCAAAGCTTACCCCGTTCAGCACCTGGATGGTGCCCTCGTCGTAGCTCTTGAAGAGGCCTTCTGCGCGAATGGCCGATGGGCGGATGGTGGCGCGCGTGGGGGCCGGCTGGAGCGCATGGTTACTCAAAGCGGAGCGCCTCCACCGCGCGGATGCGCAAGGCATACAGCGCGGGGTAGAGCGCACCCGCGACGCCGGTGAGGCATGCCAGCACTACTACCAGCAGCACCACGAGGGGCTCGATCTGCGCGTCCACATAGCCGTGCAGTGCGGGCACACGCTGCAGGGTGAAGATGGCGGCAGTCCCGAGCAGCAGGCCAGTCATCGCGCCGATGAGCGAGACCGCGCCAGACTCGCCAAAGATCATGGCAGCGATCTGAGCCCCGGAGAAGCCGTTGACGCGAAGGATTGCGATCTCACGGATGCGTGTGAAGACGGACATGATCATGGTGTTCGCCACACCCAGACCGCCAAGCAGCAGGCCGCAAGCGCCCACGGCCCAGGCCGTCGCCTTGAGGATCTTGAATTGCGAGTAGGACCGATTGAACTCGTCATTCTCAAGAGCGATCAGGTTGGGGAAGCGCGACCTCACCTCGGACTTGAAGGCTGCCTCGTCATCCTTGTTGTGGAGCTTCACCGTGATGACGGAGGAGGTGCCATTCTTATGGAAGAATTCCTGCGCCTCTGCGAGCGGCATAAAGACGCCACCGTCTTCAAAGCCGTTCCGGGTGCGCACGATGCCGAGCACGCTGAAGGTGCCGTGGCCGATGGTGACATCGCTGCCTAGCCTCGCGTGGAGGAACTCGGCTGCGCGCTCGCCGAGGACAACCTGGTTTGGTCCCCGGGCAAAGCCGGCTCGATCGCCCTGGAGCCACACCGCATCGCGGATGCGTGTGTCGCCCGGGGTGACGCCGAAAC
>CAXTSF010000170.1:0-6663 GCA_964246865.1 uncultured Terriglobus sp.
TGTGCTTTTTGTACATCCTCGGGGATCTGCGCCTGCGTGGCTGTTGCGTACGCGTCCTCCGCGGTCGTCAGGGCACCCTTGCTGTCCATGGCCGCACCCTGCAGATCGCGATCCTCCAGCACCGCGAGCAACTGGCCCTTGCGCACGCGGCTGCCGCGCTCCACATAGAAGGCGCGCACCGGTGCGGATATCCTGGACGCAAGCGCCGCCTGTGCCAGCGGTGCCAGTGTTGCATCGGCGGTAATCTCCTCGGAGATACTGCCCACCTCCGGACGCTCCGCCTTCACCGCAACCTCGACCACCGGTGTATCTTCAGCAGCTTTCTTGCAGCCGAACAGGAGAAGACTGCCGAACGTCAGAGTCAAGGACAAGGGTCGCAGTTTTCGAAGATAGGCCATTGATGTCAGGCAGTCCTGTCAAGGGGTAGATTGGCGCCAACGCCACATGAGGCATGGCACTCGTAGCAAAGCAGGTGTTTGTTTCCGTTGCAAGAGAGAGAGCGGCACAACCAATCCCTCTCAGAATAGTGCCGAACTCGTTAAGTAAAGCTGAAGTTACTACAGCAAAGTTGCCGGAAGGAAAACCCGTACGGTTGTTCCCCGCGCCGGTTGACTCTCCACCTCAATTCTGCCGCCCAAGCTATCCACGATCGTCTTGCAGATCGCCAGGCCAAGCCCCGCCCCGCCGGTAGCCCTGCTTCGCGAGATGTCCTCCCGGTAAAACCGTTCAAAGACGTGCGGCAACGCTTCCGCGGAGATGCCTGCGCCGGAATTGCTTACCTGCAACTCCGCCTCCGGCAGAGTCGAGTGCAGCCGAACCTCCACCGCGGCGCCGGCGGGGCTGTGCTGAATTGCGTTGATGATGAGATTGGAAAGGAGCACATCCGCCTGCTCGGGTGTGATCCGCACCGGTACGGATCGATCCAGCGCCATGACAAGCGGGACCTCATGTGCCTCTGCAAAGCTGCCGAGCTTGTCCACGGCCGCCTGCACAGCCACACGAAGATCGAGCGTCTCTGCAGGCACGGCGGTCCGTTCCGCCAGGCGCGCGAGCATCAGCATGCGCGCCACCACCTGCTCGACACGGTTGTTATCGTCCAGCAAATCCTCCAATCCACGTGCGTACTCCTCACGCGACCGGGGCCGCATCATCTGCACCTGTATGGTCGAGCGCACCACTGCCACCGCAGTTTTCAGTTCATGAGCCGCGTCGCTGATGAAGCGCTGCTCATGCTCCAGTGCCTGCCGGAGCCCGCCGATCGCCTCCGCCATGGTGGTCGCCAGCGGCCTCAGTTCGCGGGTACGCATGGCAGATACCGGCGGATGAAAATGCAGTCTTCCACGCGAAACATGCTGGGCCTCTGCCGCGAGCTCTCCCAGCGGCCGCAAGGTTCGCCGCAGCAGCAGCAACAGGCCCAACGCCGTCACGGTGAACAGCACAAGGCTCACAGCAACCGAGAACGCTGCAGCCTCGATTGTTTCGTGCCAGATATGGTTTGTCTGGCTGCCATACAGAATCGTCACCGGCCGCCTTACCCCGACGCCGTTGTGCTCATCACGGTCCACCAAACGAAGCCCATCTCGCTGCAGCATGCGAAAGTGCCTGCCGTGCCATTGCCGCGAAGAGAATCCCTTTGCACCCAAACGGAGGAGCGCTTCGGGAGCTCCCGTGGAACGCCCCAGCAGCCGGCCCTCCCCGCTGTAAACGGCATAAATATCCCCTCCCGGCAACCGCAGCTCCGCTGGGTCCACCGAAACGTTGTCGTCCGGGTCCTCGGCATCCTGAATGGCCCCGAGTAACGAGTCGGAGCGGCCCTCGAGCTGCGCGTCGAACGCATGCATGCGGAGCTGCCGCTCATGCAACAGAGCCGTTACGGAGAAGGCGATCGCGCACAGAAGCTCTACCACCAGCACGGCCAGCATCACGCGGCGAATCAACGATACCTGCTTCACGACGGCTCCAGGCTGTGCACGGCAAGCCGGTAGCCACGACCTCGCAGCGTCTCCAGAAGCGTCGCGGACGTGGTCTGCCTCAGCTTCTTGCGCAGGTTGGAAACGTGCGCCTCAATCACATTCGAGTGATGCTCCCAGGTAAAGTCGTACAGGTGCTCCAGGAGTTCGCGCTTTGAGACGACTTTGCGCGGACGATGCATCAGGTATTCCAGAATGCGGTACTCGGTTGGCGACAGGTCCACGTCTTCCTCGGCGCTCGTCACCGTCTGCTCCGTGGTGTTCAGGCGAATGTGACCAAAGGTGAGCACGGAGGCAGTTGCGCCTTTGCCCCTGCGAATCAAGGCACGCGAGCGTGCGATCAGCTCGCCAAGATCAAAGGGCTTCGTCATGTAGTCATCGGCACCGGCGTTGAGGAGATCGATCGTGGTCTGCATCTCCTGTACCGCTGTCAACACCAGGATGGGTGTGGCATCCTGAGCCGCCCGCAGGCGGACCAGTACCTTTCTTCCATCCAGTTTCGGCAGCATCAGGTCCAGCAGGATCAGGTCGTAGCTGCTGCCGCGGCAGAACATCAACGCCTCCTCGCCGTCGCCAGCCACATCCACGGCGTAGCCCGGGCGCTCGCGCAGGGCGGTCGCGATGTTGTTCGCCAGCCGTACCTCGTCCTCCACCACCAGTACGCGCATGCGCTTCACCTCCAGCCTCTCAGGGAGCGCTGGTCTCTCCAGCATCTTATGCGCGAACTCTTAGCTCTATCTGAAGGCGCTCTACCCTGCCTTGACATACTTCAGTTTCACTTCATCCCGACTTAAGGCGGGGCCGCCTACACTTCGGCCACGCTCGGAAGCCGGGCAGTGGAGAAGCAGGATGAGCAAGCTGGCATATGGATCAATCTTGGCGGTGCTGCCGGTTGCGGCAGCGCTTACGATGGGCGCACAGGAACACAAATTGACGAAGGAGCAACTGCCGGCTGCAGTGGCCGCCACCGTGGATCGCGAAACAACAGGCGCAACCATCAAAGGTTTTGCCACGGAGCGCGAACACGGCAAGAAGGTCTACGAAGCTGAGACTGAGGTGAACGGGCACACACGCGATCTGCAGATTGCAGCCGATGGCACTCTGAACGAGATCGAGGAAGAGGTCGCCATCTCCACTCTGCCCATCCCGGTACAGAGCGGGCTTACAGCGAAGAGCAGGGGCGCCAGCATCACCAAAGTGGAATCCTTGACCAAGGGCGGCAAACTGGTCGCCTATGAGGCAGCCACCATGAAGAACGGGAAAAAGGGCGAGATCCAGGTCGGCCCGGACGGTGAAACACTGAAGAAAGAGGAGTAGAGATTCAGGCTCGAGTAACGAATGGATGCGGCGCACGCCGGCATCGTGCGCCGCATTTCTCGCTTCATCCGCTTCCCGGAATCACACCTTTCCTGTCTCGCGGCATCATACGCAGGTGCCATGAGTTTAGGAGGCAGAGTGAGCCACGGAACGGCGGAGCAGCAAGAGGGAATACAAGGCGTCGCAGTGGGTGCATCATCCGGCGACGGTGACGCTCTGAGATCAGAGATCCACCGGCTCGGGCCATGGTTTCACAACCTGCGCCTTAGCGGCATTGAGACAGCCCCTGACCACTTCCTTGGCGACTACCCGTCCGTAAAATTCCAGAGCTTTCGAGATGCCCTGCCTTCCGATATGTCTGGCATGAGCGTCCTCGATATCGGTTGCAACGCCGGCTTTTACGCATTCGAGATGAAGCGCCGTGGAGCCAGCCGCGTCCTCGGGATCGACATGGAGGAGCTCTACCTGAAGCAGGCTCGCTTTGTCGCGCAAGTAGAGCAGCTTGATGTCGAATTTCGCAAGCTCAGCGTCTGGGACGTGGGCGCGATCGGTGAGCGGTTCGATCTGGTGATCTTCATGGGTGTGCTCTATCACCTGCGGCATCCGCTGCTCGCGCTCGATCTGATCCACTCGCACGTTGCGAAGGACGCACTTCTGTTTCAGAGCATGCAGCGCGGCAGCCGCGATGTGCCTCAACTGCGTGCTGATTACGATTTCAGCGAGACCGCACACTTCGCCGATCCTGCCTATCCCGCCATGTACTTCATCGAAGAGAACTATTGCGGCGATAACACGAACTGGTGGATCCCGAACCGCGCCTGCACCGAAGCCATGCTCCGCGCCTCGGGATTTCGAATCACCGCGCATCCCGAGGACGAGGTCTACCTGTGCCACCGGGTTGACATGGGGGAGACGCATCAAGGGCCGCGGCCCGTCTACCCTGCGCGATGACTGCAGACCGGCTCACACAAGATCCTCAGAAGCAGACCGCACCTGCGGACACTCTGGCCGAGCAGGCCGAGCGGGAGCTCACGCAACGGAACTGTGCCGCCGCGCTCACCGGCTTCGATGAGGCGGAGCAGGCCGGTGCCGATCCGGATCGCTGTGCCGCGGGCAGGTGGATGTGCCACATGTTTCTCGGCGACTACACCCATGCCTGGATGGAGTCGGACAACATCCGCGAACGCGGCAGACCCGATCCGCACCGGCTGTGGGAGGGTGGTGCCATCGACGGAAAACGTCTTCTGATTCGCTGTCTGCATGGCTTCGGCGATACGGTGCAGTACCTGCGATGGCTGCCCCAGCTAAGGCGGCGCTGCAGCGACGTCCTGGTGCAGGCTGCGCCAGAGATGCAGGCGCTGCTGCAGCATTTTGCCGCTGGAGGGCAGGTGCTTCCATGGACACAACCACACGAATCCGACCGGCACCTGTGGGATGTCCAGATCGAAGTCGCGGAGCTGCCCTATTTCTTCCGGCCCACAGCTTCCACGCTACCGCCACCGGCACAGGTCGTCCTCTCTGAGAGCCGCTTGCATCTCCTTCGACAGGAGATGCAAGCATCCACGCGTCCACGCGTCGGGCTCGTGTGGACCGGCAGCAACTTTGACAGCACACGGTCTCTGCGCTTCGACGATCTGCAAATGCTTCTTGCAAATCACAGCGTGGAATTCTGGAGCCTGCAAGCCCCTGGAAATAATGGCGATTGGGATAGCTGGACGCGCCGGCACGGTTGGGGCTCTCGCAAAGTCACAGCATCCGGCATGGAAGACATGGCTGCGCTTGCATCCATGATGGACCTCGTTATCACGGTTGACACACTCGCCGCGCACCTGTGCGGCTCGTTGCAGGTTCCTGTGTGGACCCTGCTGAAGCAGCAGGCTGACTGGCGCTGGATGCTCGATCGGGAGGACTCTCCCTGGTACCCGACGATGCGCCTCTTCCGTCAGCAACGTGAGGGTGACTGGCAGCCGGTGCTCCAGCGCGTATGCGAACGTTTACGTGACTGGTGCGAAGAGATTGCCGCGTGACTGCTCAGAAGCCGGGTCTTTCCCGCGCCTGGGACGGCTTTGACGCCTACCTCTTTGACATCGACGGCACGCTGCTGCACTGTCGCGACGCCGTGCACTACTTTGGCTTCTGCGACGTCCTATCCCGTGTCGCCGGCCGCCCGGTAAACCTGGACGGCATTTCCGTACACGGCAACATCGATCCCGGCATCCTGCGCGACGCCATGACCTTGGCCGGCGTTCCGGAAGAGCACTGGCGGCCTCACCTTCCGGAGATGCTCGACCGGCTTGCCGGCTGGGTAGAGCAGCATCGCGAGGAGCTCCGCATCGAGGTGCTGCCCGGCACTTTTGACGTGCTCGCACATCTCAAGGGCAGGGGCGCGTTCCTGGCGGTAGCGACCGGCAATCTCGAACGCATCGGCTGGACCAAGCTGACAGAGTGTGGCCTCCGTGACTATTTTCAGTTCGGCGGCTTCAGCGATCGTTACGAGCTGCGTGGTCCCATGATCGCCGGAGCCGTCGCACAGCTGCGTTCCCTCACCTCGGCCGATGCCTCGGTCTGCGTTATCGGCGACACTCCTGCGGATATCCAGGCGGCGCGTTACGCGGACATGGATGTCATCGCGGTCGCTACCGGCACCTACGCAGCGGACCAGCTTGCACAGGCCAATCTCACCGTTCATTCTCTCGAAGAGCTGCTGGCGCTCCGCTGAGCGGTGCCGTCGTGAACACGCGTGCAACGACGTCCTCAAACTCCATGGCACGCCGCTCTGCCGAATGCGCTTGCAACGTTCTGGCTTGCGCCGCCTCACCCATGCGGCACAGCTCGGTCTCGCTGCAGGATTGCAGCACTGTCAGCATTTCGTCGCAGCTTGCGGCAAGCAGGATCTCCGTACCTGGTTTGAAAAAAGTGTCGATCCCCGGCCATGGATCGCTCACGATAGCCGAACCGCACGCAGCGGCTTCGAATAGCCGCACGGAAGGTGAGTAGCCCGCCGCCACCATGTCCGCCCGCGTCAGATTGAGCACAAGCCGTGACGACGAATAGAGCGCCGGATGATCAAACGGTGGCAGATGTGGATGTGTGACCACGTTTGCCGACCAAGGCGTGTCCGCCGGATACATCGGTCCGGCTACGAGAAATCGCTCAGCGGGTAGCGCCGCCGCGGTACGGTTCAGCATCTCCATCAGCTTCGGTTGCCGGTCTGCGGCATAGGTGCCCAGGTACGACATCGTACAGCTGAAAACATCGCGCACCGGCGTGCGGTGGTACAGTTCCGGATCGACGGAGCAGTACATCGGCACCGCCATCGGTGATCCAAAGCGGCTCTCCAGCTCCGTTAAGGCCGGGCCGCCAGTGAAGGAAAGGT
>CAXTSF010000171.1:0-4196 GCA_964246865.1 uncultured Terriglobus sp.
GGGGGGGCCATGGACAGCATGGGGTCCCTGACGACCGCGGAGGCCGCGTACGCAACAGCCACGCAGGCGCAGATCCCCGAGGATGTACAAAAAGCACAGCTCGATGTGGCGCAGGCAAAGGCCAACCTGGAAGTGGCAAACCGTACAGCCGAGGAGCGAAAGCGCCTCCTGAAAGAAGGCGCGATCAGCGGCCGGGAGACGGACACGGCGACTGCTGCGGCGGTGCAGGCGCAGGCCGCTTATGACATCGCGGCGAATCGTTTGCGCGGAGTTGAATCCGTAATACGGCAGGCAAATGCAAAGACAGCCGAAGGCCAGCTCGCGTCCGCCAAGGGGCGCTACGCAAGCGCGGCGGCGCAGGTCAGCTATGCCACCCTGCGGAGCCCGATTGGCGGAGTGGTCACAGACCGGCCTCTGTTTGCAGGAGAGACGGCAACGGCAGGATCGCCCATTCTGACCGTGATGGAGACATCGGTCCTTCTGGCAAAGCTGCACATTGCACAGGCTGCAGCGCAGAAGCTGAAGATCGGCGGTCAGGCGGAGATCCACGTCCCGGGCACGGACGCTCCCGTGGCAGGCAGCGTTTCGTTCATCAGCCCTGCGCTGGATGCGGGGTCCACCACGAACGAGGTCTGGCTTCGGCTGCCGAACAAGGATGGCGCCCTGAAGGCTGGCACTCCGGTGCACGTGGTGATCCGCGGAACGACCGTGGACAACGCTCTCACCATTCCTGCATCCGCGATTCTGCCGGCCACCGATGGCTCCACCAGCGTGATGGTTGCCGGCACCGACAACGCAGCGCACAAGCGGGCGGTGAAGACCGGCATACGTACGACGGACAAGGTGCAGATTACCGACGGTCTTTCAGCGAAGGACACCGTCATCACGGAGGGTTCCTACGGTCTGGATGACGGCACCAAGGTGAAGCTCGGCACAGGCGAGGACAAGCCGGAAGCGGGTAAGCCCGGGTCCGCAGGGAGCAAGGACTGATGGCGCTCTCCACTCCATCTTTGCCCGCGGTTGCGCCGGAGCGTGCAGGAGCATTCTGGTTGGAGCGATCTTCGCGCACCATCTTCTTCTTTGTGCTGGCGCTGACCATCGCGGGCATCTACGCGACGTTTCAGGTTCCCATCTCTGTCTTTCCGGAGACCAGCTTTCCTCGTGTCGTGATCGGTATCGACAACGGCGTGATGCCGGTCGAACAGATGCAGGTGACCATCACCAAGCCGATCGAGGACGCGGTGAACAGCGTCCCCGGCCTGGTAACGGTGCGTTCGACGACCAGCCGCGGATCGGCAGAGGTCAGCCTCTTTTTCGACTGGTCGGCGGACATGTTCCGCACCCTGCAGCTGGTCGATTCGGCATTGAGCAAGGTGCAGCAGACGCTGCCCACGACAGCGAAGATCACAACGGACCGGCTTACCTTTGCGACCTTTCCGATTCTTGGGTACAGCCTGACCTCGGGGACGGTCTCACAGCCCGATCTATGGGAGCTGGCGACTTACGAACTAAAGCCACCGTTGAACCGCGTCGTCGGTGTAAGCACAGTTACGGTGCAGGGCGGCCGCATACCGGAGTACCACGTTGTGCCGAACCTGGCGAAGTTACAGGCTGCCAACGTGACAGTGCTGGATCTGACAAGTGCGATCCAGGCCGCGAATATCGTCGACTCGCCCGGACTCTACCAGGAGAACCATCAGCTCGTGCTCGGCCTGGTTGGCTCCCAGGCGCACAGCGAGGAGGACCTGCGGCAGCTCTCGCTGAAGAGCACGGCGACCGGCGGTGCCGTGCGCGTGGGCGACATCGCTGATGTGGTCCAGTCGACCATGCCGCAGTTCACCATGGTGACGGCCAACGGGAAGAGCGCCGTACTGCTGAACATCACGCGCCAACCCTCAAGCAATACAGTTGCCGTTGCGGACGCCGTGGATGCCGAGGTGGCACGGCTGCGGGCGAAGCTGCCCAGGGGTGTGGAGCTGCAGCCGTTCTACGATCAGTCCTTGCTGGTACGCGAGAGTATTCGCAGCGTGCGTGACGCAATTCTGATTGGCCTTGCCCTGGCGTGCATCATCCTGTTCCTCTTTCTGCGCGATTGGCGGTCCTCGCTGATCGCCGGCCTGGTGATCCCGGTGACGGTGTCGGTTACGGTGCTGTTCCTCTGGCTGATCGGCCAGAGCTTCAATCTGATGACGCTGGGCGGCCTGGCCGCGGCGATAGGGCTCGTAATCGACGACGCCATCGTTGTGGTGGAAAACATTGTGCTGCACCGGGACGGAGGCGAGAGCCGTGTAGAAGCGGTACGCAAGGCCCTCCATGAAATCTCCCGGCCGCTGATCGGCTCTACGATTACGCCCGTCGTGGTGTTTCTGCCGCTGGTGACGGTGACGGGGGTGACCGGCAGCTTTTTTCGCGCGCTTGCCATCACCATGGCGGTCAGCCTGCTCACATCCCTGCTGCTGGCTGTGACGTGGACGCCGGCGCTTGCCTTTGTGCTGCTGCAGCCGCGCAGCACGGATGCGGCGGCACCTGACCTGGACGAGCACGGCCATCCGAAACCGGGCCGCATCATGCAGCGGATTACCAGGAGTCACCACTCAATCCTGGAAGGGGCCCTGCGCCGGCCCGCGCTGCTCGGGCTTGCATGTCTTGTGCTGGTTGGTGTGAGCTACTTTGCTTACGGCAAGCTCGGTTCGGACCTGCTGCCGGCCATGGATGAGGGCGGCTTCATCCTTGATTACGTGACGCCTGTGGGCAGTTCGCTTGAGGATAGCGATCGCATGCTGCGGCATGTGGAGGCGATCCTCCGCAAACAGCCGGAGGTGGAGAGCACCAGCCGGCGCACCGGTCTGCAGCTTGGGTTGGCCGCTGTCACTGAGGCAAACCACGGCGATTTCTCCGTAAAGCTTAGGAACAGTCGCAGCCGCTCCATCGACGAGATCATGACGGGCGTGCGCGACGAGATCAAGGAAACCGAGCCCGCTGTCGACGTTGAATTTATCCAGGTGCTGCAGGACATGATTGGCGATCTTTCGAATTCACCGGAGCCGATCCAGATCAAGATCTTCACCCCAGATCGAAAGCTGCTCTACCAGCTTGGGCCTCGTGTGGCCGACGAGATCAGCAAGGTGAAGGGCGTCGTGGATGTAAAGAACGGCGTCGACGACACGGTGAGTGGCCCAGCCACAAACTTCCGCATCGATCCCGCGCTGGCCGCGCGTCTTGGCTTCACACCGACAGAGATCGCCGAGGACGCGACGTCCATTCTGGATGGTGTGACGGTGAACGACCCGCTCATCACCAACGGCCGGCCCTATACGATTCGCGTAAGGCTGGGCGATGAGTTCCGGCGATCTCTGGAGACGATCAGCAACACCGTCTTCAACAGCAGCAGCGGGCGAACGGCAACACTGGGAACGCTGGCCAACATCGAGCAGCTGCCGCCGCAAAATGAGATCCGGCGCGAGAACCTGCAGGACATGGTCGTGGTGACCGGCCGGCTGGAAGGATCTGACCTGGGAACGGGTGTGCGGCAGGTGCAGCAGCGTGTAGCCGCAATGCATCTCCCCGGCTCCGTGCGGGTGGAGTATGGCGGAACCTATCAGGAGCAGCAGAAGTCATTCGCCGATCTCCTGAAGGTCCTGCTGCTGGCGCTGGTGCTTGTCTTCGGCGTGCTGCTGGCAGAGTTTCGCAACCTGGCGGCTCCGTTTGCGATCCTGGTCTCGTCGGTGCTCTCCATCAGCGGTGTGGTCTTTGCGCTTTTGATCACGCAGACCACCTTCAATGTGGCTTCGTTTATGGGGCTGATCATGGTGATCGGGATTGTGGCGAAGAATGGCATTCTGCTGCTCGATGCAGATGACCGCTTCCGCGGGGAAGGTGCCAGCGCACGCGAATCCATGCTGCTCGCCGCACAGCGGCGCCTGCGGCCCATTGTCATGACGGCGCTTGCGGCGGTAAGTGGGATGCTGCCGCTGGCCTTCGCTCTGGGTGCCGGCTCGCAGATGCTGCAGCCGCTCGCGATAGCCGTGATCGGCGGCGTAGTCCTGTCCATGTTCCTGAGTCTGGTGGTAACGCCGGTGGTCTACTACCTGCTGACCCGGAATGAAGGCCATGGCTCGCAAGCGTTCGCCGGCCTGGATCCAGTCGCGTGATCTCTCTGGTCTGGTCGTAAGCAAGAGAAAACGCCCCCCCGGGTG
>CAXTSF010000171.1:4206-6616 GCA_964246865.1 uncultured Terriglobus sp.
CTCTTGACCTCCGTTGCAGCTACTTGCGTCCGACAACCACAACCTGAAAGCTGTCCGGCACGATCGCGGGGCGCGGACGGGGGTTCTCCGCGGTGGCTGCGGGCTTGTCGCCGAACTCGGCGGTGACAAGGTAAACCCTGTCGGCGACCTCATCGTAGCTCATGGTGCGGGCACCCTTCTTCGTGGTCACAGTCTCTAGCGGGGCGAAGTTGTTCTTCGTATCTACCACGGTCAACGTGCCGTCTCCGGCAGAAGCAAATGCGAGTTCGTGCTTGCTGTCGTAGCCAGCTGCATCCGGGCCTTCTCCGATGTTGGCGAGGGCGATCTGCTTTCCACTGTCGCTGTCTGTGATGGCCATCTTCTTGCCATCGCAAACTGAAAAGAAGCGATGATGCTTGATGTCGATTGCACTGCCAGAGGGAGAATCACAGCCCGGTGTGGCCCAGGTTGCGGTTGCCTTGTTGGTCTTTGCATCCAGCTTGATGATCTGATTTTTATCCTCGATGTTGACCAGCACGTTTCCCTTGCCGTCGGCTTGCGGAAACTCCGGCTTGCCCGAGAGCGGGATAGTCGCAACCACGGCCTTTGTGGCAGTGTTGATGACGCTCACGTCCTTGCTGCGCCCATTGAAGGCCCAAACTGTCTTCGTTACCGGCTCAAAGGCGATGCCATCCGGGTTCATGCCAGTGGCCACTTTGCCCGTGATCGCGAAGGTTTTCCGATCGAACATCACGACCTGATTCGCGCGGCCGTCACTGATGTAGCCGGTTTGTCCGTCAGGGTCCAGTGCAACGCCGTGAGTTCCCTGCAGGCCCGTGATCGCACCGACGGTCTTTCCTGTGGTCGTGTCCACCACCTCCACGCGCGGTCCATGCGTGATGTACAGCAGGTGTGCCGCCGGGTCCACCAGCAGGTAGTCCCATCCGCCGGTGCCGCCGATCTTCCACGTGTCCAGGACGCTGTAGGGTTGTTGCGCATAGCTGGCTCCAGTACCGAACGTAACGAGGGCAGCCAATGAGAGCAGGGTGGAGCGGGTACGGAGTGAACGCATGGGTTCTCCTAGGGGAATAAACAGAGCACGATCAATATAACTCTCGCCTACTCCGATTAATAGAAGCTGAAGATTGCGCGTGCAGGCGTGACAGGCGTCGAAGACGCTGTATCCGTTTGTGACGCATCACACGGAAGAGCAGGCCGCGCCTGGCCTGGGAGGAAACTATGTCCTGGATCGCCTGGTCAATCCTGTCGGCGCTCTTTGCCGCGGCCACAGCACTGCTCGCAAAGATCGGTGTGGCCGGCGTCGATTCCAATCTGGCCACAGCCGTGAGAACCACGGTGGTGGTGGTGTTTGCCTGGGTGATCGCACTCGGATTTGGCGCACATGGCGGGCTGGCGCATATCGATCGCCGGAGCTGGATGTTTCTGTCACTGTCCGGCCTGGCTACCGGACTGTCGTGGCTCTGCTACTTCCGCGCACTTTCAATGGGTGAGGCTTCGCGGGTTGCACCCATCGACAAGCTCAGTGTGGTCTTTGTGCTCATGCTGGCATGGCCGGTGCTTGGTGAGGCTTTGACACCCTGGAAGGTATTCGGAGGAGCGCTCATCGCGGCAGGGGCTGTCGTGCTTGCGCTCAAGTAGCCGCACACGCAGAGTCTATCGCCCGATCAGACCCGGATTGGGAACGAAGTAGAGGAAAGCCCCCAGCGTGAACAGCAGCCCGAGATAGCCGGCGAGGGTCGCGGCGCTATTCTCCTGCGGGGCATCGTTGGTGAACATGCGCCAGGTCATGCCTGCGGCGATGAAGAGGAAGACACCCTCATGCATCAACGCGAAGAGCACGATACAGGCAACCAGCATCAGGCCGCGCCCGAGCCGGTTCAGTGCGTACGTTGCCTGCGCGCCATCCAGGCCGAGTACCGGTATCAGATTCAGCAGGTTGACCCAGGCACCCGTGTAGGCGAGCGCCTGGAAGACCGGCTGGTGCGTCCACGCAAGCAGCCCGAGGCAGGCGAGGGCAGCGAAGAGCCCGAAGACTGGGCCCGCGAGCGCTATCGACGCAAGCTGCGGCAGAGTCATGCCCTGGCTGTACCAGCGAACGTAGGCACCCAGACCTGGCAGAAACATCGGCAGGTCTGCCTTGAGCCCGCGCATACGCACGGTCACATAGTGACCCATCTCATGCACCAGGATCGAGAGCGTGAAACCCAGCGCAAACTTCCATCCATAGAGCGCCCAATACAGTCCAAAAAAACCAACAAACCCGAGCAGGAACTTCAGCTTGAAAAGAAGAAAGATTGCCGATTTGAACTTGAGTATGGCGAAAACGATGGGTGCCAGCGGACCAAGCCGTCTTGTCCATCGGGAGCGCTTCGCCTCCGTCTCTTCCAGGCGGCCGCCGAGCACCCCGATG
>CAXTSF010000172.1:0-6607 GCA_964246865.1 uncultured Terriglobus sp.
CGGGTGCGCATCCTGAACGCAAAGCTGGAGACCGAGGAGGAGGGGGAGCAGAGCTCGCGCGCGCTGCCGCCGGAGCTGCTGAACGGCGGCCGGATGGAGCTGCGGCGCACGGCGCATGGGCACTGGTATCTGCGCGAGCATCCGTGGGTGCCGGATCTCCTCTCGGGTGCCCCGCGTGACTTTGCCCGGATGAACTCAAGCTGCCTGCCGAAGCTGAAGAGCCTCCCGCCGGACCTGATCGCCGCCGAAGGCTGTGAAGGCGGGAGCAACGATCACTGGTACCGCGTCTTTCGCGAGGATGGCACGCCGGTGTTGAAAGGCGTGGTGCACTGGCGAGAGTTCTCGCCGCTGGTGGGGGAGGACCCGGCGAACGGCCTGTTTGCGCTGGCCGTGCCGGAGGGCGGCGGCACCTATGTGCGCGACAGCGCCTTTCACGGGGCCGACCTGTCGCGCGAAACGGTGCGGGTGCACCGGGCAGCCGACGGACGTGCGCTCTTCGAGATGCGCATGCGCTTTCCGCTGCCGGCGCACCAGCCCGTGGCGCTCTCCCCCACGGGCGACCGGCTGGCCGTCATCGATGGGGAGCAGATCGACATCTTCGGCACTGGCGTTACCGCCGCGGACAGCCGGCCGGTGGTGGCCGCCAGGTAGCTGTCCTTGGCTGGCCGAGATGCCGAGGTCCGGGCGAACGACCTGGCCCGCGAACAACCTTCTCTGCAGTTTGCCGGCGCTCCGCAACTTGCCGTTGCAGCGAAGATGCGTGGAGGAGCATCTTCTATACATGAAAACTTTCCGGGCAGCGGCGGTTTGGTTTGCGTTGGCAGGGGCGGGTTCGGTTCCCGTTGTACCGAAGGCAGCGGCACAGATGACGCCGCCCGCGGTGAAGCAGCACCTTTACGACGACAATGCGAACCCGAATGAGGACATTCAGCGGGCACTCGCGCAGGCGAAGCGGGAGCACAAGCGTGTCCTGATCGATTTTGGCGGGGACTGGTGCGGCGACTGCCAGGTGCTGGACATCTACTTCCATCGCGACCCGAACCGTGATCTGCTCGAAAAGAACTTTGTCGTGGTGCACGTGGGCATCGGCCGGCAGGATAAGCATCTGGACGTGGCGGAACGCTACGGTGCGGACGTGACCAAGGGCGTGCCCGCGCTGGTCGTGCTGGACCGTACGGGCAAGCCGGTGTACACGGAAAAGCAGAGCGCCTTTCGCGATGCACGCGCGATGAATGAGAGCTCCGTGACGGAGTTCCTGAACAAGTGGAAGGGCTGAAGCAGACGCGGAACGGTATTAAGGGCGGGCCTGCGCCGGCGGCTCTGGCCGCGGAAGCAGCGGCCACGGACCGTATCGATCAACACGGAGGCGCTGCCTATCTGCGCAGCGCCTTTTTCGCGCAGGCGCGGCGTGCCCGGCTGCTCGGCAAGGACTCGCTCAGCTTCTTTGACCACGTGCGGCTGGCCTATTGGAATGGCTTCCAGCACGACTGCATCAACACGGCCAAGGCCACGGCCTACTCGGCGATGTTTGCCATCTTTCCGGCGCTGCTGATCGCGGCCGCGGCTGTGGCCCTGCTGCCGTATGCAGCACCTCTGCGGTATCAGCTTGCGGTCTTCTTCACGCGCGTGCTGCCCGCGAGTGTGGCACCGCTGCTGGAACACTACTTCGTCACGGCGCACGGCGCGGAGCAGTCCGTGCGGGTGCTGCTGGGGACTCTGCTGGTCAGCTTCTCCGGCGCGGCAGGCGTGCTGGGCACGCTGATGGAGGGCTTCCGCCGGGCCTACCTGCTTACGGACGATTGCTGGGGCGCGGGTCTGCGCGGCGGCGTGCGGCGCTGGCTGTGGTCGTTTCTGCTGGTGCCGATCGCGCTGGTACCGCTGGCTGCCGTGAGTCTGCTGATCATCTTTGGGCACCTTCTGCTGCAGGAGATGGCACGGTTCGTTGCGCTCGAACGGCTTTCGCAGTTCCTGCTGCTGGGCAACGTGGTGCGGTGGAGCCTGTCGCTTGCGGTAACAGCGGCGGTGCTGGCGGCCATCTACCGCTTCGGCGTGCCGGTGCGCCCGGCGTGGCGGCGCGTGCTGCCCGGCGCGGCCTTTGCGACAGCGACGTGGTTCCTGACCACCGGCGGCTTCGGCTGGTATGTGACCCACATAGGCAATTACTCGACGACCTACGGCTCGCTAGGTACAGGCGTGGTGCTCCTGCTGTGGCTCTTCCTGACCTCCTTCACAGTGCTGTGCGGAGCGGAGCTGAATGCGGAGCTTGGGCGCGCCAGAAGTGTTTAGGACTACCGCACGCTGGTTGCTAGCCGATGTTCTCATCGCCGCCACGGTAATCGAGCTTAGAGCAACGCTGATGACGGACAATCGCCGGGTCTTCCCCATGCCGGAACCTGCGCCTTATGATCTGCCCTCCGCATAAGCGCGTACACGCATCCGGTTAGAATGGCAGCGGTGCCGCTCCGCAAAGGTTTGCCGCGCCGCGTGGAGAGTAATGACCGAAAGCTTTGGTTTGCCCGAGAACGCCATGGGCCGCAGCGCCAAGATCGTGGCAACGCTGGGACCCGCGTCCTCCAGTGAAGAGACCTTTCGCCAGCTGCTGCGTGCCGGGCTGGACGTCGCACGGCTGAATTTCTCGCACGGATCGCACGAGCAGAAGGCGGAACTGATCCGCATGGTGCGCAAGATCTCCGCGGAGGAGCGCAAGCCGATCTGCCTGCTCGCCGACCTGCAGGGGCCGAAGATCCGCACCGGCAAGCTCCTCGATCACAAGCCCGTGCTGCTCAAAGCGGGTGGCCGGCTGACCATTACGCCGGAGGAGATGGAGGGCAGCGCCGAGCGTGTCGGCACCACCTTCAAGACGCTCGCTGAAAATCTGGAGCCAGGTGCATCCATTCTCCTCTCGGACGGCCTGATCGAGCTTCGCGTCGTAGCCGTGCACGGCCTGGATGTCGAGTGCGACATCATCAACGGCGGCCTGCTTGGTGAGAACAAGGGCATCAATCTGCCGGGCATTCCGGTAAAGGTGCCGGCACTGACCGAGAAGGATGAGGAGGACCTCGTCTTTATCGCAACGCAGAACGTGGATGCGATCGCGCTTTCCTTTGTGCGCACTGCGGAGGACATCCACTACACCCGCGAGCGTATGCGCGAGCTCAAGTGCACCGCCTGGATCGTGGCCAAGCTCGAAAAGCCGCAGGCCATTGAAAATCTCGAGGAGATCCTGGAGGCAACCGACGGCCTGATGGTCGCGCGCGGCGACCTCGGTGTGGAGGTGCCGCCAGAGAAAGTGCCCGCCATCCAGAAGCACATCATCCGCCGAGCGGCCGCCTATCGGAAGCCCGTGATTACGGCCACGCAGATGCTGGAGAGCATGATCGAGAACCCCCGGCCCACACGCGCCGAGGCCAGCGACGTGGCGAACGCCGTCTACGATGGAACGGATGCGGTGATGCTCTCGGCCGAGTCGGCCGCCGGCAAATATCCGGTGGAAGCCGTTGCCATGATGGCGAAGATCATCTGCGAGACCGAGCTGCAGATGGCCAAGGAAACGCCGCTCAACCGGCTTGGCGTGCACCCCCTGCGGGGCACACGGCTTTCCATTGCGGAGACCATCTGCGAGTGCATGGCGCACTCCGCGGACGACCTCGATCTCGCGGCGATCGCCATCTTTACCGAGAGCGGCGCCACCGCGCGCCTCCTGTCCAAGTACCGGCCCAACGCGCGCATCTTCGCGCTCTCGCCCGCGCCGGAGGTGATCGGCAAGGCCATGCTGCTATGGGGCGTCTACCCCATCCTGTGCGAGCGTTTCGACAACACGGACAAGCTGGTCCATATGGCCGAGGCCATCCTGGAGGAGCAGGGCCACGTACGCCACGGCCAGATCCTGGGCATCGTCGGCGGCACCAGCACCCGAAGCGGCGCGACAAACTTCATGCGGCTGCACAAGGTAGGCGACCGGTAAGCTGTCTCCGCACCCTAGGCTTCCACCCGATCCCGCTGCGCTGCCCACGCGATCATGCTGTGCAACGCCGGACGGAGTGCCTGGCCGAAGTTCGTAAGGCTGTACTCGACTCTCGGCGGAACCTCCGGGTACACGGTCCGGCTCACGATGCCATGCCGCTCCAGTTGTCTCAACTGCTGTGAGAGCATGCGTTGCGAGACCCCGCGGATGGATCGCTCCAGGTCGGAGTAGCGCAAGGTTCCTCGATCGAAAAGGTGGTAGAGGATCGCCATCTTCCATCGTCCTTCCAGCATGGCAAAGGCGCGTTCCGCGGCCTGCGGGGAGCACTCTCCCGGGAGTTGCTTACCTTTCTGTTCGTCTCGTACGTGTGCGTGCGTTCTTCTCATCGGTCGTCCTTTTCCGTACGCTACACGGAGGAATGGGAGATCTATGCAGTATCGGCTCTTCGGAAAGACAGGACTGCGCGTCTCTGAGTTCGCGCTTGGCTCAGGGATGCTGGGCAGAACAGACAGCGGAGCGAATGACCCCACCGTGGCACAGGCCGTCCTCCAGCAGTATGTCGAGGCCGGCGGCAACCTGATCGACACCTCGGAGGCGTATGGCGGCGGATGGTCAGAGGAACGCATCGGCGACTTCCTTGCGGACCGGCGGGAGGACATCGTGCTTCTCTCCAAGTACAGCCGATCGACCCAACCGGACGCCTCTCCTGGACGCGTGGGCAATCACCGGAAAGCCATGGTGCAATCCGTGGAGGGAAGCCTCAGGCGATTGCGGACCGACCGCATCGACCTGTACATGGCGCATCTGGATGACGGCGTTACCCCTGTGGAGGAGATCGTGCGCGGCTTTGACGATCTGGTTTCGGCCGGCAAGATCGTCTACGCCGGGCTGTCGAACTTCCCGGCATGGCGTACGGCACGTGCTGCGACATTGGCGGAGGTGCGTGGATGGGTCTCCATCGCGGCCCTCGAAATCGAGTACAACCTGCTCCAGCGAACAGCGGAGCGCGAGATCCTGCCGCTGGCGGGTGAGCTTGGCATGGGAGTGCTGGGCTACTCCCCACTGGATGGTGGTGTGTTGCGGAACCGTCCGGAAGCCGAGGCGTCCACCCGAGCCCTCCGGCCCAGGGCGGCCTCGCTGGTAGACGTTCCCGCGGTGTTGCGCGTTCTGACCGCGATTGCAGCGGAGAAGGCGACGGATGCCGGTGCCGTCGCTCTGGCCTGGGTCGTGGCCAAGGGCATCACGCCGATTCTGGGCGCGCGCACCGAGCGGCATCTTACCGAGAGCTTCCGCGCGATTGGCCTGACTCTGGACGAGGAGCATAAGGAACATCTCGACACGGTCAGCCAGTTTCCGCTGGGATATCCGCAGGAGCTGCTAAGCCGCCTTCGCTAGACCGCCGATAGAATCCCTGTATGGGGCGCATCCGAGTTCTTTCCGATCAGGTGGCGAACCAGATTGCCGCGGGTGAGGTGGTAGAGCGGCCCGCGTCGGTTGTCAAGGAACTGCTGGAGAACGCCGTGGACGCCGGAGCCACGCGCATCCGCATCGAGGTGGAGGGCGGCGGTCGCAAGCTGATCCGCATCGTCGACAACGGCTCCGGCATGGTGCGCGACGATGCCATGCTGGCCTTTGAGCGCCATGCCACCTCGAAGCTGCGCTCTGCCGATGACCTGCTGGAGATCAGCACGCTGGGGTTTCGGGGGGAGGCGCTGCCGTCGATCGCCTCCGTCTCCCGCGTGGAGCTCGAGACGCGCTCCGCCGAGGACGAGGTCGGCACCCGCATTGAGATCAGCGGCGGTGCCATGACCCGGGTGGAGGACGCCGGCCTGCCCGTCGGGACGACCATCGCCATTCGCGACCTCTTCTTCAATACACCGGCCCGTAAGAAGTTCCTCAAGTCCGAGCCCACCGAGCTCTCGCACGTGGCCGCGCTGGTGACCCACTACGCCCTCGCGCATCCGGAAAAGCATTTTGAGCTGCACACCTCCACACACGCCCTGCTGGTGGCGCCCAGCGTGCGCGACGCCGCGGAACGGCTCTTTCAGATCTTTGGCGGCGACATATCGCGCGAGATGCTGCCCGCTGCAGCCGAGATCGATTTCGCCCACGCCGGCATCCCGGAGCCGCCGCCGTGGCGTCGTGAGGCGGACTACCAGAAGCCCGATCCCGGCTACCTGCGCGTGCGCGGCTTCGTCTCCAAGCCCGAGCTGCAAAAGCTGAACCGCGGGTCCATCTACGTCTTCGTCAACAGCCGCCAGGTGCGCGACCGTCTGATCCTGCACGCGCTCACCGAGGCCTACCGCAACATCATCCCGCCAACCTCGTTCCCGGTCGTTCTGCTCTTCCTGGAGATGCCGCCGGCCGAGGTGGACGTGAATGTGCATCCCGCGAAAACAGAGGTGCGCTTTCGCCAGTCGAGCTTTGTGCACGACTTTGTGCGCGACACCGTCCGCAACACGGTAATGAAGGCGCGTCCTGCGGCAAGCTTTACCGCGGCGGTCGGCGTGCCGCCGGTGACGCCGCGCGTCTCGGATAACCTGCTCAACGGCCTCTCCGGTGAGGATCTGGAGCCGGTGGTGCACGGCCCCGGACCGGGCAGCGACGGCCCCTGGAGCGACCACCAGGTGCAGGAGGCCATGG
>CAXTSF010000173.1:0-4273 GCA_964246865.1 uncultured Terriglobus sp.
AATGTACTCCGGCCGGCGGTTCTGGTACTTCAGGTAATACGCATGCTCCCACACGTCGATGCCCAACACCGGCTGCATGCCCTGCGATAGCGGGCTGTCCTGGTTCGGTAGCGAAACCACCTTCAGGGTGCCGTTCGGCCCCATCACCAGCCACGCCCAACCGCTGCCGAATACACCCGTGGCCGCCTTCGTAAACTGCGTCTGGAATCCTGCATAGTTGCCGAAGCTCTTATCAATGGCCGCGGCCAGCTCCGCCTTCGGCACAGCACCATTGTTTTTTAGCAGCGAAGGCCAGAAAAGGCTATGGTTCGCGTGTCCGCCGCCCTGATTGCGCACCGCGGTCCGCATTGCCTCCGGCAGCGTGTCTGTCATCGTCACCAGCTTCTCCACCGGAAGGGAGGCCAGGCTTGGATCGCCGCTGATCGCCTTGGTCAGGTTGTCGACGTAGGCCCGATGGTGCTTGTCATGGTGCAGTGACATCGTCTGTGCATCGATGAACGGCTCGAGTGCATCCGGCGCATAGGGCAATGGTGGCAGCACCGTCGGCAGATGCGTTGCCACAGCGGTACTTCCCTGTGCAAACAGTAGCTGGCTGGATGTGGCAAGAGCTCCCGCAGCTATCGCTGAGGTGCCGAGAAACGAGCGTCGCGTGATCATAGGTCTCTCCTGATGTGGCGTCTCGATGCTAACGCGTCTCTCTACTTCGCACCTGCATCCACCGTGAGCCGCTCAATGTATTCGGCCTCGGCGTTGAGTGATGCAGCCAGGACCGCGAGCTGCTGCTTCGCCTCGTCAAAGCGGTTGTCCTCCAGCGCCTCACGCACGCCTGGCAAGGTACTCGCTCCATAACCGCTATACGTTCCGGGTGCGTAGAGCGTGTGTTTCACCCATGCGCGTCCAGGCAGACCCTGCTCGCTGAGCAACCTTCGCTCCGCCACGGCAAGCCCCTCGTTCAGGCGCACTCGCTTCTCGGGTGCAATCTGCTCCGGTGTCCGGGACCGCTCCTGATAGCGTGTTGCCGCTGCATCGAGCTTCGCGACCGCAAGCTCCAGTCCGGCAAAGTCCATCTCCGGTGGCATCGGCAGCGCTTTCGGCGGGTGCATCGGCCGCTTCGGATCGTCGGCCAGCTGATACACACCGCTGTTCAGATTCCGGCTACGCGTCTCGGCCTTTGAGCGCATCTGCTTCAGTTCGTCCTTCACGCTGGTGGTGTAATCCCGCAGCGCCGCCGAAAGCCGGGTAAAGTCATACGGCAGCACGTCGGCATCGGCCATGCGCAGCACCATCGTTCCGGCGGTCTGCGCGAAGAGCTTGCCATACACCTGATCGCGATCCATGAACTGATCCCAGTGCCACGGATCGTCGTAGTCGGAGTGGTAGGTACCGCTGTGATCCTCACCGCCGAAACCGACGTTGAGCGATGCGATGCCAAGATGATCCAGGAATGGCGCGAAGTCCGACCCACTGCCGATCGCTTCCAGCGGCACGCTGGCCGCGGTTTCGGCGCCCTCGGGTTTCGCGGACCGTCCCGCACCGGCAATGGCTGCGGCGCGCTGCCTTTGCTGGACGCTGCTGTGCACCTCCGGATCCTGCATCTCGCCCGCGACATCGTTCACCATGCGTTCCAGCGAGTGCGATCCGCCTGCACCGAAGATGCCTCGGCCGTTCTCGTCGGAGTTGATGTAGACAGCCGCGTGCTTTGTGAGCTCGTCCGCATGGGTCTCTGCCCACTCGGTAGAACCGAGAAGGCCAGGCTCCTCCCCGTCCCACGCCGCGTAGATGATGGTGCGGCGCGGCTTCCATCCGGATTTCGCCAGCTCACCCAGCCCTCGCGCCTCCTCCAGCATAGCGGACTGGCCGGATACAGGGTCATCCGCACCGTTCACCCAGCCGTCAAAGTGGTTGCCACGCAGCACCAGGGTCTCCGGTTCATCCCTGCCCTTCATGGTCGCAATCACATCCAACACCGGCTTTGTTTCCCACTTGGATTTCACCTTCAGGTGGACCGTGGAGGGTCCCGGACCGAAGTGGTACGTGATGGGCAGGGCACCGCGCCATTCCCTGGGGACCGTTCGTCCGTCCAGGTGTTCCAATAGCGGCTTCGCATCGCCCCAGCTGATGGGAAGCGTCGGGATCTTCATAATCACCGGAGATGCCGCGGCTGCAATGCGCTTCGCTCCGGCGACCGAGCCGATTCCCGGCGTCAGAGGATCACCCGCGTACAGGGTGGTATCCGCAACGCTGCCACGCTGCACACCCCACTCCGGCCGCATTGGCCCCTTCGGGATCACGTCGCCGGCGCCGTAGCCATCCTCGGCCGGATCAGAGTAGATGATGCATCCAACCGCGCCGTGCATGTACGCCAGCTTCGGCTTCAGGCCGCGCCATCCACCCCCGTAGCGGGCAATCACGATGGCTCCGTTCACCGATATGCCCTGCCGCGCAAGCTCGTCGTAGTCGGTCAGCATGCCATAGTTCACGTAGACCAGCGGCGCTGTCACATCGCCGTCCACGGCATAGATGTTGTAAGGCGGCAGGCCGCCAGTTTGATCCTTTGTATAGGGATCTTCCGCCACCTTCGGCTCGCTCAGACGCGCGGTGTACTTCACCGGGACCGTCATCTCCAGCAACTCTTCTTCCGGCGTGGGGTAGAGTACGTCGAACTGCTCGATCTTTGTGTCGAACCCCCAGCTTTTGAATTGCTGCACCAGCCACTCGGCATTCTCCCGCTGTGCTGCTGAGCCAACGTTGTGCGGGTGCGCGGCGAGCCGGTGCATGTTGCTCTGGATGCGCGCACTGTCCGGGACTGCCTGAAACTGCTTCTCCCACTTGCGCTCCTCCGCAGCATGGGCAGCGGTAAATCCAGCCAGCGGCTTGCCCTCGCTCGCCTGCTGCGCTCCCAGCGCAACGGTCAACAGACCGGCAGACACAATCGTCAGAAGACGGCTCATGCACACTCCTGTAATAAAGCGGATAGGTTGGTTATACAGCGAAGGCCGGAAGGCACCCGGGAGCCCACGCCATGGATGTAGGACCACTCCAGTCCCATATTGCGGTAAGATGGGAGGTAGCTGCTCACAGCCGGGGCATACGAAGGTCGACCTGGGTTGAGAGCACGGAGGAGCGGCTTGCATTTAGCGGATCTGCATCGTGGGGACCGGGCGACCGTGATTGGCGTCGCGCAGGGGGAGCAATATTGCCAGCTCTGCTCGCTTGGCCTGAATGTCGGTGCCGAGATTGAGTTGATTCGTCATCTCTCCGGGCGCTCGATGCTGATTGTGCGGGTGGACGGGATGGATGTGGCGCTTCGTGAGCAGACAGCGGCCACGGTCAAGGTACGCTCCCTGGTGGCGGCATGAGCGCCGCCGTTGCAGCTCCGAAGCTGACCCCGGCAGTCTCCGGCGCTGCTTTCCGCACCATCGGCCTGATCGGCCCGCCCAACGTCGGTAAGTCGACACTCTTCAACCGGCTGACCGGGCTTCGGCAGAAGGTGAGCAACTACTCCGGCGTGACGGTCGAGCACCGTGTTGGCCGCTACGGAAAACACGGGCAGATCATTATCGACCTGCCCGGGGTGTGGGGGCTGCAGCCCGTCTCCGAGGACCAGAAGATCGCAGTTTCTGTCCTGCGCGGCGAGCGGCCAGATGTGGCAAAGCTGGACGCTGTGCTGCTGGTGGTAGATGGAACTCAGCTCCATCGCTACATGACTTTGGTCTCAGAGGTGCTTGCGGCGGGCCTGCCCACTCTCGTGCTGATCAACATGGCCGACGAGCTTACGGCGCGCAACGGCTATATCGACCCTCTCGCCTTTGCGCGAGAGATTGGCGCGCCCGCGGCGCTGATCAGCGCCTCCCGTGGAGTTGGTCTGGACGCGGTTGAGAATTTCCTCGGGCAACGCCATGCGGCTGCACAGCTGCTGCCGGTGCTGCAGGCCGGTGGCAACGCTGCTCCAGGCTGCGCCACGGATTGCAACGGCCTGACGCAGTCGGGGGCTTACCGGCGGCCCCAGTATTCTCGCCTGACCCGTGCCCTGGACCACTGGGCGCTGCATCCAGTAGCCGGGCCGCTGCTCTGCATCACCTTCCTGCTCGGAGCGTTTCAGGTGATCTTCCGGCTGGCGCAACCCGCGGGCACATGGCTGACCAACTGGCTTGGGAGCGTCGGCACGGCAGTCGCGAACCGCTTGCCCGATACGATCCTTCGCGCGGTTCTGCTGGACGGCATCTGGAACGGCATTGCATCCATCATGGGTTTTCTGCCGCAGATCCTCTGC
>CAXTSF010000173.1:4283-6529 GCA_964246865.1 uncultured Terriglobus sp.
TCTGCCTGTTTCTGGTAATTACACTGCTCGAAGATTCGGGATACATGGCGCGCGCCGCGGTGATTGCCGATCGCACCATGGGCCGTGTTGGGCTCAACGGCAGATCGTTTCTGCCGCTCCTGTCTGCCTATGCCTGTGCCGTCCCTGCCATCATGGCAACGCGTGCCATTCCGTCGAAGCGTGACCGCATCGCGACCATCCTGATTGCGCCGTTTATGACCTGCTCCGCGCGGCTGCCAGTGTATGCCCTGCTCATCGCTGCATTCATTCCAGCGCGTAAGCTCATCGGCAATCTGCTGGGCCTGCAGGCCGCGACCATGGTGGGTCTGTACGCCATCGGTCTTCTTGCTGCCCTGCTGACGGCACGCCTGCTTAGCTCCAGCGTGATGAAGGGCCAGGCCTCGATGTTCGCGATTGAGCTGCCGAACTATCGCATGCCGCGCTTGCGCACCATTGGCTTTGCCATCCTGGATCGTACGAAGGTTTTTCTGCGCCAGGTGGCGACCGTGATCCTTGTGCTGAATCTGGCTATCTGGTTTTTGGCGCACATGCCGTTTCACAACGGCCACGCCGGCGACGTCGGGACCAGTTACCTGGCGAGCATCGGCTCCTTTATCGAGCCGCTGCTGCGTCCGCTTGGGCTCAACCGCGCGGTGGGCATCGCTCTGCTGACGGCCTTTGTGGCGCGCGAGAGTGTGGTGAGCACGCTGGCTACCCTGTACAACACGGCCAACGCCGGGCCCATGCTGCGCGCGGAGATAGGACTGAGCGGTGCCCTTGCGCTCATGGTCTTCTTCGCGCTGGCGATGCAATGCACGGCCACCCTCGCCGTGGTCCGGCGGGAGACAAACAGCTGGAAGTGGCCGGCCATTCAGTTTGCCTATATGACGACGCTCGCGTACACGGCCGCCTATCTGACCTTCCACATCAGCCGCGCACTCCACCTGTAACCTATCCCTTGCGATTGCATGCGCGGATCAGTTGCGATTGCGTGTCCGCTCTTCTAGACTGGGCCTATTGGGTGAATAGCTCAGTTGGTTAGAGCGCCTGCCTTACAAGCAGGATGTCGGGGGTTCGAGTCCCTCTTCGCCCACCAAATCTCTTCTTCTTGAGCACGCACTCTCGCGAGCCATGGAGTGGAATCTGGTAAACTCGGGGAGTTCCGCTGGCGTAAGCACCAGTGGCATGTGGGGACGTAGCTCAGTTGGTTAGAGCGCTGCCCTGTCACGGCAGAGGTCGCGGGTTCGAGCCCCGTCGTCCCCGCCATACATTCCAAGGCATTTGGACGGTATGGCGAACCCACAGTGACATCCGATTACGGGTGAATAGGTGGTTCGGTGCCGCTTCGGGGTAAGTGTCTGAGCCCTTCCTGGCCCCACGTCTGCGATACCATGCGCACAATCCTGTTCTGTGCGGCGCGCTATGCGAGCTCACAATCTAGGTGTAGACATCAGGATGATCCTGCTGTTCGCGCGTCGCAAAGGCTCCCGAACGGTTTTAGCACCCTCCGTTGTGCCTCCATGAGGTCGTCCAGCCAGTAGGGCTGTGTGCAGTTCATCGTCGAACCTGCTTAGACGATGCCTATCTGTGGCGGGTTCGGCGCAACGAACGCTAGGCTACCAAGCGTACGCGCCGTCCTTGTGGAAGAAGCCCGCGGTCGGGCCGTCTTCGCCGATCTGCGCATACTGAACGATTGCGATAGCACCGTCGGCTGCCGTGCCCGGACCACTATGGTTGTTCAGGTCCGTGGCAACGTAGCCGGGACAAACGGAGTTGACCTTCGCCTTCGTATCTCGCAGTTCCCACGCCAGGTTCACAGTGAACATGTTCAGCGCTGCCTTTGAAGCGTTATAACCGAGCGGCTTGACGCCATAGAACGGCGAATCTGGGTTCATATTGATCTCGAGAGAGCCGAGACCGCTGGACACATTTACGATGCGCGCTGCGGGCGCTGCCTTCAGCAGAGGCAGTAGCGGCTGCGTGAACTCCACCGTACCGAAAAAGTTCGTGTTGAATATGCGTTTGATGGCGTCGATCGAGGCTGTGCTGGCAGGCGCGTCAGCCCCTGTCATGTCGGCAACGCCGGCGTTGTTTACCAGCACATCCAGGTGGCCAAACTCTTTCGAGATCTTCTCGGCAAGCGCGACCGCAGTTTCGTGCGCATGCTCCAGATCGGCGTGCACAAAGCGAACGTCCAGCGCTTCGGCGCGCAGCTTTGCCGCTGCCTCCTCGCCACGGGCGGCATC
>CAXTSF010000174.1:0-6528 GCA_964246865.1 uncultured Terriglobus sp.
CTGCGTGTCATCCTGGGCGCGCAGCACAGCCGAGGGATGAATGGTCGCCATCACCTTCCCGGCATAGGGCGTGCTCAGCATCTTGCCGCGGTCGCGCATCAGGGCGAACGTTCCGCCTAGCAGCGACTTGGACGCGGACGCGCCCAGGCACACTACCAGCTTCGGCCGCAGCGCATCCAGTTCCGCCAGTAGCCATGGGCGGCATGCCGTAATCTCCGACAAACGCGGGTTTTGATGGAGCCGGAGCTTGCCGCGCTGCACAAACTTGAAGTGCTTCACCGCATTCGTCATGTACACCGCTTCGGGATCGATGCCCACCTCTGCGAGCGCACGGCGCAGCACGCCCCCTGCCGGTCCGACAAAGGGCTCGCCGCGCCTGTCTTCCTGATCGCCCGGCTGCTCCCCGACCAGGATCAATTGCGCCTCCGCGGGTCCGCGCCCGGGAACTACCTGCGTGGCGGGCTCCCACAGTTCGCACCCCTTGCAGCTGGGCAGCGCCTGAAGGATCACCGGCAGGGTATGCTCCGCCGGCACAAACGCCGCTGCCGATGCCTTCCCACTCTGCTTCGTCACCATACTCTCCACGCGCCTCCCTGCGTTCCCTATCAGCCCGGGCAACATCTCCACCTCCGGCAAATTGCCCCAGTACTTCACAGGCATGTGGCTGCGCATCGTCTCCGGATTCAGCCGCGCCGGATTGAAGATGCTGCCGTAATAGCGCTTCCACAGCGTCTCCAGCTCATCCTCACTGGGCGCTTTGTCGCGCGTCATCGCGGGACCGTACATCAGCTGCTTTGTCTCCGGGTCCCACATCGCCGATCCATCTGGCGTCAGGATCGACCACCGCATCACGGCAAAGCGTTCTGCAAAGAACGGTGCCGCCAGCTCCAGGATGCGATGGGCTGGTTCATACCAAGCGATGAAGTGCTCGCCCGCCTCCGTCTCCAGGCGCCGGAAGCGCACAAAGGCATGCATCTTGTGCTCGTCCCGCTTCACCTGCTGCACCAGCCGCAGCATCTCGGCGACCTCGCGGTCCACCTCCACCTGCAGCAGATCGCGCTCGCTCTGCAGCCGCCACAGCAGGCTGTAAAGCAGATTCCACCGCTCAGGATCCCGGTGAAAGCCTGCGAGCTGCGCCTGAGCGAGAAACACCTTCGGCACATGCGGCTGCGGCATGCCCACCGCCAAGGGTCGGCTCAGCAGATCTTCGCTGCCGGCGGGTGTCCCGAAAAGACTCTCGGAAGAGGGCACGGTGGTATCCGCAAAGTCGATTGCCTCGGGGAGCATGCCTCGCTGCAATGCCGCGCGCGCGAGCTCCCGCCAGGCCGCGAAGCTCGGCTCGACCGGCACCCGAACTCTCACACCAACCGTCATAGCGCCCCCGTGAGGGCACTTGCCGCTGCACCGGCCAGCGCTCCCGAAGCAAAGAGCGACATCTGCACCTCTGGCGCAGTCTCTGCCGGTAAACCGGGACCTCGGAGCAGCGGCAGGGAAGCCGTGGGCAGGTGGTCCACCGTTACCAGGAATGCCGCGGTGTCCTTCCACCGCACATGGAGCTTTTTCAGGTCGGCTACAGAGAGCCGGTGGTACTTTCGAATGCGCAGGATACGGTCCACGTTGCGATACCCCAGTCCCGGCACGCGCAGCAGCGCCTCCCGGCTGGCGGCGTTCACATCCACCGGGAAACACTCGGGATGCCGCTGTGCCCAGCCCAGCTTTGGATCGACTAACAGGTCCAGCTCCGGCTCGTCCTCGGTCGTGATCTCCTCTGCGGTGAAACCGTAAAAACGCATCAGCCAATCCGCCTGGTACAGCCGGTGCTCCCGCATCAAGGGCGACGCCTTCAACGGCAGCCGCGTATCCGCCTCCGGATAAGGCGAGAAGCCGGTGTAGTACACCCGCTTCAAATCGTGCCTTGTGTACAGGTCACTGGCACGCCGGATGATCTCCCGGTCGGTCGACGGCGTCGCTCCGATCACCATCTGCGTGCTTTGACCTGCAGGCGCGAACTTCGGTGTGGATGCAATCTTCTTGCGATCTTCGTTCACCTCAAGAGTCCTGTCGTGGATCTGCGCCATCGTGCCCTCGATGACATCGGTCTTCTTCTCGGGGGCCAGTTGCACCAGGTCGCTCTGCGTCGGTAACTCGATATTTGCAGAGAGCCGGTCAGCATAAAGGCCGGCCTCCTCAATCAAGCGCTGCGCGCATCCGGGAATCGCCTTGATATGGATGTAGCCGCCAAAGCTGTGCACGAGCCGCAGCGTCTTGGCTACCCGAATCAGCTGCTCCATGGTGTAGTCCGGCGACTGGATGATGCCGGAGGACAGGAACAGCCCTTCAATGTAGTTCCGCTTGTAGAAGTCCAGCGTCAACGTGACGATTTCATCCGGGGAAAAGCGTGCCCGCCGTATGTCGCTCGATACGCGATTCACGCAGAAGACACAGTCGTACGTGCAGTAGTTTGTCAGCAGCAGCTTCAGCAGCGAGATGCAGCGCCCGTCCGGTGTGTAGGAGTGGCAGATGCCTTCGCCGTCCGAGTGGCCGATACCTTTGCCGTTGCCGGCCCGCTTCGCTCCGCTGCTCGCGCACGACGCGTCGTACTTCGCCGCGTCTGCCAGAATCTCAAGTTTCTGCTGCAGCGTTAAGGAAGTCATCCAGCCTCAAGTGTAAGCGAAGAACAGGCGAAGCAGACCTGTCCAGCGATCACAACAGCTAGGATGCTCAGGAAGGAGCCTGGTCCCCTGGTAACAGCCGTATATCGGCGAGATTCCTGTAGCGCTCCGCATAGTCCATCCCATACCCGACCACAAAGTGGTTCGGGATCTGAAAGCCAACATAGTCGGCCTCGATCGGGACGAGGCGCCGCTCCGGCTTGTCCAGGCACGCTGCCAGCTTCAGCGAAGCCGGCGTGTGCTGCAGCAACAGCCTGCGCAGGTAGCTCAGCGTCAGCCCCGTATCCAGGATGTCTTCGACAACAATTACGTGCCTGCCCTCGATCGGACCGTCGAGATCCTTGATGAGCTTCACTGCGCCGCTCGAGCTCTGCCCCTTGCCATAGCTTGAAACGGCGACGAAATCGAAGGAGGTGTCGAGTGAGATGGCCCTTGCCAGATCCGAAAGAAAGATCGCCGCGCCTTTCAGCACGCCGACCAGGAGCACCTGCTGCCCCTGATAGTCGTCGCTGATCTGGCGCCCAAGATCTTCCACGCGTGCGCGGATCTGTTCTGCGGAGAACAGCACCTCACAAGCACCAGGCGGGAGGCACGGTCGCAGGTCCACAGGCATACGTTCAAGCGTAAATGCAAAGCCGCGAATCGCGCCCTCACCTCCTCCGCTGTGAGCCGCGGATGGCACCACTCGTATACTCTCCACAGCGCATGCTTCCTTACCTTCATCTGGGCGGCTTTCAGCTGGGCACCTTTGGCCTTCTTCTCTGGCTGGGCTGTGTCCTTGCCGCGGTGGTTCTGCACCGGAACTTTCTCCGCAACGGCCTTCAGGCGGATGCCGTGGTCATCGTCAGCACCGCAATGATCGCCGGCGTCGCCGGTGCAAAGCTCTGGCATATCCTGCAGGACATCCCGCTGCTCCGTCGCGAGTGGAGCTACATCCTTGCGCCCGGGCATGCGGCACCCACGGTTGTCATCGCACGTTTCTTCTCCTGGTTTTCTGCGGGATTCGCCTGGTTCGGCGGGCTCGCTGCGGGCGTCCTTGCGCTTATGCTGCAGGGCCGCGGTTCTCCTGGCAGCTCAGGGCCAGGAGGCACGCCTCTCTCTGCTCCAATCGGTCCTGTCCGCATGCTCGATCTGTGCGCTCCTGCCGCGGCTATCGGCTACGGCATCGGACGCATCGGCTGCCTTACCTCCGGGGACGGCGACTACGGCATTCCCACCTCTCACTGGTGGGGCGTGCACATCCACGACGACGCGCTCGCGCCGCCCTCGCCGAACCCGCCGAGTCTCCTGGTCGAGCCGACGCCCATATACGAGCTGCTGATCGGTCTCTGTCTCGGCTGGTATCTCTGGGTCCGCGGCCGTAAGGACCTGCCTGCCGGCCAGCTTACAGGCGAATACCTCCTCCTCAGCGGCGTCGCCCGCTTCCTGATCGAGTTCATCCGCATCAACCCACACGTGTATGGATTCCTTACCAACGCGCAGGCAGCTTCGCTGCTGACGATCGTTGCCGGTGGCACAGTTATCGCCTTTGCGAGGGGCCGTAGACCGTCCACATCCTCGGAGCTATCCGCACAGGAAGTGTGATCACCATGCGGGCGTTCAGGCCTGCCGCAAGGCCGATACCTCATCGGTAAACCCGAACGCCGCCCGCACCCGCGCTGCCTCGCCGGCTGGCGGTGCAC
Source organism: uncultured Terriglobus sp. (assembly GCA_964246865.1). Taxonomy (GTDB): domain Bacteria; phylum Acidobacteriota; class Terriglobia; order Terriglobales; family Acidobacteriaceae; genus Terriglobus. The sequence goes on from CAXTSF010000174.1 coordinate 4,355, forward strand.
CAAACATGCGCTTGAACTCGCGGCTAAACTGCGAAACGCTGTCATAGCCCACACGCTCCGCCGCCGTTGCCGCGCCCATCTGCTCCTGCACCATGAGCATGCGCGCTTTGTGCAGCCGGATCGTCTTCAGATACTGCACAGGCGAACTCGCCGTGACAGCCCGGAAGTGGAAGTGCAGCGCGGATGCACTCATGCCCGACTCGCGCGCCAGCTCCGCCACATGTAGCGGCCGTTGGTAGTTCAGGTGCATCCGTTGCAGGATGCGATGAACCTGCGCCCGGCTGCCGTCCGTCAGCAGCAACCGTTGCAGCGGCCCCCCTCCCCGGCCGGTCAACACGCGGTAGAGCACCTCGCGAACACGTTGCGGGCCGAGCACCCGTGCATCCGCAGGGGAGGCCGCGGTCTTCAGAAGTTCAAGGGCGGCGTCGCTCAGCTCACGCTCCAAGGGCAATGAAGAAACGCGCACCTCTGGCCCGTCCGGCTCTCCGGCGCAGCTTTCCGGTTCCATCTGCATCAGCAGTTCACTTAGGGTTCCGAGGTCAATGCGGATGGCCATCCCGAGGAACGGACCGGCGGGGCTGACCACCGTCTCGCATTCGGCAGGCACCGGCACCGTGAGCATGAGATAGCGGCGCGCGTCATAGGTAAGCACCTGCTCCGGCAGATGGAACCGCTTCAGACCCTGCGCCACCAGCACGATGCATGGCTCATACAACACCGGTACCGGCGCGCAGGACTGGGTCGCCCGCAACAGCGTCAGACCTTCGACGCGCGACGGCATCGCTCCCTCGCCTGTGCACAGCCCGTGCAGCACCGCGGCCATCTTCTCCCGATTGAGTCGAAGCTCATCCATCGTTAGAGCCTATCGCAGGCTGCCACTCCTCGTCTGCTCCCTCTGGAGGATTGTGCAAGCACTCTGGAGTTCTGTGGATAGTATGACGAGCCGTTTCGGTTTCTTCTAGAAAGCGTGGCAAATCTTGCGGGAGGATCGGGCATCCCGCCATGCTCAAACCAAAACTTACGGGAGTCACTATGAAGGTTCAGGCGTACGCAGCATCAGCAGCGAAGGAGCAGCTCAAACCATTCGAATACGACGCGGGCGAACTCGGACCCGAGGAGGTTGACGTCCGCGTCACCCACTGCGGCATCTGCCACACCGATGTCGCTCTGGTCGACAATGACTGGGGCATGTCGCAGTACCCCCTTGTCGCCGGGCATGAAGCTGTCGGCACAGTGGTCGCCGTGGGCTCAAACGTAGACCGGCTCACCGTAGGTGCGCGTGTCGGCGTCGGTGCACTTTGCGGCTCGTGCATGAAGTGTGAGTGGTGCGAGAGCGGAGCGCAGCACGTCTGCGCTCAGGTAGAAGGAACCGCCATGACGCCGCACCGGGGCGGCTTTGCATCCACCGTACGTGTCAGCAAATGGCAGTTCGCGCATCCCATCCCGGAGGGCATCGCCTCCGAGCACGCTGGCCCTCTTATGTGCGCCGGCACAACCGTGTTTACACCGCTGCTTCGCTACGGTGTGAAGCCGACCGATCGTGTCGCCGTCGTCGGCATCGGTGGTCTGGGCCACCTTGCTGTGCAGTATCTCGCCAAGTGGGGTTGCGACGTCACCGCGATCAGTTCCACGCACGACAAGGACGAGCAGGCGCACGGCTTCGGCGCTCGCCACTTCATCGCAACGCGCAACTCGGACGAACTCAGCAAGGCGGCACGTTCCTTTGATTTCATCCTCTCCACCGTCACCGCCGACGTGCCCTGGGATCTCTACCTTGCCGCGCTCCGTCCCAAGGGCAAGCTCTGCATCGTCGGCATCCCTGACAAGAACATCAGCTTCTCACCCTGGAGCGTGATTGCCGCAGAAAAGTCGGTTGTCGGTGGCCAGCCCGGCTCTATCGAGGAGACGAAACAGATGCTGCATTTCTCCGCCCTGCACGGCATCAAGCCCATGATTGAAACCTTTTCCATGAGCGAGATCAACCGTGCCCTTGAGCACACACGTCAGGGAAAGGCGCGCTACCGCAGCGTTCTGGTCGCTTAGAGCGGCGACCCTCCATCCAAGCCGTGCCAGCGCCTGCTGAGGTCATCCAGCAGCGCTGGCCGTGCACGACTTTCTTCCCCGTTGAAGCGTCCAATGGAACTGGGGGTACACATGAAGATTGTGCACGGGAT
>CAXTSF010000175.1:0-3656 GCA_964246865.1 uncultured Terriglobus sp.
TCTACTCTGCCGCGGGTTCTTCTGAATTTTTCTTCCACAAAGATTTCCACAAGTAAAGCAGCATGAGCGGCGGGCTCATTTGCCTCGCCGCTCATGCTCATGCCGGTCCGATCCCGTTACTGCCGGGGTGTCGTCGTGCCCGGCCGTGGTGTGGTGGTCCGCGGTGCCGGAGCTGTCCGTCCGGGTGTGCCCGCGCCCGAGGCCGGGGCTGTCCGTCCGGGTGCGCCTGCGCCGGGTGCCGATGGTGGAGGTGCGGCCACGCCAGAGGCTACGTTGTAGGCGTCGATCACGGCCCGCGTCACATCCGTCTGCGGTGCCGCGAAGAGCACGCTGCTCTGCTGTCCACTCACATCCAGCAGCAGCGTGAAGCCGTTATCGGAAACATACTTCTGCATCGTCGCGTTAAATTTCTGCGCAACCTTGCCGTAAGCCTCTTGCAGATCCTGCTGGTATGCGGCAGAGGCATTCTCGCCATCCAGCTGCAGCTGCTTCTCCTTGGTATCAATGTTGCGGAGACGCGCGGCACGGTCTGCCTCGGATACACCGGTGGCATTCGCCTGCTTCTTTAGGCTGTCCACCTCGGCCGAGGCGGCATCGATCTTTGCCTTGGTCGGCTCGTACTTCTTCTGGACATCCTGGATGGCGCGTTGGCCCTCGTTGGTGCTGAACACCGCCTGCTCAAAGGCAATGAGCGCGACCTTGGCCGGGATGGCCTGGGGTGCGGCCGCAGCAGCAGCAGGTGCTGGTGAGGATGGCGCTGCCGGACCGGCGGCCTGCGCAACAAGAGCGGGGGAGAGAGCAAGCGAAACAACACCGACGGCGAGCGTCGAGAACTTCTGCGAACGGTTCATGCGGATGGTAGAGCTCCTTAGGCGAACCCGGCTCAGCGGGTTCTGATGGCCTGACGCCCGGATGCGGCGATCGTGAGCCTTGGTCTTGAGTTTCCGGCTTCGGTATGGCTTCCCTCGTCCCGTGGTCACACCCACCGTGAACGAGGCTTCACCTGAAACTACACGCGATTATAGGGATGCCCGCATGCCTGGTCAAACCAGCGGTGACGGTCATAGCCCGCGCTGGAGAGGTCGGGAGGAGTGACCAACCCCATGGGGATCGCGACGCCATCTTGCGAAGAAATGCAGCCTATATCGGGAGCCGCTTGGATCTTTCCGGTTCAGGCTTTGAGGCCGTTCACAGCTCTCATCGCCCGTCAACGACCAGCCTTCGCCTCTACCAGCACCATGGGATAGAACTCATACCGGTTCATGCCCGCGGCAATGGACGGGTCGGCCTTGGCAAATGCCTCCACCTCGTCCGCATCGGCCATCTTCAGGACGGCAAAACCGAAGCTCCCGGAGGGCGCAAACACCGGGCCGTAGTTCAGGATCCAGCCCTTTTCGTGCAATTGCGCGCAGTAAGCAGCGTGCTGCTCCATCAGTTCCCGCTCCTGCGAGGTCATCGTCATGGCGAAGTCGGGCCGAGGACCCATCAGCTTGAAGAAGTAGCAACCCGTGTTCATCGTCCTACTTTAGACCGCGATCGGCACACTCTCAGGGAAAGACCGAAGGCTGTTCGCCGCCGCCTGCCGCGCAATCACCGCCGCCCCGAGCACTTCGCTGGTCACATCCTCGTCGCGGATCTCCACGCTGAAGCCCTGCAGCGGACTCATTCGCACCATCTGCTCGATGTAGTGGTGCAGCATGGATAGATCCACAAAGCGCACGTTATAGCCCGTGAGATAAAACTTGCCCGCTCCGCTCATGTGCACGGAAGTCGCCGTGCCTGCTGCCAGAGCTTTATGCCAGAGCTTCTTGAAGGCAAGGCAGCGCTCGTCCCCCGCCATGGCTGCCTCGAATACATCCTCCGGCTCCATGTCAAGGAAGCGCAGCCGCATGGCACGATGCCCCATAATGCCCTCGATGTGGCCGCGCCCGCCGCAGCCGCAGTAGGTCTCCTTGTCGTCGAGCGTCACCACCGTGTGGCCGCCCTCGCCCACGCCTTCGGTCATGGGATAGCGCCCAAACCCGATACCTGTCCCAATGGTCCACACCCGGATCATGTGGTGCAGCTTGCCGTGCGAGGCCGCCAGCCCCGCCGCCACGGCATCCGCATCATTCACCACCGTGATCGGTGCCTGCACACCATGCCGCTTGAGCATCTCGCCTACTTCGGCCGCCACCCGCGCGCCTTTCAGCTGAGGCAGGTTCGGCGAGTCCTCCACCACCCCGTTCCGCACAATCCCGGGCAGGGCAATACCGACAGCTGCCAGCGTGCCCGCCTCTTTCGTGGAGCCCGCGGACGCCACCTCCTTCGGACCCAGCGCGGCCTCCTGCGCTACCGCAACGATCTGCGCGCACATGGCCTCAATCAGGCGCTCCCGCGGCATCTCGACGAGCGCATCCTCATGCGCCGCGTCTGCAGGAAAGTGGTGCACCGGTCCCGCCAAACCCTGCTCATCCACCAGCCCGGCAACAATCCGTTGCGAAAGCGTCAGCCCAACAGTCTTCCTGTGTGCGTTCATGCATGCACCATCTTTCAAAAAGGAGTTATCTCGCTGCACCCGCAAGGGCAAACCCGGGTGGAGGCGCGCGGCCCAAAAGAGCGACGGCAGCCACAAACCACGATGCGCCGGATTATGAACCATGGAGCGCAGCTTGAGCAAGAGAGGAATGCAGACAAGCCGTGAATAACCCCCGCGCTATCGCGCGGCATGGCCGCTCTTCGGTTGCGCGGCTCTACTGCACGAACTCACCCCGCATCGTGGTCACGGCTCTGCCGTACAGCAGCGTCCGCTCTCCCGCCAGCCGCACCCGCAGCCATCCCCCGCGCGCTGAGGCCTGGTAGGCCAGCATCTCGCGACCGGGAAACCGCCCGCCCCAGTAGGACGATAGACCGCAGTGCGCCGATCCCGTCACCGGATCCTCATCCACGCCAAACCGTGGGAAGAAGCACCGCGACACAAAGTCCGCCCTGCCCTCGCCGCGTGCTGTCACGATCAGCCCGCGTGACGGGAGCTAGGCAACCTGCCGCAGATACGGCAGCAGGGCGCGCACGGCAATCTCGGAACCGAGCTCCACAAGAAAGTCCAGCCGGTTCCTCCCCACAAACACCGGCGTCATCCCCAGCATCGACTCAAACGGGAATGGCGGCTCCACCGGCCCCACCACCTCTGTTGGAAAGTTCAGCTCTATCTCGCCGGCCGTCTCCTGCGCGGTCAGCGTGCCGCTCAGCGTCTCAAAGCGGATCGCCTCACCGCGCCGCGCCAGGCCCTCTTCCCAAAGGTGATGGGCCGACGCAAGCGTCGCATGGCCGCACAGGTCCACCTCACCGCGCGGCGTAAACCACCGCAGCCGGAAATCGCTCTCCTGCTGCACAACAAACGCCGTCTCCGCCTGATTCATCTCCAGCGCCATCGCCTGCATGCGCCGGTCCTCGGGAAAGGCCTCCATGACACAAACGCCGGCTGGATTGCCCGCAAAGGCCTCCGACGTAAACGCATCCACCAGCACCACTCTCTGCCGCATCATTCCCTCATGCTACCTACCCGGACCAATCTTCAGGCCGCCCCGGGCAGCACCGGATCTGCCAACTTCTTCTCTAAAAATAGTGATCGTCAATCAGCAAAACGCCACCGTGGGATTGCTCCGATGGACCCAAGA
>CAXTSF010000175.1:3666-6515 GCA_964246865.1 uncultured Terriglobus sp.
GGCGCTGCTGCTTTCTGGGCACGGCAATAAACCCGTGAACCCGGCACCTGCAGAACATCGGCATTGACTTCTGTAAAGCGGCTACCGTACCGTCGTCCCCGCGCCGCGGGCATCACCCGGGCCGGTTGTCAGAACCAGAGCACTTCGGTCCACCAGGTACCCTGCTTTCCTCTCCCCCTCTGTGTGCAGTGCCCATTCTCTGGAGGCTGAATGCTCTCTCGTATAAGCACATCCACGTCCCTGCTCGGAAAGCTCCTCTGCGGTACGCTCCTCACCGCAGCCGCCCTGGCCCCGTCCGCACCCGCGCAAAATCTTATCTTCGGCAACCCGACCGCGAATCCCAATGTCGCCATGGGATCTTCCCCCGCGCTTGCCAGCTTCAATGGCAAGGTCTACGCCGCTTTCCGCTCCAACGACACCCGCAACATCCTCTTCATCACCTCATCCACGGATGGCGTCAACTTCCCCGCCGCCACGGCCTACCCCAACATAGCCATGGGCAGCGCACCCGCGCTGGCTGTCTTCAACAACCGCCTGTACATCGGCTTCCAGGCCAACGATGCCAGCCACAAGTTCTTTCTCACCTCGTCCAGCGATGGCGTCAACTTCGCGGCCGCCAACGGCTACGGCAATATCCTCATCGGCGGTACGCCGGCGCTCGCCGCCTTCAACGGACAGCTGTTCGCTGCCTTCCAGGCCAACGACAGCGGCCACGGCCTCTGGGTCGCCCACTCCTCCGACGGCTCAAACTTCAGCACCTACCTTGACGGCGCCGATACCACCGGCGGCACACCCTCGCTCGCCGTCTTCAACAACCGCCTCTACCTCGCCTTCTCGGCAAACGACACTCGCAACATCCTCTACGTGAGCTCCTCGCCCGACGGCAACAGCTTCCCCGCCGCCACAGCCTACCCGAACATCGCCATGGGCAGCGCGCCTTCCCTGGCGGCCGCCAACGGTGCGCTCTACATCACCTTCCGCGCCAACGATTCCGGCAACTCGCTCTATGCCACCGCCTCGACTACCGGCAGCAACTTCCCCAATGCGCAGGCCTCACCCGGCATCACCCTGCAGGGCGCTCCCGCCGCGGTCGCCTTCGGCTCCGGCATCACCGTCGGCCAGCTCTCCAACGACCCGCGCAACATCCTCTACACCGACACAAACAGTGGCGGAACGGGCGGCACCGGCGGCGTCAACTTCAACTACACCATCGTGCCCGGCTTCATCACCACCGACCTGGTCAACAACACCCATGGCACCTGGGCAGACAGCCAGGTCTACATCGAGATCCTCGCCGACAACCCCGCCAACAACGCGCTCTCCTGGATCGACAGCAGCGGCAATCTCCACGCCACGCAGGTCGCCGACAACACCGCGGGCAACGCCCTGCGCGGACCCGACGGCAACACCTATCCCAACTACGCCTTTACTCTCGCGCAAAGCCACACGCTCACCCTGCCCAAGTCCTTCGCGGGCCGCATCTACGTCTCGCTCGGCTCGCCCATGTTCATGAAGGTCGTCAGCACACCCAACGGCACCGGCTACGCCGGGCCCAACCCGCAGAACTCCGCCGACCCAAACAACAACGTGCACTATGACTGGTACGAGTACACCTACAACACCTCCGGCGTCTTCATCAACACCACCCAGGTCAACCAGTTCGGCCTCCCGCTCACCCTCGACGTCTACGGCGACAACCGCACCTTCCACAAGCAGACCGGCATCACCGAGACCATTGCGCAGATCGATCAGGAATACCGCAACGAGACACCCTCCATCTTCCAGGTCGCGCCCATCAACAACCTCCGCATCTTTGCCCCGCAGAACAGCAGCAACTTCCAGGCTGGCGCCGCCAATGGCAACTACTTCGACGGCTACGTCAATCAGGTCTGGAGCCAGTACGCAAGCGCCCCGCTCACCATTCAGGTCGGCGCACGCCAGTTCACCGGCACCACGCAGGGCTCACAGTTTGTCTTTACCGAAAACAATCTGAACAACGGCGCCTACCAGGGCGGCACCTACCCTATCAGTAAGCCAAATACGCAGGAAATTCTCGGCTGCTTCGGCAGCTTTGCCAGCGGCAACCCAACGCAGCTGGCCATCGAAGCCCAGTTCTGTGCCGCCTTCAACCGCCACGTCACCGACAACTACAGCAACTGGACCGTCCCCGGTGCTTACTACCAGCAGGCACCGGCAAACTACTTCTCAGCGTTCTGGCACCGCCATAGCATCAATGGTTTTGCCTACGGCTTCCCCTACGACGACGTGGACAATCAAAGCTCCGTCATCCAGGACGCCAACCCCGAACACATGAGCTTTGGCATCGGCTGGTAAACCTGCCGCTCGATGACACCTTTGACCTAAACCTGTCTCGGCTCTGCTCGCACCATGCGGGTAGAGCTGGGCCGTTTCAAACTGCCGTTCAGCGATGACCGAAAGCAAAACATCACAACCGCTCCACGCCACTCGCTTGAGTATCGGCTCGCGATTTGATAGCTGCGTCCGCAAAAAAATGTCGAATCTGCGCCGAAGTACGCAATCTCCAAAACTCCGCAGTCGGCGCATCGGTACCGATGAGTTGAATGAGAGCCGGACGGCTTCGAAAGCCATACATCACCAGCCAATACCAGAAGTCAGCGCGTTCGCTCTAAGAGGTCGGCGGAGCTGCGGCTTCGTGCTCACTTCCCAAGCACGGCGAAGCCCGTCCGGGCGCAACGCATCGTCAGGATGCGAGTTGTCACTCTTTGTAATATCCGCGACCCTAAAAGAGCGATGAAGACGAAGAGCACGCAGCGCGCGCCTATGACCGCCCCCGTCCCCAAGCCGGGGATCTTGGCCATCGCGCCCGA
>CAXTSF010000176.1:0-5498 GCA_964246865.1 uncultured Terriglobus sp.
GGCGGGTGCGGACCCAGTCGCGTATGTGCGCGATCTGCTCGCGCAAAAGGTGAAAATCTCCGGCTGCGGCCACCGGGTCTATAAGACGGAGGATCCCCGCGCCACCCACCTGCGCCGCATGTCCGAAGAGCTCGGCCGCGCCGCCGGCAACACAAAATGGTTCGACATGTCCCGCAGTATTGAACTCTTTGTGAAGCAGGAGAAGGGCCTCAACGCGAACGTGGACTTCTACTCGGCTTCCACCTACACCACGCTTGGCATCGACACGGACCTGTTCACGCCCATCTTCGCCGTCAGCCGCATCGCCGGCTGGGCAGCGCACGTCATCGAGCAGCACGACGACAACCGGCTCATCCGTCCGCGCGCCGATTACACCGGACCCGAGTATCCCGCGCCCTACATCCCTCTCAGGGAACGCTGATCACAGAGAACGCTGATCATAGGGAACGCTGAACCGAAATAGGTGACGCGGTCCTCGATGGAACAAGAAAGCCGGGCATCTCCGCCCGGCCTCTGTTTAGATGTGCTTGTGGAGAAGTCCCTAGTGTCCGCGGCTCGCCGGCGGCACAATGCCGTTCATGCGCAGGTACTCGACCAGCTGGCCGTAGTGGTCGCGGCTGTGCGCAATGCCTCCCGCAAGCATGCCGATGCGCGTTCCCTCGGGCGATCGCCCGACGTGTTCAAAGGCATTCGCCGTTGTCAGGCTGCCCGCCACCTGATGCAAGTAAACGAACGAGTCCTTGAGCGCCTTCACGGCCGCGTCCTTGTCGGTAACCTTGTCGAGCGCCTCCAGGTCCAGTGGGGGCTTGGTGCCGCCGGCGGTCATGCCGTAGAAGTAGTTGCCCTGCGCCATGTGTACGACGGTTGCTCCAAAGGGCTTCACCTTCTCAAAATTCGGCTTCAACGTCTTGAACTCGGCAGCAGTTGGTACAAAGCTGTAGCGGTCCGCAGGCATCGCCTCTGCCAGCCCGACCTCTTCCTTCTCCGCCGCGGACACCATCGCATCCATCGTGCGCGAGGGCTCCACCTGTGCCGCAACCGTCTGCGCTCCCATAGCGTTGCCCATCAGCACAGCTCCCAAACCGGCAGAGAGACCCACTTGCATCCATGACATATCGTCCAATCCTCCGAGGCTGACGATACACCAGCGGCACCAGAGCTCGCCTCTCTGCTGGCCCCCGCGGCGCATCCAACCGGTGAGCCCTCGTGAACCCAGGTTGCTCCGGCGAAGCTGGCCCTGTCCTCTGGTTCTGTCGAGATGCTCCATGCAACTTCCCGAGGATGGTCTGCCTATGCAGCGTGTCATCGCCGCCCTTCTTACCTGTGCGCTTGCTGGTTTTTGCTGCAATGACGCAGCGGCGCAGCAAACCTCGCCAGATCTGCAGACGAAGTATCTCTCGCCAGCGCGCAAGGTACCCAGCGGCCGCGCGCCCGGCATGCGCACCAGGCTGATCAAAGACACAGCGGAAGAGAAGCTCTACGCCATCGTCTTCTCGCCGGGCGATGAGGTCATCAGCGGTCTGACCGGCTTCGCCGCGCAGCAGCACATCACGGATGCCCACTTTACCGCCATCCGCGATTTCGCCGAAGCCACTGTCGGCTGGTTCGACACCGGCAGGAAAATGTTCCGACGCATCCCCGTCTCGGAGGGTGTCGAAGTGCTCTCCATGGTCGGCGATATCGCGGTCTCCAGCGGAACTCCCATCGTCCACACCCATGTGACTCTAGGCAAGCAGGACGGCACCGTCATCGGCGGCCACTGCTTTGAGGCGTTTGTCGGCCCAACCGTTGAACTCTTTCTGACAGTGAACACCGTGCCCCTGCAGAAGAATGATTCCCCGATCGGCATCAAGATCATCGACCCGTCCAGGTAGGTCAGCCGCTGATGGCGAGCACCTCTGAGCGCGTCCTTCAGCCTCTCCCTCTCGGGGCAAAACCGGTTCGCGGCGCATAGCGGGCGACAAACTAAAATAGAAGATGATGCGGCGCATTTACATGGACGCGAATGCCACCACGCCTCCGCTGCCTGAGGTCGTCGCCGCGGTGCAACTGCACTGGTCCAGTGAGTTTGGCAACGCCTCCGCCGTGCACAGCCATGGCCGGGCCGCCCGCGAAAGCATCGACACCGCGCGTGAGCACGTCGCCTCCCTCCTACGCGCGCGATCCGCCGAGATCACCTTCACCAGCGGCGGCACCGAGGCCGACAATCTCGCGCTCTTTGGCACCCTGCGGGCGGGCGGCCACCTCATCACGTCTTCCTCGGAACACCACGCAGTCCTTCACGCGGCCGAAGCTCTCCGCGAACTCGGCGTGGAGCTGACCATCCTGCAGCCGGACAGGCTTGGCTTGATCTCCCCGGAGCAGGTGAGCGCCGCCATGCGTCCAAACACCCGCCTTGTCAGCCTGATGCTGGCCAATAATGAGACCGGCGTGCTTCAGCCGCTGACGCCCATTGCGGATCTCGCGCATGCCCATGGTGCACTGCTGCATACGGATGCCGTTCAGGCCTGCGGAAAGATCTCTGTCGACGTTCGCGAGCTCGGTTGCGATCTGCTCACCCTTTCCGCACACAAGATGCATGGACCGCAGGGTGCCGGTGCCCTCTGGACCCGGAAGGGCGTGGAACTCAGGCCCATGCTGCATGGTGGACCACAGGAGCGCCGCCGCCGGGCCGGGACGGAAAACGTGGCCGCGAGCACAGGCTGCGGCGCCGCCGCGGCCGCCGCGGCAGCGTGGCTGCGGTCCGGCGGCCCGGAACAGCTTTGCACCCTCCGCTCACGCCTCGAATCCCTGCTGCGGCAAGGCATACCGGAGACAACGATCCACGGGCAGGATGCCGCGCGGCTACCGAATACCACTTGCGTCTCCTTCTCTGGAGTTGACGCCGAAGCGCTCATCATGGCGCTCGACCTGAAGGGCCTCGCCATCAGCGCGGGCTCCGCCTGCCAGAGTGGCGCCGTCGAACCCTCGCACGTGCTCCGCAGCATCGGCCTCAGTGATGCCGAGGCGCGCAGCACCGTCCGCATCTCCCTGTCACGCATGAATACCCTCGACGAAGTCGATCAGGCCGTGGCCCACATGGGGGCTGCCGTGGAACGTCTCCGCTCCCTGGCCGCTTAGGTGCCCACTTCGCTGCCGGTCACATCCATGGCCGAAGCTGCGACAATAGAACGAGTATGTCTGAGCTGAACAACACGATCGCCGTTGCCATGTCCGGCGGTGTCGACTCCTCCACCGTGGCCGCCCTGCTTAGGGCGCAGGGGCACGAGATCGTCGGGCTCACCCTGCAGCTGTGGGATCAGCGCCGCCTTGCCGGCCATGAGGGCATGCCCGAGCAGGTGCAGGGCCGCTGCTGCTCCATCGACGACGTGTACGATGCACGCCGTGTCGCCGGACAGCTCGGAATCCCCTACTACGTCGTCAATCAGCAGAAGCGCTTCGAAGAGGACGTTGTCCGTCCCTTTGTCAGCGAATACCTGGCCGGGCGCACGCCTATACCCTGCACCCTCTGCAATAACCATTTGAAATTTGACCAGCTCCTGCTGACTGCGCGGCAGATCGGTGCCGACCGCATCGCGACCGGCCACTACGCCCGGGTCGAATTCAACAGCACCACCGACCGCTGGCTGCTGAAGCGCCCCGCCGACCGGTCCAAGGACCAAACCTACTTCCTCTTCGGCCTGACGCAGGAGCAACTCCGCCGCACCCTCTTCCCCCTGGGCGAGATGCAGAAGCCCGCCGTCCGCGCCATGGCCGCGGAGCAGCAACTCGGCGTGGCCGGCAAGCCCGATTCGCAGGAGATTTGCTTCATTCCGGGCGGCGACTACAAGGCCTTTCTCACCGCGTACCTCAAAGAGCAGGACCGTCCCATGCCGGACACCTCCGGCGAACTTGTCACCGCAACGGGAGAGGTCGTGGGCCGACACGATGGTATTCACAGCTTTACCGTGGGCCAGCACAAGGGTGTGCAGCAGCGCTTGCGCAGGCACCAGCCAACGCCCTTTTACGTGACCGCCATCGAGCCCGCTTCCAATCGCGTGGTGGTTGGGGAGGAGAGCGCGCTGCACACCACCATCGGTGTAGCAGACCGACTGAACTGGATCAGTATTCCGTCCCTCACGGGCGAGATGCGCGTGACCGCGAAGGTCCGGCACCGACACGAACCCGCACCCGCCACCATCCGTATGCGGGACGGCGAGCATGTCGAGATTGAGTTCGATGCACCACAGCGTGCCGTCACCCCCGGGCAGGCCGCGATCTTCTTCGACGGAGACACGGTTGTCGGCGGAGGCTGGCTCTGCTGAAGTAAACTGGGCCGAGCTCTCACGGTTTGAAGAGAACTCGCGTACTGCAGGACTAAAACAAAAGAAACGGCGCGGGCAGACTGCTCGCGCCGTCGCTATTCGTGCTCATGCCGTCAGGCGTGGTAATCATCTTCCAGACCCGTGTAGACGCTCTCACCCTCAAAGGCCACCGGCTTCGGCGTGCGGCTTGTTCCTGCTCCCGCGGAACGCACCCGAGACCCCTTCGCCTCCTGCCGGTAGAGTTCCGATGCCGCAGCCTGCGCCGCAGCCGTGGCCGCCACACTCTTTTGCGTGAAGCGCTCAATGTTGGCGCGGAGACTTGTGATGATGCCGCCGACCTGACGCACCGGTGTCATGACTGCATTCTGTATGTTGCCGGCAACCTGTCCGGCAGAGGTGAGACCTTCGGTGACCATACCGTCCACACGGTCGCTCTGCCGTTTGGCCTTCTCTGTGGTGTCGGTGATGAAGGCATCCACCTGCGCCACCTTGGCCCGGTACACATCCGAGGTATCGGCGATGTTCGTCGTCACCCGCTTCACCTTGGGCACGGTGTCATTTACCAGGTCGCGTACCTTGGGGGCTGTCTGCGTGACCAGGTCACGCGCGCTGTCAATCATCGGGTAGACCTTCGGCTTCAACTCGGCCGTCAGCTTCAGCACCTGGTTAATCAACTTGACGACGACAACGGCGATCGCGCCCAGCGCAAGCGCCTCGACGAGCACCGCAATCGCAGTGCACGCCGTGAATGCGATCAGCCAGTGCACCTGGCTATCCGTCATGCCGGTCGGTGTTTGCAGCATCGCTAGGTTTACGTACGTTTGCATCCCTGGCACTCCCTCTACGTCACACATCCTGCGCATACAAAGAGGGGCCGCCGGCCTGCGCCTTCGACCCCTCTCCTGCGCATACCGTTACAGGTTCTGGCCTGTCTGCGAACCGACCTTGTCGTTATAGACCTGCTTGCCCGCTTCTACCGCGGAGGCTACCTTGCCCTGCTGCTCCTCCAGGTAGTCCTTACCCTTGTCGACATACTCGCTCCACTGGGTGCGGCCCTTCTCGTAAACTTCCCGGCCCTTGTCCACGTACTGGCTCACCTGCTCCTTGCCCTGGTCGACGTAGTCGCCGGCCCGGTCCTTGGCATCGCGCGCCGTGGAGGCAAGGTCATCCCGCGTTTCGCGGCCACTCTTGGGC
>CAXTSF010000176.1:5508-6413 GCA_964246865.1 uncultured Terriglobus sp.
CAGCACACCTACCAGAGCTCCAATGCCCAGGCCAGCCAGGAACCAACCAAGACTGCTTCCGCCGTCGTTATCGTAGTCTGCCATCTGTCTTCTCCTCAGAAGGAATCTGTACTGCCGGTTCGAAGCACCGTAGCCGGACGCGTCTGGAGCCTTAGCCGGAACTTCGACCTTGCACCAAAAAGCCGCGCGGACGTACTGCGCTGCAACAGTAATCTAAGGGATGCCCACCCCTTCTGGGCGGTTGCCGCAACATCGTGCAATGCCTCCGGGTCTACCTCTGTGGACCTGCCTGCTGCAGACGAAAGCACGTCCTCCGCGTCGTATATGAGGTGCGCTGGCGGGGAAGCAGGTTACAGGCCACTCGCATTTTATTCCCGTGCTGTCCCGGGATACTCCGCTTTCCGGTACAGCGTGCGTCAGGTACAGTTACGTTGGCTGCCGGTCAACGGCCGCCATGGAGAGCCATATGCCGTCCACACAGCAAAATCGAGTATGGGCCAGAGACTGCGCCCTCAGCCTGGCTGCCTTTGCCGCGCTCGGCCTCAGCGGCTGCCAAAGCAAGGCGCCTGCCGTTGACGACGCCACACTCACCGCGAGTGTGCAGCAGCGCATCGCGGCCGACAGCAGCATCGCCGCCGAGCCCATCCAGATCTCGGTCACAGCAGGCACCGCAACCTTGAACGGACAGGTCAGCAATGCTGCCGCCCGCACCCTCGCCGCCAACGACGCCGCGGGTGTCACCGGAGTTCAGAAGGTCATCAATAACATCGTGGTCGCGGCAAACACGCCGCCCGTCAGCGCGACCGCCACCACGCCCGTGCCGCAGGTGCAGCCAGTTCCGGAACGCACACGCGCGCGTGTCCGCCCTGAGACACCGGCACCGGCCGTCGCGCGCAGGCCGGAGC
>CAXTSF010000177.1:0-6347 GCA_964246865.1 uncultured Terriglobus sp.
GGTCCGGATCGGCCATCACGGCATAGCTGCCCTCCGTGAGCAGGCTCGGCGCGATGCCGGCCAGATTGCGCAACTGGCTGGCGATCGCGAAAAAGCTCATCTGCACAAGCGTCGGGTCGGCCCGGGCCACCAGCGTTGTCAGCCACCAGCCGGCAAGATTCGATCCCACCAGCCCCGCCAGCTGCACAAATCCAAAGCTCCACACCTCGGCGAGCATCGCACCAAACGGCCGCGCCGTGCTCACGGTTCTACTGTCGCCGGCTGCCATAGCGTGTCCGGATCCTGCTGCGTGTCCGGATCCCGCTGCGTGTCCGGCTCCTGCCGCGTGTCCGGATCCTGCCGCGTGTCCGGCTCCTGCTGCGTGTCCGGCTCCTGCCGTTACGTGCATTTCGCTCGCGGGAGCGCGCAACCGCAGCGGACCACGCAGCAGCAGGCACACCGCGACCGCCGAACCGGTAATCAAACCCTGCGACACGATCATCCGCACCGGGCTGCCCGCGCGCGCCGCCAGCGGCAGAAAGGTCAGCATGCCCGCGCCCACCAGGATGCTCAGCAGCACGAGAGCCGCCAGCCGCCTCTGGCCCACGAAGAATCCCCGCGCACATTCCAGCAGGATCATCCCCGCAGCCGACACCGCCGCCCAACGGAGCAGGGGGGTCAGCGACACCTTGCCCAGCAGATGTGCGATCGGCACCGCGCCAAACCACAGGCCCAGCGCCGCCACCACTGCCGAAAGGAGAGACACCAACGCCAGCACCCGCGCCAGATTCCGGTAGTTGCCGCCGCCATACGGGTATTTGCCGGAGAACCGGGTCGCCGTCGCACCGATGCCTCCCGCCGCATAGGTCGAAATGTTGTTTGCCGTCGTGATCGCGAGGGAGTACGCGCCGAAGTTCGACGCGCCCGCCAAACGTGCCGCGAGAATATTCGCCAGAAATCCAGTGCCCCGCTCCAGAAACACGCCAAAGCCCAGCGCCGCCGTTCCACCAGCCAGGTGGCGAGCCACATGCTTCGGAATGCCGGCCTCACCGGACTTCGCAGCGCGCAATCTCCTGGCCGCACCGCCGGAAAGATCGTCCGGTTGCGGCAGGCCCGCAGAGGCCGTGCCGGGCACCGCTTCCAGAAGGGCTCCGCCCCGCTCTGTGGCAGAAGGGGTCATCGCGCTGCCACCTCATGGACCGCGGGATCATCCCCGCCACCATAGCGCTTATAGGAGGAGTAGTACTCCGACCAGCCTTCCCGCGACGGATCGAAGTCGTTCAGGATCGTGCCGAGCAGCCGCACCCCGTCCCGGTCAAACAGATCACGCGCCAGCTCCGCCTCCCGCAGGCCGGTCGAGCCCGCCCGGAAGACCAGGATCGCGCCGTGGCTGTGACCCGCCAGGATCCGTGCATCGGCCATGTGCAGCATCGGTGGCGTGTCGATCAGGATCGCGTCGAACTCGCGCGCCAGCCGTGCCAGCAGCATCGCCATGCGCGGCGAATGCAGCAGCTCCACACTGTCCTCGTGTCCGCTGCCCGCCGGGATCACAAACAGGTTCGGAAACTCGGTCGGGGTGCAGAACTGGCTGGTGGGTGAGTTCTCCAGGTCAATCTCCCCCCGCAGGAGGTTGCGCATGCCCCATTCCTCACGCAGACCAAACGCCCGATGCAGCTTGGGCTTGCGCAGATCGCCATCCAGAAGGGCAACACGCATCCGAGACTTGGTCAGCGCCACGCCCAGGTTGGAGACCACCGTTGTCTTGCCCTCGCCGTCACTCGGGCTCGACACGACATACGTCCGTCCCTTGCGCCTCCGGTCTGAAAGCAGAAGGGAGAGTGTCACACTGCGATACGCCTCGGCGGCGATGGAAAAATTGTCGTTCCAGCGAGTCAGCGCCAGTGTCTGGCCGTTCTCCGTGTCCTCTTTGCCGGACGCCCCGGTGCCGACGGTGTGCGAAAGCAGCTTCGTGACACCTGCTCGTGCCGGCAAGGGCGCGGCATGCGGGATCACGCCAAGCTCATGCACCTGCAGCAGCTGTTCGATCTCCCCCGGTGCACGCACCAGCTTCGATGTCCGCTCCCGGAAGAAGGAAAAGCCCACGCCAAACAGCGCACCCAGCAGCAGACCGCCCGCCGCGTTCATCGCCCGGCCGGGCGAGGACGGTGTCTTCGGCTTCTTTGCCGCATCCACCACATGCACCGTCGATGCCGGCATCGCCGCCGCGAACTCTGCCTCCTTCGCCCGCTGCAGCAGCGTCTGGTAGAGCTGCTGCGAGGACTCCACCTCTCGCCGCAACAGGCTTACCTCTGCCCCCTTCTGCAGGTCCGACGACACACTCTGCTCCTGCGCACGATACGCCGCCCGCAGCAGATCTTCCCGGTGCTTGGCCGCCGTGTACTCGTTACTCTGCCGGCCTGTGCTCGAGCTCCGGGCCGCCTCCATGCCCGCCTCCGCCTCGCGAATCTGCGACCGCAGATGGATCACCCTCGGGTTCTCCTCCGTCAGCGGCGGCACCAGCTCGGCCACCTTGCTCCGCAGCTGGGCCAGCTGCTCCGCATACTGCCGGTACGCCGGGCTGTCCTGTACATTCGGAACCGTATCCGTGTTCACCGACCGTGCCACGCCGATCGACGCCTCCTTCTGCATCCGGTCCGCCGTCGCCTTTACCAGCTCGTCCTGCAGCTCACGCAGCCGCTCCTCCCCGGGCTGGGTCGTTGTCTGGCTCAGCATCAGGCCGTTTCCGCCCACGGCGGCGTTCAATCGCTTCTGTGCCTCTTCCTCGCGGAGCCGCACGTCGCCAAGCTGTCCGGTCAGCCACGTGCTTGTCTTGTGCGCTTCCGCCACCCGGCTCTCCGCATCCGTGCTCTGAAACTCCTGGGTCAGCGTGTTGCAGAACCTGGCCGTAAACGCCGGGTCCCAGGACTCGCACGTCACCTCTACCAGGCGCGTCACTCCCAGCGGCTTCACCTTGACCCGCTGCGCCGCCTCCTCCACCAGATCTTCGTACCGGATCGCCCGGGCATGCGGCAGATGCAGCGCACGCAGTCCCGAGGTCAGCCAGTCACGCCGCTCCATCGAGGCCGGATGCGGCTCGGCCAGTAACCGGTCTTCCACCTTCTGCAGCAGCGAGTCACTCTGCAAAATCTTGATCTGCGTCTGCAGGTTGATATCGGTGCCTGCGGGAGAGTTGTCGCCCGTCGGTGCCACGGCCCGTACGTTCATGAAATCCGAGTTCACCCCCTGGATCTCGAGTGAGGTCCGGGTGCGGTATACCGGCATGCTTTGCACGGTAAGAAGCAGGCCCAACACAAGGCCTGCGGCAGAAAACGCCGCGATGACCCAGCGGTATCTCCCAGCAATGCGCAGGTACTCGACCGGCAGCGGATCCTGCCGGACCGCACTGCCGTGTTGAGGCTCAGAGGTGCTCTGTGCCGCGGGCGCCAGGTGACCGCCGCGCGTCGCCATATCCCTCTGCCCAATCTCTCCTGATCCAAGCCTTGGTGCCATCTTGCTCTCCCTCATCCTTCCCGGCGATGCCGGACTTCCGGGTCTGCGCCGCCCGGTCTAGCGGCGGTAAACTACCAGGCCCGTGGTGACACCGATCGCCACCTCCACCGCGCGCTTGGACGACTCCTTGAAGGCGCTGTTCGGGATGTACAGCACGTCATTGGCATACAACGGCACATCCGGCGCCTGCCCCTTCAGGATCCTGTCTGCATCCACCTCAATCAACCGCGACTGCCCGTTGCCCTCGGGGGATCGGCGCAGGATCCGCGCGTGATTCGCCTTCGCGTTCGGCGAAAATCCCTCCGCCAGAGACACCGCCTGCAAGACCGTCAGCGACTCGTGCGCCGACAGCGTAAAGCCGCCCGGCTTGCGCACATTGCCATTCACATACACCAGCTCCGCCTTCGGCACCGACACCACATCGTTCGGCAGCACTGCGATGTCCGCCGCCGGGTTCTTTCCCGAGGTCAGATCGCTCAGGGACAGCCGCACCGAGCTGTATCCCGAGCTCTGCTCCGTCTGCGCGCCCGGCGCCTCCACCCTGCCCCACTTGCTCTGCCGTGTTACAAGCACATCCGGACCGGCATCGGCCGACACGCCCCCGGCCAGCGAGATCACCTCCAGCAGCCGCTTCGGGCTGCCGAGCTGGTAGACCCCTGCATGGTTCACCGAACCAAAGACCGACACCGGATGGCTCTGGTTGTCCGTCAGGTTCACTGACACATTCGGCTGCTGAATGTACCGCGACAGCTTCTTCACCAGCTCCGAGCGGAACTGCGCCACCGTCAGTCCCGCGGCCTGGACCTCGCCCACCAGCGGCAGATCCACCAGTCCATCGGGACCCACACGCATCGACTTCTCCTTCAACTCCTCCAGATCCACCACCTGCAGCGTCATCTGGTCGCCCGCGCCCAGAACATACTCCGGCTCGCCGTCCCGGCGCTGCAGCACCTGCGACGAGGCACCGGAAGCAAGCAGCAGAGACGATAAGGCCAGGGCCAGAACGAATTTGAATTTCAATGCATGCATGGGTCTGTGTCCTTCGTACGATGCCAACCGGCGATTGGGATGAGGGGTTGTCGCCAAACGACGACTCGGACCTCCCCTTGATTCAGCCTGGAGCCGGCAGAACGTCCAGCCTTCCCCCGGATCTCCGCTGCACCTCAGGCGCACCGCAGAAAGAAGCCGGGGGTCAAAGACATACCATTCCCGATAGGTTACCGGCCTTTTGTCAAACCGCTCGAAGAATTTCCGGCATTTTTCTGCTGTATGCTTGCCGCTGAACCCACCTCTCTGCCAGCTCTGATGTCCTCATGAACCTTCTTGCCTACGTTCACCTGCGCAATATCCACGCATCCACTGGTGCAGGACGCACCGCGCGCCAGATTGTTGAACACCTCCATCCCATTCCGGATCTCCAGCTCCGCATCCTTGCCGACCGGGCCGACCACACCCGCATCCTCCCCCTCGTGGGCGAACCCTGGACCGGCTTTCCCTACTCCATCTTTGAAAGCGACACTTCGACGCAGCAGGCCCGCTGGTTTTTCCTCGACCGGCCGGCTGCGGAGGACTTCTGGCCCGCCACCGACATCGTCTT
This sequence comes from uncultured Terriglobus sp., assembly GCA_964246865.1. Classification (GTDB taxonomy): domain Bacteria; phylum Acidobacteriota; class Terriglobia; order Terriglobales; family Acidobacteriaceae; genus Terriglobus. The sequence goes on from CAXTSF010000177.1 coordinate 5,087, forward strand.
CTGCACGGCGGAATCGTATGTCCCCACCCGCAGGGCCCGCCTCGCCGTCACCGCGCACGACGCCGGCTACTTTGAAACCGGAGCTCACCACCGCGACCTCTCGTTCTGGAAGACGCGCATCAAGTGGGATCTGCTCTTCCGCAAGCTCAGCCGGAAGGCCGACCTCTTCCACACCGTCTCGGACTTCTCCGCCGGCCGTCTGGCCCACTTCTTTCCGGCCATTGCTTCCCGCATCCGCGTCGTTCACAACGGTGTCACACCGCACTTCTTCGGGCCTGTTCCGCCTGAGGGCACCGCCTATCTCGAGGAGAAAGGCCTATCCGGGCGACCCTATCTCCTGATTCCCGGCGGCCTCCACTTCCGCAAGAACGCCGAGCTGATCCTCGATGCCGCGCCCGAGCTCCTTCGCCGCTTTCCCGGCATGCCCATCGCCGTGGTGAATCACACCGGCCCCGCGTATGCACAGAAGGCCCAGACCCTCGGACCGGACTTTCGTCTCCTCGGCTTTGTCTCGGACGCCGCCCTCCACGCCCTCTACCACGCCGCCTCCGTTGTCTGGTATCCCTCTCGCTACGAGGGCTTCGGTCTACCCGTGGTGGAGGCCATGGCCTCCGGAGCACCCGTCGTTGCCTCGGACAGCTCCTCCATCCCGGAGATCGCCGGCGACGCCGCCATTCTCGCCGACCCGGGCAGCCCCGCGGCCCACATCAATGCCATCTCCGGCCTGCTCACCGACAGCCGTGCCGCCGACCAGCTGCGTGCCGCCGGCCATCTCCGCGCCGCCCGCTTCACCTGGGCCAATACAGCTACGGCGCTTCACGGCCACTTTACGGCGCTGCTCTGATGCCGGCATCTGCTCCGGCCCTGCGCCCACCGCCCCGGAAGGCCGTCGTCGTCCACGCCGGCGCGCGCGACAGCTATCAGCTCGCCCTTGCCCTCTCCGAGGCCGGTATCCTTCAGTCCCTCGTGACCGACCTCTTCTGGCCCACCGACCGCCCTTGGGCCAACTGGCTTCGCGCCCGCCTTCCCAAGAGCCTGCGCGGCCTCCTGCTCCAGCGGAACTGCCCCGGCCTGCCTTTCGATCGGGTTACCCTCCATCCGATTGCCGGTGCCAAGTCCCTGCTCATGGAGCGCGCACCGCGGCTTCCCTTCGCATTGCGCCGCTGGGCAACCCGCTCCGCCGACGCCACCCTTGGCAATCGCGCCGGGGATCTCGCACGCAGCTCCGGCAGCGGCCTGGTCAGCTACAGCTATACCGGCT
>CAXTSF010000178.1:0-810 GCA_964246865.1 uncultured Terriglobus sp.
GAAAGATCGTTCCTCACCGCTGATCGTCATAGGACGACACGCGGCTAATTAGCCTGCCTGCCAGGCTGCCATCTGTCTCGAAAATCCCCACCTTTCTTCCCACAATGGCAATTTAGTTCTCTCTTTGCCCAAACTATGCATTCCTGAGCACCCCTGAGGAAGACATTTACTCACAGAGCAATCCCCAACATCTACAACTTCTGTGTCAGAAATGAACAAAGAACCCCGTGTTCCCGCTTTCATCTCAGGAAAATCCAGACACTCCGGTACGCACCTGCTCAACTCAGCTCATTTCCTCGTTCCCCTCGTCTTTGGCATCCCCCATGCAATATGTATCGGCAGCAAGCGACGGATCACCGTTCCTGGGCCACTACCTTGCCCCGGATCTTAAACCGCCACAGAGGAGATACCCACCGCACGACCCACCAACTCGACCAGCCAACAAGACTGGCACAACCGCAACTCCCCCTTGCACCTTTGAACCACACATTTTCCAGGAGATTGAGCTCAGATGAATGCCCTTGCACAGATCAACCCCATCCGGTCCACGCCAGCCCCCGTCCTCTGCATCAAGCCCGCCTATGCCTCTACCACCGGCAGAGATGTTTCCAGCCGCTTTGGCCAGCGTCTGCGGCAGATGCGCCGGGAACGGAATCTGACCCAGCTCCGCATGGCCACCTCCTTCGGCATCGACCGCAGCTACATCTCCGACGTCGAGCGCGGCCGCAAGTCCATCTCTTTGCCCATGCTTGAGGTCGTTGCACTCGGCCTTCGCGTCTCCCTCTCGGACCTCCTCCGCGACATCTAGAC
>CAXTSF010000178.1:820-2853 GCA_964246865.1 uncultured Terriglobus sp.
ACAAAGGCGAGCAGCTTTTTCTGCTGCGCCGCCCCCCGGCGCCCCCCCCGCGACCACCTCGCTTCAGCTATTCCGCTTCCTTCCACGCAAATGGAGCTGCCTCCACGCCGATAGTCCGCATCAAGGCTTCGCCTGCCCGGCCATTAGTGCGTGTACATACCCGTCATTCACTCGCTCCTCCCCAAACTGAACCCTCTCCAGCAGGCTGGCAAAGGCCCGGTCGATCACCGCCGCCGGCGGCCTCTGCTTCATGCGCCCCTCCACCTTGCCCAGGGATCGATCGAGCCTCGCAAACTCCGTAATTTGCTCCCACCCTTCCGGCTGCGCGAACGACACCACCGAGCTCGTGCTGTCCATCTTCTTGTACGGCCAGAACGCCCATCCGATTCCATTCTTCTCGAGCACGCGCGCGAAGCTCCCGATCCATGCATCCGTGTTTTCGCCAGACTCACCCAGCCACAGTGGCACCTGCCGGCTCTCCCGGAAGTCGACATACTTCTGGATGGCCGCCTGTACCGGCTCCGTCCAGTAGGTGTGAAACTCATAGAGCGTATTCGCATCGAACGGCGGACCGAAGACCGTAAAATCCGTGTCCCACGTTCCCCCCCTCCAGGATCACCATGTGGTGCCGGTCCACCTCCCGGATCCCCGCCACCACCCGCTTGTAGAGCGGCTCCAACAGCCGGTCCAGCGGACGCAGCTGCGGATACTGCGGGATCGGCTCATTCAGCAGGTCATATCCCATCACCGCAGACTCGTCCCGGTAGTGCCGCGCGATCCGCTTCCACGTCTCCACCATCTCCACCTGCGCCGCCTCATCCTGATAGAGCCACGGATACCCTGCGCTGTCGTCGATATTTGACCCCGTCTGCCCACCCGGCGCGGCATGCATATCGATCACCACCAGCAGCTGCTCCGCCTTCGCCCACCGCACCACCCGGTCCAGCAGCCGGAAGCCCTCGGCATCCTCGCTGCCGAAAAACCGGTAGTGAATTGGGACACGCACTGAGTTGAACCCCATCTGCCGGAGCCGGTGCAGATCGCCCTGCGTGTAGTACCCGTCGCGGTACGCCTCCCAGAACCTCGCCGCACCGCTCGGTCCCAGCAGCTCCGTCACCAGCGCCTCTATCTCGTGCGGCGACTGCGGCCCGTCCTTGAAGTGCCACATATACCCCTCCGGCACCATCCAGTTCCCCAGATTCATCCCGCGCAGAGTCAGCGGCTTTCCCGCGCCATCGACAATCGCCTTCCCGGCGCTGTGAACATACTGCGCCTGGCACGGAGATCCGCCGCGAACGAACCACACACAGAACAAGAGCACACACACAAACCGGCCACCACGCATCGGCATAACCCCTCGTCATTGCTGCGCCTATTCTCCACCCAACCGGCACCGATCCTCACACCGGATGCAGGGGCGCGCTATGTAGCGGCTCAATGACTACGCACAGGGGCGGCACCGAGCTCACGAAATAAATCCGCCCTTCTTCCCACAAGGCCCAGTGACTCCACCGAGTTAACCCCACTCCCACAAAAGTGGTTTGCCTCCCGGACAACCTTGTTGTCTCATCCTGCTAACGATGAATGCAGGATGAATCGCACCACCCCGCACCCCGCGGCGCAACCACGCCGCAGGTGCCGCCAGAGGCAGTTGCGCTGACACTGCCCAGGCGAGCGAAAGGCTGCCGGCACCGCTTCCTTGCTCAGGAAACGCCCTGCACCTTTCTCTCGCCAGCAATGTCAGGCGCTGCTCGACATGCGCATGCGGACGGCGCATCTCCCGCGACCCATGCGGACCTCGCCGCCATCGCACGCGAAGCCCTTAGTCCGCGCTAATAGGAGGAGACACACCCATGGGCGAACAGCTTCCCGCACACGCCGTCACCCTCAGGCTCGACGGCTCCGACATGCTCATCGACGCTCTCAACGACCACATCGCCACCCTCCAGCTCGCGCAGAAACTCGCCGCCGAACGCGACGCCCTCCAGATCGAACTCCTGGCCCTCAAAGCCAAATACGAAGCCGCCTAGCAC
>CAXTSF010000178.1:2863-6342 GCA_964246865.1 uncultured Terriglobus sp.
GCCCCAGAACATCTCCGCGCGCGACTGCCCTACCCCGTGCCCCGCGACTACGTCTCTCAGCCGCATCGCGCACGCGTGATTTGCAAAGAGACTTGTTGACAGGGCTCGCCTGGCTGGCGCATTCTCTTCTGCACATCAGCAAGCCATAGATCCAGGTACCCGGAACGGCAAAGCGGCACAACGGCTCCACTCTCCCCAGCACAGCTCCGGCGACGGCTTTTTCAGCCGTCTCAAACCGATCTTGTTCCCTGGAGATGGTATGTGCCCTCTGCTCTTCCGCTTGGCCTCCTCGCTCCTTCTCTGCGGCACGCTCGCCGCCACCGCGCAAATCCGGCAAGGTGTCGATCTCGCGCCTCAGCCCTCCTCCACACCGCAGTCCGTCGAGGGCGGCATGTGGCGTCTCGACGCTGGTTTTGAGGCCACCCTCCGTCTGAAAAACGTCCTCGTCAACCAGATCCTCAGCGTCACACCCTCGCTCATCATGGCCGACGGCACCCGCGCGCCCCTCGCGCCCGTTACGCTCGCACCTGCGGGCGTGGCCACGCTCAATATCGGCGATGCCGTCAACCACCTCACCGGAGCCGCGGCCGCCCATCGCTCTGCCTACGGCATGGTCTCCATCGACTACACCTGGTCCTGGCCCGGTGCCCTCATGGCCTCCCTGCAGAACATCGACGAGACGGCCATGCTCAGCTTCCAAAGCGCGCCGCAGTCCGTCCGCACCGGGGGCAGCCCACGTGGTCCCGCCAAGTTACAGCGCATCGAGAGCGGCTGGTGGAAGCCCTACGCCTCCACCTCCCTCTTCGCCTTTCTGGGCAACGGCACCGACACCTCCGAGGACGTCGCCCTCGACCTCCGCTCTGCCACCGGCGTGTCTCTGCTGCACCGGCAGTTCCACCTCGCCCCACACGCCAGCACCCGCTTTGACCTGCTCGGCTTGCTTGAGGTCGCACCAACAACCGGTGCGGCCGGCAGTCTCACCCTCACCTACTCCGGCCCCGAGGGCGGCCTCATCGCCGAGGCAGGCCTGGAAGACCTCACCAACGGCTTCTCTCATACCCTCCACCTCACCGAAGCCCATCCGGAGCGCGACCATGACGCCGCCCCGCACACCGTTACCGTCGCCACTCCGGGCGTTATGTTTGGCGCGCCGCTCGCACGCATGCAGTTCCCGCAGAACACCAGCTTCCGCCCCTTCCTTCTCCTCCACAACGAAGCCGCTGCCGCCCGAAACATTACCGTCCACGCCACCTGGACGGAGAACGGTGCCGTCGCGCAGAGATCGCTCGGCATCCTCGCCGTGCCCTCCCGCGCCACGGAGCTCTTCGACTTCGCGCCCCTGCTCACCGGCACCGTTAAGCCCGACAACGGCTCCATCCAGCTAAGTGAAAGCTTCTCCGGCAAAGAGAACGACATCCACTTCGAAGCCGGCAGCACCGACCAATCCGGTAACTACGTCTTCGACGCACAGTCCCGCATCGAGGACTGGACCGCCGCCCGCACGATCTGCTACTGGACCGTCAACGGCGACACCAACACCATGGTCTCGCTCTGGAACTATTCGCCGGACGCGCAGGACCTCGTCCTCACCCTGCACTTCCGCGGCGGCACTTACGACCTGCCCATCCGCCTGAACCCAGACGCCGACCTCGAACTCGATCTGGCCACCCTCATCAAGCAGCAAAAGCCCGACGCCCACGGCAATGTCATTCCGTCCAACATCCTCGAGGGCAGTGCCACCCTCAGCAGCTCCCAAGGCGAACGCGAGCGGGTCAACATCGCCGCCAGCACCTCCACCTTCAACGTCCGCAACGCCACCTGCACCCCCACCTGCGAAACCTGCAACGGCATCACCAGCACAGAGTTCAATCCAGGCTACTTCGGCGTCTCTATCGGCGGTCCCCCCACTTACCCCCAAGCGATCATCACGTACACTTCCGGAAATAAGTACACCATCACCCCGAACAATTATTGGAGCGCAAACACCTCTGTTGCCATAATCAGTCAATACGGAGGGGTCACCGGCGTAGGCGACGGCACTACAACGACCGGCTTTGACTATTACAATCAGCCTGCAGGCGTCTATATCTGCTCCATGACCAGCCTCACCTGTCCTTACCAGAATTTCAACGGTTCTAGCACGACCTATGTGACCGTGCCCGGCGTACTCAGTTGCAGCCCGGCTATGCGCGGCACGCCCACGACCTGCTCCGTCACCGGAGCCTCAAAAAGCGTCAAATTCATAGGCTGGAGCTTTGCCCCTGTTGCCTCCCAGCCCTCCACAGTCATAAGCGCAAATACGACTTCCAGTTGGACTGGCATTGCAGTTACCAGCGGAGTCGTCTTCGTCACGGATCAGGGCGCGGACAACGTCCAGCACGTCCTGTCCGCTCCGCTGATCGTCACACCTCGCAATTGGCACACCAATCCGTCTAATGCCGAAAAGGTTGCAAATGGCGCGTCAACAGACCTCGCCACCTTAAAGTCTCCACCTCAAGCTGGTCAGAATATGGATGCTGGTGTAGGTCAGTACGTCCAGCGTGTATCTTTCAGTCGTGCTACGACGTTCACGATCTCTAGTGGGCCAAATAGTGGCTATACAGCATATACGACTGCTGATCCTACTACTCCTCTCACTAGCACCAAATTTCAATTTGAGATAGTTCCTGATTTGGAAGACACGTCTTCTGCTTTCTACATGCATCAGACAGGCACATGGTCCACCCTCAATCCCAACGGAATAATCGCAGGCAACGCTCTTTACGCACAAACGCTACGTCACGAGTCAGCCCCAGTCTTTCCTAGCCATTACTCCCAATGGCAACGCGCAATCACAGGAAACAACATAGGCGATTATTACGAGAGCAGGATTGCACCTCCGTACACAAACATAGATTCGTTTAACCAAGAAACCGCGGCGAAAGTTAGTTCCTTGCAAGACGCAATCAACTCTGCAGCAATATACGAACCGCCTTCCGTCAACCAAGATAATGCGGGACAGATAGACGGCTACATCTGTTACTCTCCTTACACGAGCTGCCAATGAGGTAACGATGAACTTTTTCTTCAGATATCTCCCGTTTCTAATCTTGTGCGGAATTCTCACTCAGGGTTCAAGGATTGATCTCACACCCCCAAGAGGAAAAATATCCTCCTCCACCATTCCCGGAGACTCCAGAAGCAACAGAACAGTTAAGTATGTCTTGCCCATATCTTTGCGAATCGTTAGCTGTCAAGTAGAAGACGGCGAGGCATCCATTGCTGTTTCAGTAGCAAACCATGGCAGTCAACCTTTTCTGTTCCCGCTATCGCGAGATCGAGACTTCATATTACAGGATCAGCAAATGCAACGTAAGATTGCGACTGTTTCCCTGAGCAACGAGGCTGCTTTTATAGTCGGACAAAGCCAACTTGTCGTTGCCTTGGCTTCCGCTGGTACTGTTAAGAATTCGTACTTAATCTTGCTTCCCGGGCAGTCC
>CAXTSF010000179.1:0-5219 GCA_964246865.1 uncultured Terriglobus sp.
CCTGCAGAGCGTGCAGGTGCGCGCCTCGGATGGCGGCCTCGCGATCACGATGCAAACACTCCGTTAAGACAGCATCGCCAGGTTGAAATCTTCCGCAGCACTTTTCTTTGGGAAGCCGCGACAAGACGTTACACTCCACCCATGAAGTTTGTTGGACTGGCTGTACTTGCTCTGCTGTCTATTTCGCCGTCTCTCCGTCCGCAGTCCCTGGTTGCTGCGCCTGCACGCAGCCGTCTGGATTATCAGGTAATCGGCTCGCCCGTCGCGGCAAAACCTACGGACCCTCAGATTCTGGCGGCTCTGCGCGACATATCGGCGGAGCGCCTCCGCACCACTATTGAAACTCTGCTTCGCTTCCCGAACCGCAATACCATCTCCAGCATGGATCCCGACCTCGCGGCCACCAACGTCTCCGCAGCCGCGAAGTGGATCCACGGCCAGTTCGAGGAGATCTCCAAAGGATGCGGTGGTTGCCTCGATGTCCGGGAAGACACCTTCACGGAAGATCCGCAGACCGGGAAAGCCCCGCGCATCGTCCAGCCCACCACGATCACCAATGTCTACGCCATCCTGAAAGGGACAGATCCCGTCCAGTCCGCCCGCCGCATTCTTATCACGGGTCACTATGACACGCGAGCCTCGGACACCCTCGACACCCACAGCATCGCACCCGGTGCGAATGACGATTCCAGCGGGACTGCGGTCAGTCTGGAGGCGGCGCGCGTCCTCAGCCGCCACCGCTTTCCCGCCACCCTCGTCTTTGTCGCTGTCGCTGGCGAGGAGCAGGGTCTGAACGGCAGCCGCCATCTTGCCGCAGTGGCTAAAAGTGAGGGCTGGCAGCTGGAAGCCGTCCTGAACAACGATATCGTCGGCGGTGACACCACGCCGTTCGATCGTCTTCAAAGTAAGTCGCGGGTGCGCGTCTTTTCCGAAGGCGTGCCGGCCACAGCGACATCGGAGCAGCAGAGAGCCATTCTTGCGGTTGGCGGTGAGAGCGACTCGCCCTCACGTGAACTCGCCCGGGCGGTCGTGGATGTCTCGCGCACCTATACCCAGTCCACGGCCCAGCGCACCTCCGGAAGTGTGAAACCCGTGCTCATCTTCCGCCTGGACCGATATCTCCGGGGCGGCGACCACAGTGCCTTCAACGGCCAGGGCTTCGCCGCCGTCCGCTTCACCGAATGGCGCGAGAACTTCGACCATCAACACCAGAACGTCCGCATCGAGAACGGCAAGCAGTATGGAGACCTGCTGCAGTACGACGACTTCAACTACATCAGCCGCGTTGCCCGGCTCAACACCGCTGCCCTGGCCACCCTTGCCTCCGCTCCTGCCGCACCGGCCTACGTGCGCCTTGTGGCGCGCAACCTGGACAACAACTCCACCCTTCGCTGGCTCCCGGCTCCAACGGCCGTCTCACTCACACGCTACGAAGTCGTCTGGCGCGAGACCACGGCACCGGACTGGCAGTACAGTGCGCCGGCAGAGAAGCTCGGCCAGATGCAGGAGGGTGCGGAACTGAACGTGGTCGTGCCCGTATCGAAAGACAACGTCATCTTTGGCGTACGGGCTTGCGACATGGCCGGCCATTGCAGCCCTGCTGTCGCACCCTCGCAGGAACGCGCGGCGAACTGAAGCTAGCGGTATACAGAAATGAATTGTTCTGGACGATCAGCGCAGATGCTTCCGCAGCATCGCTTCCGCTCGCGGCACGTCTGCCTCGGTGTCCACACCCAGCGTATCGGTGAGCACCGTTTCCACATACAGCCCCATGCCGTTCTCCAGCAAACGCAGCTGCTCCAGCCGCTCGATCTCCTCGAGCGGGCTAGGCCGCAGCGCGTGGAAGCGCTCCAGCGCATCCCGCCGAAAGGCATACAGCCCAATGTGCTTCCACGGACGCACACCTGCGCCGTCGCGATCGAACGGGATCGTTGCACGCGAGAAGTACAGCGCACGCCCGTCCGGTGCCGTCACCACCTTCACCACGTTTGGGTTTGCGATGTCATCCAAGGGACATGCCACCCGGATCGTGGTCGCATGCACATGACCGCCGTTCCGGAAGGGCAGCAGCAGTGCGTCCACATGCTCGGGCAGCAGGAGCGGCTCATCTCCCTGGATGTTCACGTAAATCTCGGAGTCCACGGTCTGCGCCACGGCACGCATACGGTCTGTGCCGCTCGGCAGCTCCGGCGAGGTCATCTGCCACGGCCAGCCATGTTTCTCGCACAGCGCTGCTACCTCTGGTGAATCGGCCGCGACGACGACACGGTCCAGCTGCGGGCATCGCAGCGCCGCTTCCACCACCCACGCCAGCATGGGCCGTCCCAGCAGGGGATGCAGTACCTTCCGCGGCAGCCGGGTCGAGCGAAGCCGCGCCGGAATCACACCAATCACGCGCTCCCTCAAGGCACGCCCTCCCGAACCGTTTGATAGACTTGGGCTATCGGCTGGCATAGACGGCCGCCTTGTCGATACCGGAGTGTCTTTAGAGAAGTTGAAAGTGCATTTGTAGCAAAAAGTGCGCTGCCGCAGGCGGATGCGGCAAACACCACGGCGGTGTAGCTCAGATGGTTAGAGCGACGGACTCATAACCCGTAGGTCAGTGGTTCGATCCCACTCACCGCCACCATACACTGCCCAGAGCCAGGAGTTGCGGCCGGAGCATTGATCGCGTCGATCCGTCCCACTTTGAAACGTTCCGTGCCTTCCACCGTCCACAATTCTTTGTCGTCCGGATCAAAGCTCAGCGTATCCTATCCGCAGCCGGTTCCGTCTAAAGTGCGAGGGATTCCAGCCCCGAAGGTTTTGTCATACCCTATGCCTAAATCGCTCAAGCTCTCGCTGCTCGCCCTCTCGGCACTCATCCTGCTCACCGTCTTTCTTGGAGCCAATGGCAGAGGCGTCCGCGCCGCCACCGCGCAACAGGGTGATGGTGCCTACCGCCAGATGCAGGTCTACAGCGAGGTCCTCCGGCACGTGCAGAGCGATTACGTTGAAGATCCGAAGATGCCGCAGGTGACGGATGGTGCCCTTCGCGGTCTGCTTGAGACCCTGGACAGCAACTCGAGCTATCTCGGACCGGCGGAGTACAAAGCCTACAAGGCGCAGAATCTTGGCAAAGCGCAGGTCGGCATCAATGTCTCCAAGCGCTTTGGCTATGCCACCGTCGTCTCCGTCGTGCCGAACAGCCCAGCCGACAAAGCAAACCTCGGCGATGGCGACATCATTGAGTCCATTGGTGATAAGAGCACCCGCGACCTGTCGCTCGCCAGTGTTGAACTGATGCTCAGCGGCCAGCCCGGCACGCCGCTCACGATTTCCGTCATTCGCCCGCGCCGCTCCGCACCGGAAAAGATTCAGCTCACCCGGGCCAACATCGCGCTCCCCGCGCTCTCCGACGTGTTGTATGAGAACAGCTCCATTTTGTATCTCAAACCGGGCATCCTCGATGCCGATCACGTCGCCCAGCTTGAGGGCAAGCTGAAAGACATGGGCAAGGCCGGCAGCAAGAAGATCCTGCTCGACCTCCGTGATGTTTCCGCCGGCAACAACACCGCTGCTCTCCGGCTTGCCAACGACTTCATCAAGACAGGCACGCTCGCCACGCTTGAGGGCCAGAAGGTAGCCAAGCAGACCTTCTCCGCTGAACCAGGCAAGGCCATCAGTCCGAACGCGCCCATGGTCACGCTTATCAATCGCGGGACAGCCGGCCCTGCGGAACTCGTCGCGGGTGCGTTGCTGGACAGCAAACGTTCCGATCTGGTTGGTGAGAAGACCTTTGGTGACGGCTCCGAAGGCAAGACCTTCGAGCTTCCTGACGGCTCTGCCATCATCCTCTCGGTCGCGAAATATGCCACGCCCAGCGGGAAGAAGCTGCAGGACGAGGGCGTCACCCCCGGCGTCCAGGTCGCCTCCGCACAGGAGGCCGCCACGCCCGCCGACGACGACGAAGAGGCCGACACCGCCGCGCCGACTCCCACCACAGCCACGGTCAACAGCAGCAAGCCAGCGGTACCCAACGCGAAGCCCGCCGTAAAGGTGGACGAGCAGCTGAATAAGGCGCTCGACATGCTGAAGGCGCGGCCAGCCTGAGCAAGCCGTACGCCGGCCTGGTCGGTCACGTGACCGGAGGGCTGCAGGCCGCACCGTCGTTGGTAGCATGTGCCGGGCGACCTTCGCATGCTACCGTTGATCTGTTGTGCCCAGCCTTTTCACCAGAGACGTAGAAGCGCCTCGTTCTGTCCCGCAACCGCCGGGTGCTCCGCCGCCAGGCCCAGCCGGACGCCCGCCGCGTGGCCTCGGCTATCTGCGCAATCTCTGGAGGCAGCAGTTCCCGACCCGTCGCAAGGCCCGCCGTGCAATCTTTTACGGCCTTCTCCTTGCGTCCGCCGTATTCGGCTCGCTTGTCGGTCTCACCCTGGTTTACTCCACGGATCTTCCACAGATGGAGGACCTGGAGCGCTATCATCCCAGCACCACCACCGAACTCCTCGACGTCAAAGGACGTCCAATCGGCTCCTTTGCCCTTGAGCGCCGCATCGTGGTTGGCTACACCGAGTTCCCCAAGTCCCTGCGCGACGCCATCCTCTCCATTGAGGACAAAAGCTTCGAGGGCAATGTCGGCGTCAATCCCTTCCGCGCTCTTGGTGCTGCGTATATCGACATGCGCTCGCACGGCCGACGTCAGGGTGCTTCCACCCTCACCATGCAGCTCGCGCGCAATCTCTTCCTCTCCGCCGAGCAGACCTGGCGGCGCAAACTGCAGGAGGTGCTGCTCTCCATTCAGATTGAGCGCCATTTCACCAAGCAGCAGATCTTCGCGATGTACGCCAATCAGATCTATCTCGGCCACGGCACCTATGGCTTTGAGGCGGGATCCCAGTTTTATTTCTCCAAGCACGTCCGCGATCTGACCCTGCCGGAAGCGGCCCTGCTCGCCGCACTTCCCAAGGGACCGGTCCTCTACTCGCCGCTGCGCCACCCGGAGCGCGCCCTCCGCCGCCGCAACCTGGTCCTGAGCGAGATGCTCAAGGACGGCCGCATTACGCAGGCTGAGTTTACTGCCGCCGCGGATGCGCCGATCGTCCTCCACATTCCCGCACCCGAGCACACCGTCGCGCCCTATTTTGTAGAGGAGGTGCGCCGCCAGCTCGAAGGCCAGTACGGCGCGGACGCTATCCACGGGACGGGCATGCGCGTGTACACCACGCTCGACCTGG
>CAXTSF010000179.1:5229-6314 GCA_964246865.1 uncultured Terriglobus sp.
TCTGCAGATGGTGGCCAATAAGGCCGTGCTGGATGGCATCGCCGTTTACGAGCGCCGCCACGGCTGGAAGGGCAATCTCACCAACATCGTCAGCACCGGCGGCGATCTGGAGCTCTACCGGCATCCCGACTGGGATGACACTCTCGAGAAGGGCACTTACGTCCACGCGCTCGTCACCGAAGTGAACGCCCGTCATGCCATCGTGCGTATCGGCCGCCGTTACGCCGAGCTGCTGCCCCCGGACTGGGCATGGACGCAGATCTGGGCAGGCAACCGGCTCCTACAGCAGGGCGACCTCGTCTATGTCCGCATTGAGGATGCGGCCGCGGAGGGCCGCACCATGCACGCCTCCCTGCAACAGGACTCCGGCACCCAGGCCTCCCTCATGGCCATGGACAACGGCAACGGCGAAATCCTCGCCATGGTGGGTGGCCGCGACTTCAACCTGTCCCAGTTCAATCGCGCCACCCAGGCCGAGCGGCAGGTTGGCTCCTCCTTCAAGCCCTATGTCTACACCGCTGCCGTCGAGAACGGTGCCAAGCCGTCCGACAGCATCGTGGACGGTCCCACCAGTTTCTACACACCCAACGGGCCTTACACCCCGCACAACTACGAGGCAAACTATCGCGGTGCCATGTCTCTGCTGGCAGCGTTTGCGGAGTCACGCAACATCCCGGCGCTCAAGCTCGCCAATCAGGTCGGCATCCGCAAGGTGATCGAGGTCGCGCACCGCTTCGGCATTACCTCGACCCTGCCCGCGTTTTTACCGGTTGCCATTGGATCCGCCGGTGTCTCACTTGCCGAGCAGGTGGGGGCCTATGCCGTATTCCCCAATGACGGCATACGCATTGCTCCCCATGCCATTCGCCGCATCGTGCAGGCGGATGGGCTGCCGCTGCAGCAGACCGCGCCTCAGGTCCGCGAGGTCATCTCCGTAGAAACAGCCCGGACCATGATGACCTTTCTCAAGGCGGTCCCACAGTACGGTACGGCTGCCCAGGCTGGTGCCGTGCTCAAGCACCCGCTAGGCGGCAAGACCGGCACCACCAACAACTACACCGATGCCTGGTTCGTCGGTTTCTCCC